>CANHHX010000028.1 GCA_947461125.1 Bacteroidota bacterium | reverse complement strand
TTTTGAATCACATCTATGGCAGCCATATCATCGTTACTAACGCCCGGATTGACAATAACAGTTTCTCCCTTTCGTATAAGCGCAGCTGCACAGGCACGCTGCATACTGCTTTTACTAGCGGGTGCTGTAATGGTTCCAGCAATTATAGATGGAGTTACGCAAGCTTTCATCATGATTGAAAACCTTTAAACATCTTTTCTAGTGTTGCAAAAGAAGTGGTATGAATAACCCCTTTACCTAATTTTTCTAATAAGATGTAATGCACTGCATCTTTTATTTTTTTCTTATCCTTTTGCAAAATAGAAAGCGCTTTCGAAACATCAAATGAAGCGTAGGTTGGTAAACCATACTTTTCTAAAAGCGCAACAAGCGAGTGTCTATTTTTGAAAATCAATAGCTGTTCCGAAATAACCGCTGCATAGGTCATACCAATACTAATGGCCTGACCATGGCTTAATTCGTAGGTATTTTCAAGTGCATGACCAAGGGTATGCCCAAAGTTTAAAAGCTTACGATCTGCTTTTTCAAATTCGTCTGCTAGCACCACTTTGGTTTTAATCATTACATTTCGCTCTACTAGCTTTGCAGTTAAAGACAAATCTTTTTTATAGGAAGCGAGTGTGTGCGACTCTAATTGTTTAATGAGTGCAGCATCTTTAATAGCACCATGCTTGATGATTTCAGCAAAACCATTTTGCCACTCGCTTAGAGGTAATGATTTTAAAAAGCTGGTATCGTATAGCAAAAAATTAGGCTGGCGAATAATGCCCACCATATTTTTATAGACGCCAACATCTATTCCATTTTTGCCGCCAATAGAAGCGTCTACCATGGCAAGTAAAGAAGTAGGCACAAAACCTACTGCAATACCACGCATGTATATACTAGCCACATAACCTGTAATATCAGTAATGACACCCCCGCCCACACCAATTAATGTAGTTTGACGATCGGCCCCTAGTTCAATGAGCCTATCAATAATCACATCCACAGTTTGCTGTACTTTGTACTGCTCACCTGGTTTTAATACAATCGTATTCCAACCTTTAAACTTTTTTTTATGTGCCTCAAAAACATTTTCATCTGTAATGATTACAGCCGTATTAATAGGTACTAATTTTTTTAATGCATCAAAAGAAGCATCAAAATAATAGTGAACGGGCTTGCCAGAAAAATGAAAAGTTCTTTTTTTCATCGTAAACAAATTATGCAAGAGCTCCAAACTAGGAATTCATGATTTTATTTTGATGGTTGATACTTTCCATATGCACCGCATCAAAATATTTGGTAATAAATTCTTGACTTAATCCAAGCTTATCTCCTCTTTGGTAAGCGCGCTCCAAAATAGCATTCCATCTATTGGTTTGTAAAATAGTAATATTATTGTCTTTTTTATATTGACCAATTTTATCGGCAACTTTCATGCGCTGACCAATAAGTTGCAACAACTCATCATCAAGCTGGTTAATTTGCTGACGCATTTTTTCCATCACTGCATGCAGTTCTTCAGAATCAATTTCTTCTGTTCTCCAAACAATAGAGCTAATCATTTCACCTAAACGCTCAGGGGTAACTTGTTGCTTAGCATCGCTCCACGCATTGTCAGGATCGATATGACTTTCAATAATAAGTCCATCAAAGTCAAGGTCAATGGCTTTTTGCGCAACGTCCATTAAAATATCTCTTCTACCACAAATATGGGAAGGGTCATTAATAAGAAGCATGCCTGGGTTACGGCGTTTCATTTCAATGGCTAAATGCCACATAGGAGCATTTCTATATTCGGTATTACCATAAGAACTAAATCCTCTATGAATTAACCCAATATTTTTAATGCCCGCATTTGCAACGCGCTCCACAGCACCAATCCATAATTCTAAATCGGGGTTGATGGGGTTTTTAATAAGTACCGGAACATCAACTCCTTTTAAAGCATCTGCAACATCTTGCACACTAAAAGGATTTACGGTGGTTCTTGCGCCAATCCATAAAACATCTACACCAAAATGAAGCGCATCTTCTACTTGTTTAGCAGTAGCCACCTCAACCGCTACTGGCAAACCAGACTCTTTTTTTGCTTGTTGTAACCATGGCAACCCTTTGGTACCAATACCTTCAAAGCTGCCAGGACGTGTACGCGGCTTCCAAATACCAGCACGTAAAATATCTACTTTACCCGTAGCTGCGAGTCTGGTTGCCGTTTGCACCACTTGCTCCTCTGTTTCTGCACTGCATGGTCCAGAGATAATTAAAGGTCTCTTTTGCAGAAGCGCTTCCACTGCTGTCTTTGTTTCGATTGCTTGTTCCATAAAAATACTTAACCCAAATAAAAATTATTCTCCTTTTCTAGGTCTGCGCTCACCACCACTATCGGCATCATTCATACGAATGCGTCGTCCCTTGTAGTTCTTACCATCAAGAGCACTTACCATTTGTTTAGCAGCACCTTTTTCAATTTCAACCCAAGAGTTCATATCCTTCATATCAATGCGTCCCAAAACGTCTTTTTTAAGATCACTCATATCAAGTATAAACTGCAAAAAGCTAGCTTTATAAAAACCATCTTTGGTACCCAGGTTTACAAATAGTCGACTATACCCATTACCGCCGCCTCTTGCATATTCTTTTCTATTATCGCCTCTACCGCCATCACGATCTCTTCCATCTCTGCGTCTTGCCTGATCTGGGGCGTCGCTTTGTTCGCGTCTACCTTTGTCTCTGTGGTTAAGGTCTTCTGCGTTTTCGTAATATTTTAAGAAACGGTCAAATTCCATAGCTGCTACGCGCTTTAACACATCTTCTTTGCTAACGTCAGCAAATTTTTCTTCCAACATAGGAACGTAGGTTTCATAATCACCATGGCTAATATCGGCAGACAATAATTTTTCCATGAAAAAGAAAAACTGCTTACGACAAACATCCTTACCACTTGGTATATCTAGCTTATGAAATTTAGAATTGTTGATGCGTTCAATTTGTTTGAACTTATACATCTCCTTAGAGTGTACAATTGAAATACAAATACCTTGTAAACCCGCACGACCCGTTCTACCGCTTCGGTGCGTGTATACTTCTACATCATCCGGTAATTCGTAGTTGATTACGTGTGTGATACCTTGTACGTCAATCCCTCTGGCAGCAACGTCTGTAGCGATTAGGAGTTGTAAGGTTTTATCCCTGAACTGTCCCATTACTTTATCACGCTGGGCTTGTGTAAGATCGCCGTGTAATGCATCGATGTCATATCCTTCGCGGGTTAAACGCTCCGAAATTTCTTGTGCATCAATTTTAGTTCTCGTAAAAATGATACCATAAATACCCGGGTTAAAATCAATGATTCTTTTAAGGGTTTGGTAACGGTGCTGTGCCGTAGTTACATAATATTGGTGATCAATACTTTTGTTGGAAGTATTGACTTTACCCACCGTTACTTCTACTGGATCTTTCATGTAACGCTTGCTCACCTTTCTAATTTCTGGTGGCATGGTAGCACTAAACAACCAAGTACTTTCGCGTTGAGGGGTGTTTTTTAGGATGAATTCGATATCATCCTGAAAGCCCATGTTAAGCATTTCATCTGCCTCGTCTAAAACAACATATTGTATTTGTTCTAGGTTGATTGCTTTACGCTCAATTAAATCAATTAAACGACCAGGGGTTGCCACAATAATTTGCACCCCTCTTTTTAAGTCTCTAATTTGTAAGCCAATAGAGGTACCGCCATAAACGGCCACCACAGAAATACCTGGCATGTATTTCTTAAATAATTCAATTTCCTTTACAATTTGCATGCAAAGTTCTCGTGTAGGACAAACAACGAGTGCTTGCGGATATTTTGCCTTTTCATCTATAATATGTAATAGAGGTAGTCCAAAAGCGGCTGTTTTTCCTGTTCCTGTTTGTGCCAAGCCAATAAAATCCTTGGTTCCACTCAGTAGAACCGGGATGGCTTGTTCTTGGATAGCTGTAGGGTTCACGTACCCTAATTCTGTGGTTGACTGAATCAATCTTGCATCAATTCCCAACGCTTCAAATGTCGTCATGTAGTAAAAATTTTGCGGCAAAGGTACTTATAAGGTAGTGCTTTGCCTATTTTAAAATCCGTTTGATCCCATTGGCTTTCTCAATTAATTCAAGCAAATAATCGGAATCTTCCTTTTCTAAGCTTGCCTTAAATTTTCTTAATTGAGAGATATGCTCATTAAGAACGTCTAAAACGTTCTCTTTATTCTGCATGAGAATAGGAACCCACATGCTAGGATTACTCTTTGCAAGGCGAACCGTACTCTCAAAACCACCACTTGCCAGTTCAAAAATGGCATCTTCCTCCTTTTCCTTCTCCAAAACAGTGTTGGCAAGGGCAAAAGAAGTTATATGTGAAATATGACTAATATATGCAACATGTACATCATGGGCAGCCGCGTCCATGAATAAAAGGTGCATCCCCAGAGTCTGATACACCTGCTCCACCAGGGCAGCAGCGTCTGGGTCACTAGCTTCCTTTGAACAAATAACCGTAGCCTTATCTGTAAACGCATTTTTAACAGCGGCTTCCGGTCCACTATACTCAGTACCCCACATAGGGTGGGTTGCCACAAACCTGCCGCGATTTGGATGTGCGCTGGCAATATTGCAAATGTTGTTTTTGGTAGAGCCCACATCCATCACCACTTGATTTTTTGCGATATCAAGTATTTGAGGCAGTATATTTTCGGCGGCATTAATGGGTGTGGCAATAATAATTAAATCAGAAAGCGCAACAGCTTCGTTTAAAGACTTTACTTCATCTATAATACCAAGTGCAAGCGCCTGGGTCAAGTGCTGCTCACTCGCATCTACACCAATCACTTTTGTAGCAAAGCCCTTCTCTTTTAAAGTAAGCGCCATGGAACCACCAATTAACCCCGTACCAATTATCGTTACAATCATTATTTTTCCATTTATAATGCAATACCTGCATGTTTAACCCTTTCTGTCGCTAGTTCAAAACGTTCAACAGGAGCGCATAAACTAATTCTAATAAATCCATTACCATTTGATCCAAAAATGCCACCTGGAGTAATAAATACATTGGCATCATAGAGCACTTTGTCACTTAATGCAAAACCATCGGGATAATTTGTAGGAATACTAGCCCACACAAACATCCCTACCTGCGTTTTTGAATAGGTGCATTTTAATAAGTCTAGTAGTTCAAATACTTTTTCTCGTCGCGCTTTGTAAATAACATTAATGCTATCATACCAATCTTTACCTAAGCCCAGCGCCTTCGCAGCAGCAAGTTGAATGGGTAAATACATACCACTATCCATATTGGATTTAAAACGCAATACTTCATCGATACGTTCTTTTTTTCCAGACAACATACCTACCCTCCAACCAGCCATGTTAGAACTTTTGCTCAGCGAGTTTAATTCCAACACCACTTCTTTGGCACCTTTAACCGCAAGCAAACTTTTAGGCGTTTCATTTAAAATAAAACTATACGGATTGTCGTGACAAATTAAAATTTGATGCCTCTTCGCAAATGCAATAAGGGCTTCAAAAAAAGTATCAGAAGGAAGTTGTCCCGTTGGCATATGCGGATAATTCACCCACATTAATTTTACTTTCGATAAATCTGTTTTTTCGAGTGCTGCTAAATCAGGCTCCCAATGGCCAGCTAATGTTAAATCATAATATACGGGCTCACCACCCGCTAATTTTACAGCACTACTATACGTTGGATAGCCAGGGTTAGGAATTAAAGCTTGATCCCCATCGTTTAAATAGGTCATACAAATATGCATGACACCCTCTTTACTTCCTATGAGCGGAAGCACTTCTGTGTCAGGATCTAGCGTAACACCATACCATTTTTGATACCAATCACTAATTGCATTTCGCAAAACGGGAACACCTTTATATGATTGATAAGCATGTACATTATCTGGAGCAGCCGCTTCTTGCAAAGCCTTTATCACCTCAGGGTGTGGCGCCAAATCAGGACTACCAATACCAAGGTTAATAATTTGTTTACCGGCTTTATTCAGCTGCTCTATTTCGCGAAGCTTTTGTGAAAAATAATATTCACCAATACCATCTAGTCTTGCCGCTAATTGCATTTCCATAACTACCCTTTTTTCATGCTGCCTTTTTGATAGACACCAAATATTTTAATATTATTTGTTAGCTCCTTTATTGAATCGAGTACTTGATCTAATTTTTTTCGCTTATCAAATTCCATGTCCGCAAAAAAACCATATTTAAAATTACTTCCTGGAATAGGCATGCTTTGTAACTTGGTTAGGTTTACATCCTGCTTTGCAATTTGTGTAAGCACTTTGGCGAGTACTCCTTTGGTATGATTGGTTTGAAAATAAATAGACGCTTTATTCGCAAGTATATCCTCCACGACATCTACCGCTCTTTCCAATACCAAGAAACGCGTATAATTATTTTTTTGCGTTTGAATATCTGGGCCAATAATATCCAAATTAAAAAGTTCGGCAGCTAATTTACTTGCCACTGCCGCTACATGCTTAGAGCGGTGCTGCTGCAAATGTTTTGCACTTAGTGCTGTATCTTCCGACTCCACTAATTTCCAATTGTTTTTTTCAAGGTAATCCAAACATTGAAGTAGCGCCATGGGATGACTATGCACTTCTTTAATGTCTGATAATTTCACTCCTTTATTAACAAGTAAATTTTGACTGATAGATAAGTATACTTCGCCAGTTACTTTTAAGGTTGAGCGAAGCAGTAAATTATAGTTGGGCAAAATACTACCCGCAATAGAATTTTCGATGGCCATAATAGCACCCGCCGATACTTTTTTATTTTCTGCTTTTTTGATGAGTGCGCTAAAAGAAGCACAGGGTACAACGGCCACGTTTTTACCAAAAATGGTGCAGGCTGCTACCTGATGGAAACTTCCTTCATAACCCTGAATAGCAATACCCAATTCATTTACAGGCTTTCTTGTTATTTTATTTTTTGTTGGCATATCCTTAAAAAAAATCCCGGCCAGTTGGCCGGGATTGTATGTAAAAAATTTTTGTTACGCTAATACATATAATACCCGGCTCCTTTTTGGAAAGAAGTAATAGTAATAGAAACTAAACCAAGTATTTAAAATTAATGTGCTCATCTCTATTCAAATATACGAAAAAAAACGCATGATTAAAATAGGAATCAAAAAATCTATACTAACAAACCTTAGTTATTCTAGGCTTTTGCGAATAGGGCCTTTCAAAAATCTACTACCTATAAAAAATAAGCCCTCTTGTAGAAACAAGAAGGCTATTTACGATTGCTTGCCATATGAAAATCTTGTAGATTGTTAAAACCGGCAAGCTAGTTTTGGCCGTTTAAAGCCTAAACAATCTAGCGAATGTTTTTACGAATTAGTGCTTAGTTGTATCAACAGAAGCAGCAGTTGTATCAACAGCAGTAGTATCCATAGATACAGTTGCAGTTGTGTCAACAGCAGTTGTGTCAGCAGTTGCTTCTTTGTTTTCACCTGAATTACATGCTACGAAAGCTACAACAGCTAAAATTGCGAATACTTTTTTCATTTTTTTGGGTTTTTTGTTTGAATGAATGTGCCTATTGATACCGGAAGGGGTAAAAAGGTAACCCAAGAAACCTCCTTTTTTTTTGAAAAAAAAGATTTCGGGCTATATTGGGTTACTTTTATGCCCTAACGCGTATTAAAAGCAGTATTTAGTGAAAGCTACGAGTAACGAACAAGCATTATTAAGGGGGCTAGCCAGCAATGACTCTGCCGTTATTGAACAACTCTACAAAGAGAATTTCAGTACCATCCAGGCCTTTATTTTGGCCAACAATGGCTCTTATGACGATGCAAGGGACGTTTTTCAGGAAGCAATGATTGCCCTGTATGAAAAAGCACAATCAGGGTCTTTTGTTTTAACCTGTCAAATTAAAACCTACGTATACTCTGTTTGCCGCAGGCTTTGGCTCAAAAAATTGCAACAACAGGGTCGCTTTTCGCACCCGGTTGATAATTTGGAAGAAACCATTTCTGTGGAGGAGGACCTTGAACAGCATGCTAAGCACGACGCCGCCTACGACATTATGGACCGGGCGCTGAAAAGCTTAGGCGAACCTTGTAAAAGTCTATTAGAAGGCTACTACCTTCAAAAAATGGACATGCAAGCTTTGGCATCGGAATTTGGTTATACCAATGCCGACAATGCCAAAAACCAGAAATACAAATGTTTAATGCGCCTTAAAAAATTATTTTTTGCGCAATACAATATTGGAGAGTAAGCAACCTAGATAAAGTAACATGGAAGATTTAATTTTATTAGAAACCATCGAAAAGTACCTGGGCAACCAAATGGATGCACAGGAAAAAACTGCTTTTGAATTGGTTCGTAAAAATACCCCCGAAATTGACCAAATGGTAGTGGAGCATGCCATGTTCCTACAACAAATGGATCAATACAGTGCGGTTAAATCTATCAAACAAACACTTACTCAAACGCACCAAAATTTATTGGAACGTGGCGAAATTTCAAATAGCCAAAATATTTCAAGCGCTGCGCAGGTTGTACAATTATTTCACAAGTACAAAAGAGTGGCAGCCATTGCAGCATCTGTGGGTGGTGTCATTGCACTATTTATAAGTGGTCTTGCTTTATTTATTTCTCCCGTGAGCCACAGCAACCAAATCCAACAATTAAGCAACGATATTGCTGCCATTAAAAAGAGCCAACAATACCAAGGTAAACTTATTAATGAGGTAAAAAGTAAATTACCTGCTGGCGTTAAATTTATTAGTGGCGGTTCAGGATTTTTAATAGACGGAAAAGGTTTTATTGTTACCAATGCACACGTAATTAAAGGAACTGGCGCTATTGTGGTTGACAATAACGGCAATGAGTACGTGGCTCAAATTGCACTCATCGACCAAGAAAAAGATTTAGCAATCTTAAAAATTGATGACGCAGATTTCACATCTAAAAAATCGCTTCCTTATTCTATTCGTAAATCTACCACCGATTTAGGAGAAGAAATATTTACCCTCGGTTATCCAAGAAATGAAATCGTATACGGAACGGGTTATTTAAGCGCTAGAAGTGGTTACGAAGGAGATTCACTCTCCTATCAACTTCAAATGAGTGCCAACCCTGGTAACTCTGGCGCTCCCGTATTTGATAATGCTGGCGAAGTAATTGGCGTATTGAGCACGAGAGAAGCTCAATTAGAAGGTGTTGTATTTGCACTCAAATCAAATAACATCTACAAAGTAGTAAGTGATTATAATGCTAGCAATGAAGGCAGTAAAGACATCAAAATATCTACCCGCTCAAACATTAGCCGCATGTCACGCAAAAAGCAAATTGCAACACTTGAATCTTGCGTGTATTATGTAAAGTCTTTTGATAAATAAGGAAATCAAAGTTTCCTATCCCCATAAATTACTTGGATACAAACCCTTTTCTACAAGGCTATTAATGCTCGCTAGAACAACAGGTGCATCTTCTTTATAGGTTACACCAAACCAGCTCGCAGAAGTAGTACCTACTTTTACATTGCCTAATTTAGCATTTACAAAATGTTTGGTAACAGAAGGTAAGAAAAATTCAGATTTCAATTCCATTCCCTGCGTATCCAAAAACTTAGAAAATTCAGACTCGCATAGTGCTACAAAGCTAGCAGGGTAACATAAAAAGTTCATGCTTACAATCGTATCCGCAGTTAAAGGGAATAATTGATCGTTATCTTCATAAACAATAACACCGTCTTCGTTCTTAAATATTTTTGTACGCTCATTGATGTCAATTAAATGACCATTAGCATCTACACTACATACCCCTCTACTTACCGTTCCATTGTCACTAAGTGTTTTACCTAACTCATATCCAATAATAGAATAGGTTTGGTCATTACACTCATTGTTTAAAAAAGATGCGGCTTGCACAAAAGCATCTTTACCATAAAAATCATCGGCATTAATAACCGCAAATGGTTCATTTAATTTTCCTTTACAACAAAGTACTGCGTGCGCCGTTCCCCAGGGCTTTACACGCTCTGGTGTTACATTTTTACCTTCCGTAAAAGCAGCTAAATGCTGGTATACATAATCGGTAGCAATTTTGCCTTTTAGTTTTGGTTCAAAAATTGACTTAAATTGCTCACTAAATTCTTCTCTAATAATAAAAACAATTTTTCCAAAACCTGCTTCAATGGCATCATAAATTGAATAATCCATGATTGTTTCGCCACTCGGTCCAAAAGACTGAATTTGTTTCATGCTACCGTAACGGCTTGCCATACCGGCTGCAAGAATCACTAAGGTTGGTTTCATAAGAGAATATTAAGGGCTGCGAAGCTAAATCATTCTTTAAAATAGTGCACACTTATTACAAATGAATATTAATAATATTTACATACAAGATATCAGCCAAATATGTGATAATAAATTGAATATCAATATATTAAGAGCCGATGTGCTTGATCCTGTAGTTAGTGGCAATAAATGGTTTAAACTTCAATTTTATGTGCGTGATGCTATAACAGCCGGTAAAACAACACTGGCTACATTTGGAGGCCCCTATTCTAATCACATCGTTGCTACCTCTACATATGGTGCTAGCATGGGACTGCACACAGTAGGATTTATAAGAGGTGAAAAACCAGTGGCCTTATCACCTACCCTAACCGATGCGCTTGAAAATGGCATGACGCTACATTTTATTTCAAGACAAGACTTTGAGCAAAAAGAAAAAATCATATCGCATAACCAAGATCCAAATTGGGCCTGGATTCCGGAAGGAGGCTATGGTGTAACTGGTGCAAAAGGTGCCAAATCAATGCTAACCATTAAAGACACCACCCCTTTTGACACCATCATTTGTGCAGTAGGTACAGGTACCATGATGGCAGGGCTTATAAAGGCAGCAGCGCCACATCAAAAAGTTATTGGCCTTTCGGTTTTAAAAAATAATATTTCAATTAACGCAGAAATAAAAGCCCTCTTAACCCCCGAGGAATCAAAAAAAGATTTTGAAATCATACATGGATATGACTTTGGCGGCTATGCAAAACATACACCAGCACTTGTTAGTTTCATGAATGATTGCTATAAAAATATGGAACTGCCATTAGATTTTGTGTATACAGCTAAACTACTATACGGGGTTCAAGACCTTGCTAGCAAAGAAAAATTTGACCCTACCTCAAAAATACTAATCATACATTCGGGCGGACTACAAGGCAACCGTTCCTTTAAAAAAGGAACATTATGCTTTTAAAAATTAATCAATTAAAGTAGCTCCAAAAATTTGTTCAAAATTTCGTTTCACGAGTTCTTTTACTTCTCGCATAGGCACTTCGCGCCCTAATTCTTTTTGCAAAGACGTTACTTGTTTATCTGGTATGCCACAAGGAACGATATTATTAAAATAGGTTAAATCCGTGTTGACGTTTAATGCAAACCCGTGCATGGTAATCCATCGACTACATTTAATTCCCATCGCACAAATTTTACGTGCTAATTTTTTATTCTCAGAATCCAACCATACCCCCGTTTCACCGGCACTCCTGCCAGCTTCAATACCATAATGGGCAAGCGTTAAAATAATCACTTCTTCTAAACTTCTTAAATACCAGCCCAGGTCAGTTTTAAACTTTTCTAAATCTAAAATGGGATAACCCACCAACTGTTCGGGTCCATGAAAAGTGATATCTCCTCCTCTATTGATATGAAAATAATCGATGCCATTGGCTTCCATAAATGCAGTAGTCATGAGCACATTAGCCGCATTTCCATTTTTACCAAGCGTATACACCGGTGGATGCTCAACAAATAGCAAATGATTTTTTGTAGGCCAATCCTGCACTGGAATTTCATGTTGACTCCGGTAACTAGCTTTAATGGCTGAATTTTCACTCAACAAAGACTCTTGGTACGCCCAAACTTCTTTGTATTTGCGGTTTCCCAAGTCCTCAAAAAAAACTTCCTGCTGCATTACACAAAAGTAGGAAGGTTTGGGGCTATTTTTGCAACAATGGAACCGGATATTGATTTATTTAATGAAGAAGGCACAGAAACCCTCTACGAAAGAAAATCTTTTGTCATTGACAAGGGACAAGAACCCTTTCGTATCGACAAATGGGTGCAAACGCATATGGAAGGTGCCACCCGAAGTAAGGTTCAACAAAGTATCGAAGCTGGATTTTTAACAGTCAACGGAAAAAATGTAAAAAGTAACTATAAGGTAAGACCCGGTGATGAAATCTTAATCATGAGTCTCGTTAATCCCGAAACGCATGTTTTAAAAGCAGAAAATATTCCGCTGAACATTGTTTTTGAAGATGACGCAGTCATGGTTATCAATAAGCCATCCAACATGGTGGTGCATCCGGGGGTTGGAAACTACACAGGTACCTTACTCAATGGCGTTGCGTATCATTTGCAAGAACAAAATCCAAACATAGACGAACAATCTTTACCACGCTTTGGACTTGTGCACCGTATCGATAAAAACACAACGGGCCTCATTGTGCTTGCTAAAACCGCCGAAGCGGCAGCGCATTTAGCAAAGCAGTTTTTTAACCATACCGTAGAAAGAAAATACACCGCCCTTGTTTGGGGTGATGTAACAGAAGATACCGGAACCATTGTTGCAAATATTGCGCGACACAAACAAAATAGGAAAACATATGACGCTTATCCCGAAGGTGATATTGGCAAACACGCCATTACGCATTACAGTGTTATTGAAAGATTTAATTATGTAACCCTTATTCATTGTGTGTTAGAAACTGGTCGAACACATCAAATTAGGGTGCACTTAAAACATATTGGCCATACTTTATTTAATGACCATGAATACGGCGGAGACCGTATTTTAAAAGGCACTATTTATACCAAGTACAAACAGTTTGTAGACAATTGTTTTGACGCCTGTCCTAGATGTGCGCTTCATGCTACGACACTTGGATTTGTGCATCCCACAACCAACGAATTTATCAAATTTGAAGCAGCCATACCTGATGATATGCAAGCAGCTGTTCAAAAATGGAGCGGGTATGTACAAAATAAAACACGCACCGAATAGTGCGTGTTTTGTAAAAAATATTAATAAAGTTTTTTACTTCTTTACGGCCGCTTTTTGCAAAGCAGTTAATGGAGCAATGTATAAGCTTCGGCCGTGTGTACCTAAAATAATTTCATTGTCACGCGGATGAACTACAATATCATGAACAGGTACACTAGCAGGTAAACCCTTATTCCACATCATAGAGCTATTACCACCATCCATACTTACATAAAGGCCACCATCGGTTCCAACATATAAAATGTTTTCGTTGATAGCGTCTTCTTTAATAACGTTTACAGGCTCAACTGGAAGGTCTTTCATGATTTGCTTCCATGTGGTGCCATAATCATCAGAACGGTATACATAGGCATTAAAATGATCGTTACGGTAGCCATTTAAGGTAATATATACACGCGCTTCATTAAATGCACTTGCTACAACCCTGCTTACATAGAAACCTTTTGGCAAACCTTTATTTAAGACAGAAAAAGTATACCCTCCATCTTTTGTAACCTGTACATTTCCATCATCAGAACCTACATAAATAAGGCCAAATTTGATTGGGCTTTCACTCATGGTTGTAAGGGTTCCAAATGGAACGTCTCCTTGTGCAGGATTGGTGGTTAAATCGGCACTAAGGGTTACCAAACTATCTCCTCTGTTAAATGAACGGTGAAACTTATTACTTCCATAATAAAACACATCTTGATTGTGTCTACTTAACAAGATTGGAGTTTGCCAGTTATAACGAAGTGCGGTTTCGCCTAAATCGCGAGAAGGTCTTACCGATTTTCTTTCTTTGGTTAATAAATTTTGACGAGAATACGCTCCAAATTGAGACCCACTATAAATGGTTTTATTGTCTCTGAAATCTACCTGCACTTGCATACCATCACCACCATTGATGCCGGTAAATGGATTGTGCCCACTATCGTACCAATCATAATTTTCTTTGGTCAAACTGGAACCATACCAAGTACCATTGTCTTGAAGTCCTCCATATACATTGTAAGGCTTCGCCATATCCACTGCAATATTGTAAAACTGTCCAACAGCTGGTGTATTGGCTTTAAACCAATGCTCCCCATCATCATAGGTAATATTACAACCACCGTCATTACCTAAAATCATATGACTATCACGCTTTCCATTCATCCAAACATAGTGATGATCAGAATGCACATTTTCTTTACCAATTTCTTTAAAGTTTTTTCCGCCATCGGTGCTTAACACAACACCAACACCGGTTAATACAATTTTATTAGCGTTGGTTGGACTCACAAAAACCTTACCAAAATAATATCCATAGGTACTGTAAATGCCAATGGTTTTATCATGTGTTTTTTTCCAACTTGTTCCACCATCATCGCTACGATATAATTCGGCACCATAAATAGGTGTTTCAAATAAAGCCGTATTGGCATCATATAAATAATCCCAAATACAAGTTGGTGCTAATGTTCCATTTTGTACAGCCTCTTTAATACCAGCAGCTGTATACTTGGTAGGCAGTTGGTTACGAGGTGATTTGACAAATGCATTTAATTTTTTATCATCAAGTGCAGCAAATTGCTCTTTATTTAAATCTTTAAAATCCCTTAATACATAGCGTGTTGTATCGGTCGTACTTTTTAATGCCGTTTCTGGTTGGTGGAAATTATTATCTACAACCGCAAATACGGTATTAGGGTTTTGAGGATATACCGCCAAACCAATTCTTCCTACACCATCACCATTTGGAAATCCAGAACTTGGTGTATTCATTTGCTTCCAAGTATTACCACCATCTGTACTTTTATAGATACCACTTGTTTTACCAGACTCTTCAAAGTTAGAAGCCGTTCTAGTTTTATACCACATAGCTGCATATAAAATAGATGGATTTTTTGAATCAATATCTATATCAACGGCACCTGTATTGGCATCTACATATAAAGTGTGGTTCCAAGTTTTACCACCATCGGTCGTTTTGTAAACACCACGTTCTTTATTGGGTGAATACAAATGCCCTAACGCAGCTACCCAAGCTGTATTTGGCTCCGTTTCATTGATTACAATTTTACCAATATGATGGCTTTCCGGAAGTCCAAGGTAATCCCAAGATTTACCACCATTGCTAGACTTGTAAACACCAATACCAGCATAAGATGATCTACTACTATTTACTTCACCAGTACCCACCCAAATAATATTACTTTTCCAATTCACTGCTATCGCACCAATGGTTAAAATAGCTTCTGAATCAAACACCGATGTAAAACTTTGTCCATTGTTAATGGTATGCCAAAGACCTCCCGTAGCATAAGCCACATAAAAATTAGTGGGATCTTCTGGATTAACAGCCATATCAACTACCCTACCACTCATAACAGTTGGACCGATATTTCTAAAAGCGGTACCATTAACGGTGGATACTTCTACTAATTTTTTACGTTGTTCGATAGAAGTTAACCTTTCGGTTGCGGGCGTAGGTTTAATTTGAGCTGTGCTATACAATGACAATGTTAGCAAAAGGCAAAAACTGAGTATTTTTCTCATAATCGTACTTATAATTTGTATTTTTAAGTGATTAAATGTAAGAAAATGCGCCTGCTTTTTGTCCTTTTTTGTGTAATATTTTACAACGCTGCTTATGGGCAGTGTAAAACCTATCGACTCACTTCAAAAGGGGATACCCTTAATTGCACCGAAGCCAGTGGTCTCAAAAGAGGCAAATGGAAAATAGAAACGCCTCCAATTAGAGGCGAAAGAGGATACGTTGAGGAAGGTGTATTTGTAAATGATAAAAAAGAAGGCACATGGCGCCGTTTTAATTTAATGGGAGATCCGATGGCAATCGAAAATTATAAATGGGGTTTAAAAAACGGTACTTGCACCTATTTAACCATTCAGGGAATTGAAAGAGAAGAATCTTGGAGGGCCATTGACCCCTCTAAACCTTATGATACCATTGATGTACAGGACATCAACAATCCCAATTTGTATGAAAAAGTGATTGTTAAAACAACGGGCGCCTCTTTAAGGCATGGTACCTGGAAAATATATGACCCTTATACCGGTCAGAAATTAAGAACCGAAAACTGGATCTTAGACGTGTTACAAGACCCCAATGCAAATAAAGAAGAGTCCTCTGATTCGAGCGATGCGTTATCAAATACAAGAACCCCCAAATCAAAATCAGATACGGCTACTAAAAAAGTAATCCCAAAAGAAGTGCTAGAATTCCAAAAGAAAAACAAAGGCAAAAAAATAGTGGATGGCAAAACCGGTGGTTAACCTTTACTTGATTGCTGCTATAAATTTTTTACTAAAAAATTGTAGCTGATAATCGATACTGTTACTCCAATATGCTTTATTATGCCCTCCTGGCCTTTCGGTATAATCATGATCAATTTTATTTGACAAAAGCACTTGATGGAGCGACCTGTTTACATCAATAAAAAAATCTGATACCCCGCAATCAAAAATGATATTTAGCTGATCTGGCTTTAGATTTTTTGCAATTGTCACCACCGAATAATCGGTCCAGTTTTGAGGATATTCAATAATAGTACCTAACGATTTTTTAATATCCCAACTATTGGGGAATGGTCTAATATCAACACCCCCACAAACACTTCCTGCATTGCCAAATAAACTAGTATGTCGCATACCTAAAAATAATCCACCATGCCCTCCCATACTTAACCCCGTAATGGCACGGTGGTCTTTATTTGTACTTGTTGGAAAATGCGAATCGATGTAGGGTAGTAATTCTTTTGTAATAAAAGTTTCATATTTGATAGAATCGTTAATGGGGCTATCATAATACCAACTACCATATCCCCCATCAGGACAAACAAGCATTACCTGGTATTGATCAGCCCTAGATTGTAACTGTGGTGCATCTTTTAACCAACTTCCATAATTACCACTGTATCCGTGTAATAAATAAACTACTGGAAATTTAATGCCTGTTTGACCAGCAGGATGATCAGGAATAACTACTGCTACTTTTATGTTTTTATGCATCGCTGTACTATACACGACTACCGTATCAACACGCGCAGCATTTGAAACAACTACACAAAAGAAGCAAATAAAAATGGAGAGTATACTTTTCATAAACATGGTTTAATAAAAAAAGCCACTTGAAGATAATTCAAGTGGCTTTAATATTGGTTGATCTTTTGTTATTTTTTCTTTTCCTGAGCAGCCTGCATTGGATTCAAGCCAAATGACTGACCTCTACCAAGTGTGCGTTGCTTAAACAAAGTAAACTTACTAGGCTCAGCACTTACGTTACCCCAAAAATTATTTGTTTCATTGATATCCGCAGTTTCACGCATTGGGTCTAATTTAATGCTCGCTACTTCTTTGCGAGACATAAACACGCGTGATACTTTGTTTTCATTTTTACGCCAAATTTGCGCACCAATACGCTCTGTTTCTTTGGTGCCATCTTTGTAGGTAAACTCAACAATAATTGGCATTACAAGTCCACCTTTATTGCTAAAAGTGATTTCATATAAATGAACATTGCTGTAGTTAGCTTTTTCTTGGTCAGAGAGTGCTTCCGGTGTACCAAAAGAAGGCATGCTATTTTTAGTAATAGAATCATAAGGTTCAATACCTCTTGCATAACGCCAGTAGAAATCTCTTAATGAAGTATCTGCATCGGTAGCAAAAATGATAGACTTATCTTCTCTGTTTCGAATTTTAGAAATGTCCTCAAAACTGTTTACAGTTGGTTTGTCAATTGACATTTTCATACCACCTGCTCTCCCACCCATGCCACCAGCACGAGGTTGCGCAGATGCATCATACACCGCATGTGCTACTGTATCGATGGCGATATCACAAGCTTCGATACTATAAAACCAACCTCTCCAAAACCAATCTAAGTCCACCGCACTCGCATCTTCCATCGTTCTAAATAAATCAGCAGGTGTTGGATGTTTAAATGCCCAACGTCTAGCATATTCCCTAAATGCAAAATCAAATAATTCTCTACCCATAATGGTTTCACGCAAAATATTTAAACCAGTACCAGGTTTAGAATACGCATTAGGGCCAAACTGAATAATGTTTTCACTATTGGTCATGATCGGCTCTAACTGATCTTTAGGCGCTTTCATATAATCAACAATACCAAAAGCAGGTCCTCTACGAGAAGGGTATTTGTTGTCAAATAATTCTTCTGTTAAATATTCAACAAAAGTATTTAAACCTTCATCCATCCATGACCACTGACGCTCATCAGAGTTTACAATCATTGGGAAGAAATTATGACCCACTTCATGAATGATTACGCCAATCATACCCAGCTTTGTAGCTTCACTGTAGGTGCCATCTTTATTGGTGCGACCATTATTAAAGCAAATCATTGGATATTCCATACCGTTTGAAGCCTCAATACTTTGTGCTACAGGGTATGGATAAGGAATTGAAAATTTAGAATAAGAACGAATGGTATGCGCTACTACTTTTGTAGAATATCTTCTCCATAAATTATACGCTTCTTTAGGATAGCCACTCATACACATTACTTTCTTGCCTTCTACATAAGTTGGCATCGCATCAAAAACAAACTTACGGCTCGCTGTCCAAGCAAAGTCACGCACATTGTCTGCTTTAAATACCCAAGTTTTTTTAGCAGTGCTTTTTTGCTTTTCTGCATTTTTAGCTTCTTCTAGTGTTACTACTTCTACTACATCTTTTGCAGTTTGCGCCGTTTTCCAACGCGCCAACTGTGCAGGCGTTAAAACCTGTGCATAGTTTTGACACTCCCCTGTTCCCATAATTACGTGGTCGGCAGGTGCAGTGATAGACACGTTATAATTACCAAAGGTTAAAGCAAATTCGCCTCTACCAGTAAATTGGTGGTTTTGCCAACCCTGAAAATCAGAGTATACGCAAAGTCTTGGAAACCACTGTGCCATAGTAAACACACTGTTACCATCTTCAGGAAATAATTCGTAACCCCCTCTACCTCTAAACACCATACGATCAGAAATCTTGTACGACCATGTGATATTGAAAACAAATTTTTGACCAGGTAATAATGTTGTAGGTAAATCAACACGCATCATGGTTTGGTTGATGGTGTATTTTAAAGCCTTACCAGTAGCATCTGTAATTTTAGAAATGATATGACCATAGCCATTGTCTTTTTTTGCATCTTCTAAAGCTGCAATTGAAGATTGAGAAACTTGACGAAGAGAACTTCCATCCTGAAAATCAGCCTTGTTTACAGTGCTATGCTCATTTTCATCTAGCTGCAACCACAAATACGTTAACGCATCAGGAGAATTATTAAAATAAGTGATGGTTTCACTTCCCTTTAATAAAAGATTGGCTTCATCGAGCTCACACTTGATGTTGTAATCGGCACGTTGTTGCCAATATTTTGGCCCAGGTGCACCACTCGCAGTACGATACTCGTTGGGCGTAGATAAAATAGTTCCTAACTGCTCAAACTTATTACCGTGGTTTGAGGTTGGATTGTTTTGAATGTTTTGCGCAATTGATAGGGTGCTCACTGCAACAAACATTAAAAATGCAAAAAATTGCTTCATAGCTTAATGGATTAAAGATGAAAATACCGCTCAATAGCCATTTGAAGAGAAAGTGCAAGAATGCCACCACTGACAATCAAAATAAAGTCTCTTCGGGAGGCCTTTAAAAGCGTTACGAATATAAATGAAATAACTAAAATAGCCATCACAATGAGAATTTGGCCTATTTCGAGCCCAAAATTAAAGGCTAGTAAGGCTGGCGCTATATTTTGCTGCAATCCCAACAAGCTTTTTAGGTAAAAACTAAATCCTAACCCGTGAATTAGGCCAAAAAATAGGGCAAAAAAGTAGATCACCGGAAATTTGGTGTTAAAACTAAACTTCTTAACAAACATATTACTAATTGATGTAATAAGTATAGTCACGGGAATTAGAAATTCGATCCAGCTGGTTGAGAAATCGAGGTAATTGAACACACTCAAAACAAGGGTAACCGAATGTCCAATCGTAAATGCAGTTATTAATATCAACCATTTTTTCCAATCCGAAAATTGATACCGAATACATAAAGCAGCAACAAATAAAATATGATCCATGCCAGACAAATTGGCGATATGATTGAATCCTATTTGGGCATACATCCAAAACTCATGCATAAAAATCAAATTTTAGTTAGACATTTGTTGTCAAGATCAGGACATTATGGTAAATATACTAATTCATTGGACGCTCACTAGCCTTTTGGCCGTTTTGCACCCATTTTTTGTGTCTGTTATAGATATCACCCATAATCCAAAAGAGAAAAGTATTGAAATGAGTGTGCGCATATTTAATGAGGATTTAGAAAAAACACTTCAAAAATACACCACTACCAAAATAGATATTTTACAACCCACCAATAGGGCTTTTGTAAATGAAGAAATTCAAAAATACATGTCGAGGCATTTGACCGTTTTGGTCAATGGTACGCCCATCAAATACACCATCATTGGTTTTGAACAGCAAAAAGAAAGTACCTGGTGTTATTTTGAAGCACAAAATATTAATAGCGCCAACACGGTTGGAATAGATTGCGATATACTATACGACCTAGAAAACACGCAAGTAAATATCATACACGTTAAAAGTAAAGGAACAGAAAAAACCTACAAACTAGACTACCCTAATAAAACTGCAAACTTTGTATTTTAATTAATCCTCTTCGCTAAGCGTTACAAGAATTTTATCGATACGGTGCTTATCCATATCTACAATTTCAAACGTAAATATTTTCCAAGTTAGTATTTCGCCCGTAGTTGGAATTTTCTCTAATGAATGAATGATAAACCCTGCTAGCGTGTCAAACTCCTGATCACCTTGCAGCATGAATTCTGTTTTATCGAAATAACTTAAAAAATCATAAAACGGAAGTTGGGCATCAATTAAAAAACTACCATCGGCTCTTTTTAATATTTCATAATCATGATCTTCCTCTTGCGGTATGTCTCCAACAATCGCTTCTAAAATGTCATTTAGTGTAATTAAACCCTCAATTGAACCATATTCATTAACAATAAAACAGTGGTGGATTTTAGATTGCTTGAAACGCTCTAACACTTGATAAGCGGAGTTATTTTCAGGAACATATTTCGCCTCTTTTGCAATATCAATAACCAGTTCTGCGCCATCCGCCACAAATAAATCTTTGAGTGATACCACCCCTTTAATTTGATCAATACTACCCGCACACACGGGGTACATTGAATGTAAGCTTTCAGGCATTTCCGCCCTCACTTCTGCAATTGTTTTGGTTGATTCTAACCACAAAATATCACTCCGATGAGTCATGAGCGATGTGATATTTCGATCACTCAAATGAAATACACGCTCAATAATTTCTTGCTCCGCTTCCTCGATGGTCCCCTGCTCAGTACCTTCACTAATAATGGCTTTTATTTCTTCTTCCGTTACTTGATTGTCATTGGGCTTCATCCGCAAAATGCGCATGATTAAATGAGACGAAGCACTTAGTAACCATATAAATGGATACATCATAAGTGTAACCGCTTGCATTACCACCGATACTGATTTTGCAATCCCTTCTGGATTACTGAGTCCTATACGTTTTGGAACGAGTTCGCCAAGTACCAGAGAAACATAGGTTAATACAATAACAATGATAAGTGTGGCAATGGTTTCTGCATAAGCTGCAATATCTGCAAATTGAGAAAGCCAATTTTGAAGCGGTTCTTTAAAAGTACCACCCGAATAAATACCTGTTAAAACACCTACAAGTGTAATACCAATTTGGATGGTTGACAAAAAAGTGTCCGGATGATTGGCCAATTTAAGCGCTCTTTTGGCATCTACATCTCCTTTATCTGCCTGCGCTTCCAACCTCGCTTTTCGCGCAGACACAAGCGCAATTTCGGCCATTGAAAAGAACCCGTTAATAAGTATCAGTCCTAGAATTATAAAAATCTCTGTCATAGAGGTAGGTTCGTTTGGTGTAGGTCTACTTTGCCAAAGTTACGATAATATAAGGGGTTACTTCATTATCTCTTGTAGCCGGATTTAAAAATGGCAGTGTTAGCATACTTACGCCAAAGTAGGCGTTTTGATGCAATATACTAGATGCCGGGAATTTTTGTAGCAATGCAGGGTAGCTAGATGCCTTAGTTATCAGAATTTGCTGTGGCTTTAACAGTGTACTATCAAAAATTCGCTCAAATGAATGATTGCCATAAAAATGTAGCGCCCTACTCTCATCAATCTCATACAAGTATACCTCCTTTTTGGGCAACTTATTTTGATTGATAAATGATGCGGCCGAAACACCAAGTTCATACTTTAAAAGTCGCGGATAAAAAGAGGTATTTAATATAAAATTAACACCCAGTATAGTGTATAGCGCTAGTGAAATAAACTTTGGGGTTTCCGTTTGTTTAAAAAGCAAAACAAAAAAGTAATAACAGGCGGCGGCAACAGCTAACAGTTTAACATAAAAAGGCATGTCTGTAAACACCAAAAATACAAACCCAATAATGGCTGCCCATAGAATCGAAAATATAAAGGCATGAAAATAGTGGAGTATTTTTTGAAGTCTATAAAAGCTTTGCGAAAAATAAATTTGATGCAAGCCTTTTGCCGTAACAACAGCAGCGAGTGGGAGTACTACAAAAATATAATGTGGAAGCTGTGCCTGACTTCTAGCAAGCATACAATAGGTGGCAATAAATCCACCCGCAGCAATAAACTCCTGAGTAGTTGCTAGTTTACAGTTCGATTTCATAAGATCGAAAATGGACATCAGGAGCGCTATTAAAAATATAAATATCCAAGGTAAAAAACTCCAAAGCATATTTTCTAATAAAAATGTAAAATGATTCATTTCATTGAATACATTTTCACCCGTATACCTTCCAAAACTTTGGGTCCAATAATAAAAACGAAGCCCCGACTGAATGGGTACACCATGAATAATTTTACCAGGATGTAGATCAAACTGATTGTAAAGTCCAATACTCATTGGAATAAGGAGCACCCCTACAATGATCACGCCAATTAAATATTCCCACCTAAAAAATTGTTTCCAATTACGCTGCAATAAAAAATGAATCGCAAAACTTACACCTGGAACCACCATAGCAATTGGCCCTTTGGTTAACATACCAAGCCCAATACCAACAAAAGCGAACAGGAAATATTTCCATAGATTCGTTTGGTACCAAGCTGCCAATTGCCAAATACTAAACATCACAAATCCCATTAGCATGGTATCACACCTAACATCATGCGCCATCAATATAAATGCTTGTGATGTAGCAAGCACTAGCACCGCAAGCTGCGCTGTTAAGGTATTATAGTATAAAAGTGTAAACTTATACGTAGACCATACTGCAAGTCCCAAACAAAGTATAGAAGGTAGACGGTAGGCCCAATCATAAACGCCAAATAGTTGAATACTTAGAGAAGATAACCAGAAAATTAATGGTGGTTTATCTAAATAATCTTTTCCTAAATCATAAAGTTGTAAATAATTACCCGTACTAGCCATTTCGCGACTCATGGAGGCGTATTGCGCTGCATCAATATCAATGAGTGGTATGCCAAGCATTCCAATGATACAAACAAGACAGGCCGCTCCCAATGAAAAAATAAAAGTTTTACGCGGCATGGGAAATATTTAATGGATCAGATTTCTGATACGCCCAACAAACAAATTGGCCAATTAAAAATCCTAGTAAAGCTCCCAAGAGCACATCGAGTGGATAGTGTACGCCAACATACACCTGCGCGTAACAAATAAGTGCGGCCCAAATAAATAATAGGTACTTATAGGTACCAAAAAATCGACCTAGGGTTATGAACAAAAAAGTAGCCACGCCAAAATGATTGGTGGCATGGGAAGATGTAAAACTATACCCACCCGAACAATGATCTAACAGTAATCTTACCTGATCGGAAAAAAGGGGATCGTTGCAAGGCCTAGGCCGCATGACCCAGTTTTTAACGATGCTACTACTAAACTGATCCGTTAACAATACTGTGATAAAAGCAAACAACAACCATACCCATCCATTTTTGCCAAAATTGACAAAAACAAACACAATTAAAAACAAATAAAGGGGAATCCAGAAAGTAGATTCTCTAAAAAAAGGCATGAGTGTATCAAGTATTGGATGCGTAGCAACACGATTGATATATACAAACAAAGTTTGGTCAAATGATTGCAAGGATTCAAAAATAGAAGGCATACACAATGACTTAATAATTAAAGATACTAAGATATTGAATGCTTTTTAGCAACCATAATTAGCCTATCCGATCTTTCCATATTGTAGGGTCCAAGCTGATAGTCTCCAAAAGTGGCTGTAACAGCGAGTCCAGCTTTTTGCATAAAGAGGGTAAAATCATGTAACCCATATTTTCTTACGCGTTCTTCAAAAACACCTAAAACCGCATTGGAAACAGCATCAACCACCCTTATTTCTTTGAATAAAAACAAATCATCCTGCCATTTTTTGGTATAAAAAACCAAAGTATCAATTTGTGTTACTGCTTCATTATCTGAATTTTCTTCAACTACACCTACATTTAAATAGTCGATAACAAGTGTGCCTTCTTCTTTCAAATTAGCAGCCATAGCACTAATAGCTAATTGATGTTCTTGATGCGTATCAAAATAACCAAAACTTGTAAAAAAATTGAAGGCATAATCAAAATAGTTGGCCTTAAATGTTTCGCGCATGTCATGACAAGAAAAGGTCAATCCATTTGTTTTCATGGTAGAGGCTGCATCGATTGAAGCAGGTGACAAATCGATTCCTGTCACATCAAAACCTGCGTCAAATAATGCCTTACTATGCCTTCCCTTACCGCAGGCAATATCTAGCATCGTCGCATGCGGCTTAGGCTTCAAAAAAGCAATTAAATTATGAATAAACTGCAAAGCCTCCGTATCGTCACGGTGTTGATAGAGTGCATGATAATAGCTAGAATTAAACCAGTCTGAAAACCAACCCTTTGTACGCATATAAATGTTTAAAACTCATGCGAAATTAGGGTAAGCAAAGCAACAAATTTGATTTATGTT
>CANHHX010000027.1 GCA_947461125.1 Bacteroidota bacterium | reverse complement strand
ATTGCCAAATGGTATGACGAGCCTGCTCCAACGCCATTGACACTTGAATATAGCACCTACCAACTGGTACAAATGGTGATTGAAAAAGCAAAAGCTTTACAACCAACCAAAAATCAGGTAGATGAAACAGAGGGATCAAACAGCTTTGCCTTGTAAAAAATCTCTAAACCAATACCCAGAATTTTTTACGGTGCGAAGTTGGGTTTCAAAATCGGTATGTACCAGCCCAAACCTTGTACTATACCCATAAGCCCATTCAAAATTATCGGTGAGTGTCCAGGCGTAATAGCCTCCAATATTAACGCCTTCGTTTTTGGCTTTTAATACTGCGCCCAAATACGCTTTAAAATATTGAATTCGTTCTATGTCGTCTACTACTCCATTATGCAAATGGTCTTTAAAGCAAGCGCCTCCTTCTGTTACAATAATTTGCTTAACACCATCGTAAGAACCAACCCTTTTAAGCATTCCATAAAAACTTAGCGGATCTATTTCCCATCCAATAGCAGTATGCGGTTTTCCTCTTTGTTTGGCACTCACTTCGGAGGCCGAAACATACGGTATCAAAGGGTTGTGCTTGATGGTCACTGAAAAATAATTTTGTAACCCAATGTAATCAAAATCAAATTTTAATTTATCAATAAAGCGCCAAGCCGTTGTAGCAATATGCAACTTATCTAAAAAATCAAATTGATCCATTTGCGGAAACCCCATCCCTAATACCGGCTCAATAAACAAACGGTTTAAAAGTGCATCGGCTCTATTTGCAGCCGCAATGTCTTTGTCACTACTTGTATAAGGCTTGGCTTCTGAAATTGAAAAACTTGTGCCAATAACCGCATGCGGGCAGTGTTCTCTAATTAATCTACCACCTTCGGCAGTACACAGAGCTGCATTAAAAATAGCTGGATAAATATTTGCAGTACCCATTTTTCCAGGGGCATGCATCCCAATCATATACCCAAGCGCCGTAAATGCAAAAGGCTCATTCATCACTATCCAATGCTGTACTTTTTTACCATAATGCGTTGTTAACAGTGTTACATATTTAGAAAACCACTTGATCATATCTCTACTGGTCCATCCACCTTGTAATTCAAGGGCATGCGGGAGGTCCCAATGGTACACCGTTACAACAGGTTCCAACCCATTTGCAATACATTCATCAATAACACGGTGGTAAAAATCGATACCTAATTTATTCACCTTTCCTATGCCGTCTGGTAATACCCGACTCCAAGCAATAGAAAATCTAAACACTTTAAAACCTAATGCTTTGGCAAGTAAAATATCGTCTTTGTAGCGGTGGTAAAAATCAGCGGCATGAGTGGGCCGTGCACCACCTTTAATGACGTTTCTTTTACGTGCAAAAACATCCCACACAGACAAACCTTTTCCGTCCTCAAAAGCAGCGCCTTCATTTTGAGGAGCGGCCATACCTACGCCCCATTTAAAACTACTTCCAAAATCGGATGCTGTAAATGTTTTCTTGTGCAAGTGTTATCTATTTCTAAAATTTAGGATCCAATAAAGAAACGCCCTCTAATGCATCCACTACACTTTTTGATAAGTTGATATTTAAAAAGGTAGCAATGGTTGGGAATATATCAACAATAGCAGTTTTATTTTCAAAAGCGTAATGATTTGGACGGTGGTTCATTACCAACCAGGTATTGCGTTCACTATCCGATTGTCCACCATGGTCTTTTCCGGTTTCTTTATCACGTCCATGATCGGTAGTAATGACAACAAGCCAGTCTTCGTTAAATCGCTTTTCACGATAAGCAATAGCCTGCATTAATTTTTGAATTTGCCTATCCAGTATTGCAATAGCGGTATCAAGTTCCGGACTCTTGCCATAGCGGTGTCCCATATCATCGGTGTATTCTAGATAAACCCAAGATAAATCGGGTGCACTGTCTTTAATAACATGTGCAGCCTCTGCAACTACTTTTTCATCAATCAAATGTATATAACGAGCATTTTTATCGTGTGGAAATTGAATGGTATCTAACTCGTACCCGTCTCTGTGGTAATCTACCTGTAAATAATTTGTTTGAACTAGTCCATCGCCTACTAACTTAGTTCTATTATCAAGCCAAGTGCTAAATACGCCAATTTTTTTATTGGGATAGGCTTCTTTGAATACTTTAAAAATGGTAGGGTAATTGTAATTGGGATTTTGAATGTCGTTATCTACTACACCATGTTTATTGGTCCAAGTGCCTGTTAACAATGAGTTGTATCCAACCGCAGAAATAGTGGGGGACTGGGTAACGCCCCCTTTTTCGCCACCCACATAGCAAGGTAAATAGGCGCCTTTATTAATAATCGCATCAAAACCAGGCTTGGTTGCTTTTTCTAATTCGGAGGCAGGAATACCATCGGCAATAACAAATAAAACTTTTTTATTTTGCGCAGCAGCAATTTGCAGCGAGCATAAAAGCACTAAAATTATCCGTATCATAAGCAACCGTTTATAAATACCTAAGATAACGATTCTTCAAGTGAAATAGAAGCCCATTTCTTTTTCTCTACAATCCAGTCGGAAGTATGCGTGCTAATTTTAGATAAAATATCCCAGGCAGCAGCTGTTTGCTCTTTTGTTGGAGCCGAGCTTACATAATTTGGATTTCGAACAACAGATGCAACAATTTCACCGCTCAATAAATAAGCATGATCATTAAATATTTTACCAATGACATGATCTTTTTTTCCAAAAAAACAATCGCCAATAATGATGCCTATTACACTTTGTTTAGTGGCATTTAAAATCATCATGTTTTCTATAAAAGCGATTGGCTCCTTTTGATTATTAAGCAGTATGTACATAACTGGCTTGGCAATTTATTAATACCAACACCGTAAAGCTGCACATTAATGCTTACTTAACTGTTTCCGTAATGTTATCAAAATGTAATGTAATTGTTACGCCTTTGCATAAGCGTCAACCATAAACACCGCAGTATCAGCAAAATCTTTGCCCTTATTCATTTTATCAAGAGCAGCGCGCTCATAAGCAAGCTCTTCGGTTTGTGTAGTCAATACCCCAAAAATTAGTGGGATTGTAGCCTGTGTAGACAATACCGCCATGCCTTCTGTTACATACTGACAAACGTATTCGTAATGATCCGTATCGCCTTTAATAACAGCGCCAATCACAATAATTGCAGTATACTTATTGGTATCCATTAATTTTTTAGAATAACCCACAAGTTCAACAGCACCCGGGCATTGGAGGAGTACATAAGGAGTTTGCGAAGCATTGAGCTCATTAATGCAACCCTGGGTAAGTAAATCGGTTATTTCAATATTAAAAGTCGCTTGTATAACTGCGATCATAACTTATAATTTAATGTGGTGTTGTCCAATATTTATTTTTGCATCGATGTACGCCTTGTTGTGTGCATTAACAGCAGTACTAATATGATGGGTTGTAAATGCAATACCCGCTGCCTTAACAGCTTCTTCTTTTGAGGGATTATTTGTTATCAGCGTTATAGAGGTGTACCCTAGTATTTGTATAATGGAAACCGCATCATCATAAGTACGCGCATCTACTGGAAGCCCCAATTCTTGGTTGGCTTCATAAGTATTTAAACCCTGCTCTTGTAAATGATAGGCTTTAATTTTATTAGAGATGCCAATACCCCTTCCTTCTTGATTTTTTAAATAAACAACAGCGCCATTCTTATGATTTGCAATCAGTGAAAGCGACTCGTGTAATTGATCTTGACAATCGCAACGCAAACTTCCAAATATATCACCAGTAGCACATTCGGAGTGAATGCGTACCATCGGAATGACTCCTTCTACCTCATTTACTTGAAGTACATAATGCTCCACCAAACTAACGGGGTTTTTAAAAACCTTGATAGTGAAATTTCCAAATTTTGTAGGGAGTTGCGCTTCCGAAATAAGTTCCATGTTATTGTATCTTTTTTCGGTAATCAATTAATTGCTGAATAGTAATAATAGGAAGCTGATGCTGGTTTGCAAATTCAAACAGTCCGTCTCGGCGCATCATATTACCATCCGTATCCATAATCTCACAAATAATAGCAGCCTCCGCTTGGTTGGTAAGTTTACATAAATCAACACTCGCCTCTGTATGACCTGGTCTGGTTAAAACGCCACCTTCTTTTGCAACAACCGGAAATAAATGTCCGGGTTTAATAAAATCGTTTGGCGTACTTGCATCACTAGCAATATGTGCAGCCGTTATGGATCTTTCTTTTGCAGAAATACCTGTGGTAATACCAAAAGCTGGCGTAGCATCGATAGAATCATGAAACGCCGTACTATATGGATCCTTTGCGTTACTAGGAACTGGATGTAAATCTAATTTTTGCGCAATATTTTTTGAAATAGCAATGCATACAAGACCACGCGCATTTGTAGCGCAAAAATTTACTTTTTCAGGCGTAGAAAGGGACGCGCTAAAAATAATATCACCTTCATTTTCTCTAGTCTCATCATCTACCACAACAAGTAGGCCACCATTTGTAAAATGAGTTAATGCAATATCTATAGAACTAAACAAATGATTCATAATTATTTCGATAACAACTTTTCTGTGTATTTGGCTAAAATGTCAAATTCAATATTAACCCGGTCTCCTATTTTTAATGCACTTAGATTGGTTTTTTCAAGTGTGATAGGAATAATACACAGTTCTAACAAATTTTGATCTGTTTTGTTGACTGTTAAACTAACACCGTTGATAGTTACAGAACCCTTATACACTGTATATTTTGAAAAAGAAGCATCAAAAGCGATCGTTACAAACCAAGCAGTATCAGACACCACAATATTTTGAACAAGAGCAGTATCATCTACATGCCCTAATACATAGTGCCCACCTAAAAAACTAGTAGGTTGTAAAGGAAGTTCAATATTAACCTTACAGCCCGCTACGTAATGCTTGATAATTGTTTTTGAAATAGACTCCGTGGAAACAAAAAATGACATGGTGTCGTTATTGATCGCTATTACCGATAAGCAGGCTCCATCTACTGCAACACTATCGCCCAGTTTAACACGGGCAGCAATAGAAGCGCTTGTAACAGCTAGGGTCCAGCCCGTTTCTTGTACTTCGATGCTTGAAATAATAGCAGATTCAACAATTCCGGTAAACATGGACTGATTTCTTTAATTTTGAGGTGCAAAGATAAGCGATGACAACATTAGAACACTTAATCGTAGCATTAAGTTTAGCCAAAAAAGCCAAAAGAAAAGATATTAAAGGGAATCCCTTTGTTGGCGCTATTGTTGTAGACGAAAAAGGCACCATTATTGGATCTGGCTACCACCAAAAATGGGGCGAAAAGCATGCCGAGGTATTTGCCATAGAGGAAGCACTCCAATCAAGTAATAGCTTGGAAAACTGTACCCTGTTTGTCACTCTCGAGCCCTGCTCGCATTTTGGGAAAACGCCTCCTTGCACGGATTTGATTATCGCGTCGGGCATCAAAAAAGTAATTGTAGGCTCTTTGGATCCTAATCCTAATGTAAGCGGCTTTACATTACTACAACAAAAAGGGATTGACATTACACTACTTGAAAAACCCGAAGCTATTTCGTTAAATAAAATATTTTTTACCAACCACAAAAAAAACAAGCCTTTTGTTCGCCTCAAATTGGCGGCAACACTTGATGGCAAAATTGCCGACTATACAGGCGCTTCTAAATGGATTACCAACGAAGCGAGCAGAGCCTATTTACACACCCATATTAGAACAGCGGTAGATGCAGTTATCTCCACTGCAAAAACGGTTATTGAAGATCAGGCCACTTTAAATATCAGAATTTCAAATTCACCCAGCACCGAACTTAACGCAGTGATTATTGATAGGACCGGTACGCTGCTTGCCCCTGCGCAAGGGGCACATCCAATATTTTACAGTAGAGTAACAACAAAAGTTTTTATTGTAACGGCGCCAGGTGCAATTGATAAGAACAGGCAGCTACCTGCACATACAGAAATTATTGAAACGCCATTTACTACTAATGGTGAAATAGATTTAGATACACTTGGAAAAGAACTATTGCAAAAAGGGTTGTATAGTGTTTTGATAGAAGCTGGCGCCATGTTTAGCGCTTACCTATTATCTAAAAATTGGGTCAACGAACTTGACTATTTTATTGGGAGTAAATTATTATTAGATAGTAATGCAAAAGCAGGTTTAGATATTGCCCAGAGCACACCTCTACAAAATGCGGCTCCACTTACTTTATTAGCATCGATGTCTTTTGAAAATGACATGTACCTGCATTACGCGATAGAAGCATTGTAAAAAACGCCTACATTTTTTGTTTGCATAATAGCGTTGTCCAATAAAAGCAACGCTGTGGTTGCCATACAGGTGGTTTCGTAATCCTCAATACTAAAAAAGTCAAGTACAGTCGCGTTTTTTATCAAATTCAAAATAGCCGAACGCCCTTCCAACAAGCCTTCTGTGGTTTTTAGGACGCCTGCGTATTTGCTAACTATACTTTGAATAGCTGCTCTATCTAGTTGTAAAACAGAGTATAGATGTTGATTGATTGGTTGATTTTGATAGAGCTGTTCAGTAAAACTTTGCTGTTTTAAAATCTCAACAATTCTATCTGCTGCAAATTGAGCAAAAGCCAGTCCTTCAAGTAGTGAGTTTGAGGCAAGTCGATTGGCACCATGAAGGCCTGTATGCGCGCATTCGCCAATGGCATATAATTGCGCAACAGTAGATTCACCATATTCGTTTACCGCTATACCACCACAACTATAATGCTGTGTAGGAACAATAGGAATATATTCTGCAGTCATATCAATTCCCACCAATGCTTTAACGCTAGCTTTAATGGAAGGAAAATGGGATGCTACTATTTTTGGGTCTATGCCAGTTGCATCTAAATACAAATGAGATGCATTTTCATTTTGCATCTCAGCAAGAATTGCGCGCGCTACAATATCACGTGGAGCCAGGGAACCACGCTCATCATAACGAAGCATAAAATTTTCACCGGCATGGTTACGAAGTACTGCACCAGCACCTCTTAAGGCTTCTGTAATCAAATAAATACTTGCACTTTTCGAATATAAACCTGTAGGATGAAACTGAATAAAACTTAGATCTTGTATTTGGGCTCCTAAGGCATGTGCCAAATAAATTCCATCACCAGTTGCAACAGCCGTATTGGTAGTTTGTGCATACAACTGTCCTATCCCACCAGTTGCGAGCACTACAAAATGAGTGGTATATGTGGTTTGGACTTTTGTTTTTAAATGATACGTATCCACTTCAAATAAATACTCCGAAACTTTTTTGATACCAATTACAAAAATATGTTCCTGTAAATACACAGCTGTTTCACAGTCTGTATTATTTTCTAGTGTTTGCTGTAACGCCTTACCCGTATAGTCTTTAACGTGCCAAATACGTGCCTGACTATGCCCCCCTTCTTGTACCAAATCAATTTGTTGATGATTGTTGGTATCAAAAGGCATACCCATTTTTTGGAGTTCCTGCATCAATAAAGGTCCCTGCTCCACTACTTTTCTAACAATCGATTCGTAATTTGTATGGCCACCAGCAATCAGGGTATCGAAAATATGCGCTTCAAAAGAATCAGCATTTGGCATACCAGACTCATGAACAGCCGCAATGCCGCCCTGTGCCCAACTCGTGTTGGTATTGGATACATCCGACTTTGTAAATAAAGCGATGCTTAATTTTCTATTAGGGCTCGTAGTTGTATTATTGGAGTCTGCGGCTGCTTGTGCCTTTTTGTAATAGTGCAAAAAAGATAAGCCGGCCACGCCCGAGCCAATTACAATGGTGTCAAAATGGTTGGACTGCATTACGATACCGTTAGCATATTATTCAAAGCGCGTAATGCACGATCATGCACAGCTTTTGGGATGGTAATTTCAGGAACTTCATAATAGAGTGCATTGTAAATTTTTTCGAGACTATTCATTTTCATATACGGACACTCAGAACATGCACAGCTATTGGATTCTAGGGCAGGTGCTGGAATGATTTTTTTATGCGGGACTGCCTGCTTCATTTTATAAAGTATACCCGCTTCTGTAGCTACAATAAACTCATTGTGTTCAGACACCGTTACAAATTCAATCAAAGCTTTGGTAGAACCAATAAAAGTAGCCTTATCCAATATGCCTGGTAGGCACTCTGGATGTGCAATTAAAATGGCATTGGGGTGATCTATTTGCAACTGATGTAGTTTCTCTTGAGAGATATTTACATGCACAATACAAGCACCATCCCAAAGCAGCAGTTCCCTGCCGGTTACTTTTTGAACATACAAACCTAGGTTTTTGTCAGGTGCAAAAATTATTTTTTTATCTTTTGGAATGGCGTTTACAACTTCAACTGCATTTGACGAAGTGCATATATAATCGCTCTCTGCTTTTATTTCAGCCGAACAGTTGATATAACTTACTACAACAGCATCTAGATGCTCCTTTTTAAAAGCAACAAAAGCATCTAATGGTGTTGCGTCTGCGAGTGAACATCCCGCATGCAAATCAGGGATTAGGACTTTAGCTGTCGGATTTAAAATTTTAGCCGTTTCTGCCATAAAATGCACCCCACAAAAAACAATCATCTTGGTGTTTAATTCTTTTGATATTTTGGCAAGTGCATAACTATCTCCAACATGATCTGCAATTTTTTGAATTTCTGCTGAAACATAATAATGCGCTAAAATGGTTGCATTTTTTTCCTTTTTGAGAGACAATATCGCGTCCACTAAATTTATATTTGTGGGCACAGACCTACTCAAATAACCCACTCTATTGACTTCTTGCTCAAATAACATTTATACTATTTTTAATGATATATCTACTGATTTAATTTGATGCGTTAATGCCCCTACCGAAATACAATCTATGCCCGGAATTAAGTATGACTCAATGGTGTTGAGTGTGATTCCGCCCGAAATTTCTAATTTTTTATCTGGCGCCATGCTGTTTCGGTAATCGATGTATTTATAAAGTAGTTCAGGGGTATGATTGTCTATTAAAACACGGTTAACAATCTTGTGTTGTATCGCTACTAAAAACGCTTGTTCGTTTTGCACTTCTACAATAACAGGCATACTAGCATTTTGTTGACTGCGGTAATGCATACAGTTGTCTAGGGCTTGTAAAATTCCTCCGGCTGCTTTATGTGATTGTCTTTAATTAAAATTTGATCATCGAGACCAAACCGATGATTTACACCCCCACCAATTACCACTGACCACTTTTCTGGAAGTCTAAAATTAGGCGTTGTTTTGCGGGTATCATAAATAGCAATATTTGTCCCCTTGGCTAATTCTACAAATTGTTTTGTAACAGTGGCGATACCGCTCATGCGCTGCATAGAGTTTAACAGCAATCTTTCAGCTTGCAGGATACTGGATAATTTACCAGTTATTTGACCTATACATACCGGTGCATATTCAATAACATCGCCATCTACATGGGAAAAATTTACTTGCAACGCTTGATCTACGCATTTACAAATTGCGACAGCGAGTGAAACGCCCGCAAGGGTACAATTTTCTTTTACATAACAGTTTGCCACACCAATGGCATCATTGTTAAAACAAGATAATGTTGTGATATCACCATCACCAATATCTTCGTTTAAAGCAAGTGTGATAAACGCTTGTATTGCATCTGCGTTATGGTAACTGCGATCTGTCATTGGCTATTTTTGATCTAAAATTTTAATGGTGGCTTTTTCTAAACTAGATAGCACAGAGGATAGTGCAAATGGTGTACGTTGAAAGAAAAATACAGTAATTAACTTTCTGGTTGGATCCACCATATAAGCAGTGTTAAATGCGCCGCCCCAAAAAAAACTTCCAACAGACGCCTGATTTACAATTTGCCCTTTTGTACTTGTTAAACCAACGCCTAAGCCAAAATTATTGAGAGAAGGAAACCCTCCAAAAATAAATGTTTTATTCCCTAACTGATTGGTGGTTAAAGAATCTATTAAACTTTTACTTAGTATTTTTTTGTTTTTAACCGTACCGCCATTAAGTAAACAAGTTAAAAATTTAGCATAGTCGTGTGTGGTAGAAACAAGCCCTCCAATAGCAGAAAAATAACTACTATTTTTTTGCAAAGGATAATTGGCGTTAAAAACAGCAAGGTCAACAGCAGCAAGGGTTGTATCGGAAGATTTGTAGTAAAGTTCTACCAGCCTTGAGGCTTTATTGTTGGGTAGATAAAAATAGGTATCCTTCATCTGCAAAGGATCGAAAATATTTTTTTTAAGATAGGCTTCTAATGAAAGTCCTGATACTTTTTCGATAAGCGCCCCAATTACATTGGTACTCAGTCCATAACTAAATCTTTCTCCTGGCTGATGCATAAGTGGCATTTGAGCTAATTGATCAACTTCACTTGAAAGCGATTCAAAATTGTTGCTTAATGATTTATCGAGGCGATACTTTTTAAACAATGAAGCATATTTTGGGTATTCGTCACTAGCACTAATACCAGACTGATGCGTTAGTAAATCTCTTATTGTAATGGGCCTTTGCAAGGGAACAAGAACCATCTGTTCTGGTGTGCCAGTCGCCACTTTTTGATCCTTAAAAACTGGAAAATAGTTTTGAATAGGATCATCTAATTGAATGAGTCCTTTTTCAACGAGTTGCAAACAAGCTACCGATACAATAGCTTTTGTTTGAGAAGCAATTCTAAAAATTGACTGGGGAGTCATGGGCGTATTTTGGGCTAAATTGGCAAAACCAAATGCCTTATCATACAAAACCACCCCGTCTTTAATAATTAAACCAACAGCACCTGCTGTATTGTGCTTTTGAATTTGTAATTGAATAATGGAATCGATAGTCCTAAAATCTTGAGCGCGCAGCGAAGAAAAAGAAATGCCTATCAAAAATAAAGGCAGAAACCTAGAAACATTCATTTTTAAGCGTTTGGCGAAAGTAAGGATTAACGCTAAAACGGAATATTAAATTTTATGAGTGAAATTCGTTTATTTAGTATTACTAAATTTTTAAATTAAAAATGCACAGGCATGAACTTAGAATTCCTACTTAACCTAAGCGCAGGTGTTGGCACTTTGATATAATTTAAAACGTGTGCAAGAGTTTGCCAAAAAGGCTTTTTAGGAAGCAAGCCCTTAAAGTCGATATCTGGCGCCAAGTAAAATTCATAACCACCTTTACCCCAATCGGAAGTACCACCAGGCATATTAATGTAATAATTATTAAGCGTATGATCTACGCCAAGTCCCACAGAAATACCAAGCCATTTGGGCCACTTACTTGATGGCTTATATCTTTTAGGATTATAGGTTAGCCAAAAAGTAGAATTCATATAATCGTCCTGAAAATTACTTTCCCGCTTTATGTAATCGAAATAATAATTGTGTTTGCGGTAATAACTATACTTGATATCAACGGCGCTTAAAAACTTGCTTTTGGATTGAAAAAAAGGATAAAAGCTACCCAACGATCCACTCATCCAATCATACACACTAAAACCCCAGGTTGGCGAATAGCCATCTTTAATTTCAATAAAACCTTGCACCGCAGTACCTAATAAGCCACCCCAAATTAGTGATTGCGCCTCCGTTTTTCCAGACCATCTAATGCCACGCGCAAAAATATCACTGGTAATACGGGCACCATAAAAGTGGCCCACTTTATCGAGCCCCTTTGCATAAATAGCATCTCTACCAAAATCAAAAGCTTGCGTAATACGAGAACCACCTCCATCAAAATGAAAACGCTTGCGAGAATCGGCCCACCATGCATTATGGATATAATGATAACTACCATAAAGCGCTAAAAGTGAAGTGCCATTTACAATGGCAAAGCGTTTTATATTGAGTGTGTCCGCATTTTTAAAAAAAGGCGTTTTTGTTTTTAGTGCAGGGATTGTATCCACATCATTTGTTGCGAAAACAGATACTGTAAAAAACATACTTACTACCCAAAAAACAAAACGCATACCCTTACTTTGAAATTGTAACATAAATATATACTATAATTCTGGCCAACTAAATGTATCATCAACGATTTGTTGCTTATTGAGTTGGAGATACTCTAAAAATGAAGCAGCAGTTGGTGATAATTTTTTTCCTTTTAACCAAATTAAATTCCATGTTATTTTTAAAGGAAGTCCTTTAACAGGTATGATTTGCAAATCTTTTGATTCAATTTCTTTACGAATACCAATAAATGGCATAATGGAATAACCAATACCCGCAAGCAGCGATTGTTTTACGGCCTCGTTAGAAGTAAGCTCCATTTTACGAAGCACAGTAATGTTATTGCTTTGCAAAAATTTTTCCATTAATTGCCTCGTTCCTGATCCTGGCTCTCTAAAAATGATGGGTAGGTTTTCAAACATTTTTTTGGCAGTAATATTTTCTCCAGTATTTGTTTCGCGTTTACCTACCAAATACAATTTATCTTGTAATAGGTCTAAGTTTTCAACTTCTAAATTGGATGGTAAAAAAGAAACCAACCCAAAATCAATTTCATTGTTTTTTAAACTCTCAAATACCTTGTTCTTATTGGTCACATCCATGAGTAACTCAATACCAGCATGCTGGCGCATAAATCCAGACAAAAAAAAGGGCATCACATATTTACCAGTAGATACCGACGCAATTTTTAAGCGGCCGGTTAATTGATTTTTGTAGGCCAAGGATTTATAATTGATCGCATACACCTGATTGATGATATTTTCGGCGGCTTCGGCTATTTCTTTACCAAAATCGGTGATGTATAGTTTTCGACCAATCACCTCAATTAAGGGCACCCCAAATTGATCCTGAAAGTTTTTTAGCTGAATCGATACCGCTGGCTGTGATAGGTTAAGTGCCTCCGAGGCCTTGGTGACACTCTGGGTTTGGACCACTTTTAAGTATACCTGCAACTGATTGAGGGTATAATTCATAAAAATTATTTATGATTTTGATAACAAATATAAATAGAAATTTATGTATTTAATTGTGCAATTTTGCGGCATCTAAAAATTTAAAGCAATGACTAGAATTACAGTAGCAAAAGGGGATGGTATTGGACCAGAAATCATGGACGCAACCCTAAGCATTTTGACCGCAGCAGGGGCAAAATTTTCGATTGATGAAATTGAAATTGGAGAAAAAGTGTTTTTAGCCGGAAATACGGCGGGCATTGCGCCAGCATCCTGGGACACGATTAGAACCAATAAAGTGTTTTTAAAATCACCCATCACAACACCGCAAGGTGGTGGCTACAAAAGTTTGAATGTTTCTACTAGAAAATTTTTAGGACTATACTCAAACATTAGACCATGTATGAGCTTGCACCCGTTTGTAAAAACAAAGCATCCCATCATGGACATTTTGATTGTAAGAGAAAATGAAGAAGACCTATATGCAGGTATCGAACACCAACAAACAGACGAAGTAGTTCAGTGCTTGAAATTAATTAGCAGACCTGGTTGCGAAAAAATTATTAGATATGCATTTGAATATGCAAAACAACAGAATAGAAAAAAAGTAACCTGCTTTACCAAAGACAATATCATGAAACAAACAGACGGTTTGTTTCGTAAAGTATTTAATGAAATAGCAGCAGAGTATCCGAACATCCAAAACGAACATTGGATTATTGATATTGGTGCCGCTAAATTAGCAGACACCCCAGAAGTATTTGACGTGATTGTTATGCCTAACTTATACGGCGATATTTTGAGTGATGTGGCTGCACAAATCACAGGATCAGTAGGCCTTGCAGGCTCTGCCAATATTGGCGAAGAGTGTTCCATGTTTGAAGCTATTCACGGATCTGCTCCAGATATTGCAGGTAAAAACATTGCAAACCCATCAGGTTTATTACAAGGCGCTATTATGATGCTCAATCATATTGGACAAGCTGATGTGGCAGAAAAAATTCAAAATGCATGGCTTAAAACCCTTGAAGACGGAACCCATACCCCAGATATATTTAAAGAAGGTACCAGCAAACAAAAAGTAGGTACTAAAGAATTTGCAGCAGCAGTTATTGCCAACTTAGGACAAAAACCATCGGTACTTAAAGCAGTAAGCTATTCTAATAATTTAGCGATTGAATTACCTAAGTACAAAAGAAAAGAACCTGCTACAAAAACATTAGAAGGTGTAGATCTTTTTATACACTGGGGCGGATCAGATCCGAACGAACTAGCGGAGAAAATCCAAAAAATGGAAAGCAAAGGAATATACCTTTCAATGATTACCAATAGAGGCATTAAAGTATGGCCTGATGGATTTAAAGAAACATTTTGCACCGACCATTGGAGATGCAGGTTTAAAGCAAAAAATGGCGAACAAATGTACAAAACTGATATCATCGAACTTTTAGAAAAAGCCATCGAAGAAGACATTGACACGATTAAAACCGAGAACCTATATGCATTTGACGGTACTGCCGCCTATTCGTTAGGTCAGGGTCAATAAATTTATCTGTTACCCATAACATACGTTAATGAACCAGCATAAATTTTTTGAAGGCAGGTCAATTGTAATTGCTACCAAGCACAAAAAACAATATGCAATGGCAGCGCTTCTTGAAAAAGAGTTAGGCGTTTCCTGCATCGTACCCGAAAATTTGGATACAGATTTACTCGGTACTTTTAGCGGTGAAATTGAAAGGGATCTAAGCCCTCTCGATACCGCTAAAAAAAAGTGCATGCTTGCGATGGAGCTTACAGGCACCGATTTAGCAGTAGCAAGTGAGGGCTCTTTTGGCGCCCACCCACTGCTTTATTTTTTACCCGCAGATGATGAACTGCTCGTATTCATGGATCAAAAAAATGGTTTAGAAATTGTAGTTAGGGAAGTGTCAACAAAAACAAATTACAATGCCAAAGAAGTAAATTCCGAAGAGGATTTATTGGCGTTTGCACAAAGTGCTTTATTTCCGAGTCATGGACTTATATTAAAAGATAAAAAAGAAGGTTATACCGAAGTTGCAAAAGGCATAGTTCAAACCAAAGAATTACTTGATACCTTTAAGCAGTTTATGGAAAAATATGGGTCGGTGTACGTAGAAACAGATATGCGCGCGCACTTGAATCCATCAAGAATGCAAGTCATAGAAGAAACCACCGAAAAACTAATTAAAAAAATAAAAACCACCTGCCCTAGCTGTCAAACACCCGGCTTTGGAATTAAAGATGCTACACCAGGACTACCTTGCGAAAACTGCAAGGCACCTACCAAAAGCACTTTGTTTCATGTGTATGCTTGTCAGAAATGTAACCATACCCACGAAGCCTATTTCCCCAATGGAAAAGAAGAAGAAGATCCAACCTACTGCGATAGGTGTAATCCATAAATAAACACCATGCCATCAAACGCTATACAAGCAGCGGTAGCTGCCTTACAAAACAACGAAATTGTTGCAATGCCCACCGAAACAGTATACGGGCTTGCAGGCAATGCGTATAGCGAAGTTGCAGTTCAAAAAATATTTGCATTAAAAAACAGACCCCATTATAACCCACTCATCGTACATATAAAATCAGCCCACTATTTACAACAAGTAGCAAAAAATATACCAGTAGTAGCTATCCAATTAGCTGATGCTTTTTGGCCTGGCCCACTCACACTGGTATTAGAAAAACAAGATCACATACCGGATTTAGTTACCGGAGGCAAAAATACAGTTGGGGTGCGCGTACCAGGTCACCCCATTGCACTTGAACTACTAGAAGCGTTGGATTTTCCGTTGGCAGCCCCTAGCGCCAATCCGTTTGGATCTATCAGCCCTACCACAGCAAAACATGTAGCGGATTATTTTACGGGCACATTAGACATTATTTTAGATGGCGGTAGTTGTGATAAAGGTATAGAGTCTACGATTGTGGGATTCGAAAATGGAGAACCCATTTTGTATAGACAGGGCAGCACAAAAACAGAGGATATCGAAAAAATTACGGGTGTATTAAAAATGCGGGTTCATGCCAACAACGAATCTGTTGTTGCGCCAGGCATGCTGTCAAAACACTATGCACCCAGTACAACAACAATATTAACAGATGATATTACTTCGGATATCCAAAAATATTCGGATAAACGAATTGGGGTTTTACAATTGAGCCCCACTACCCTACCAAGCTTTGTGATAGCAGTGGAAACACTTTCACAAACTGGAAATTTGGAAGAAGCTGCTAAAAATTTATATGCAGCCATGCACCGTTTAGACCATCAAAACCTTGACCTCATTATTGCCCAAAAAATGCCAGCGGTTGGGATGGGCTTAGCCATAAACGATAAACTAGAAAGAGCTGCAACAAAATGAAATACCTAATAAAAAATATAGCCGTTGTTAATGAAGGAAAAACAATTTATTCCGATGTTCTCATTAACAACCAGCGCATAGAAAAAATTGCAAATACTATTAACCTACCTGCTAACGCAGAAGTAAAAGAAATAAATGGTGAAAATTTGCATTTACTTCCTGGATGCATAGATGATCAGGTGCATTTTAGAGAGCCAGGCCTAACCCATAAAGCAACCATTGCCTCCGAGTCTAAAGCCGCCGCAGCAGGCGGCATCACGTCTTTTATGGATATGCCCAACACCATTCCAAATACACTAACACAAAAATTATTAGAAGAAAAATATGCGATTGCATCTGAATCATCGGTGGTTAATTATTCTTTTTTTATGGGCATTAACCAAGATAACTTAGAAGAAGCGCTACTAACAGATCCGGAAAATGTGTGCGGTATCACAGATGATGGCCTCTACTTTAACAACGACCATGGTATACTAGCCAACTATCCCGATTATTTGGAAAAATTATTTGCAAGAACCTCCATACTAACAGCCCTTCATAGCGAAGATGACAGTATTATAAAATCAAATACGGATAAGTACAAAAAAGAATTTGGTGACAATATTCCATTTAACCACCACCACCTCATTAGAACAGAAGAAGCCTGCTTTGTTGCAACACAAAGAGTGTTAGAGATTGCCAAAAAACATAACAATCGTCTTCACTTTTTTCATATTTCTACCCAAAAAGAAGCGGCACTATTTGAGCAGCAGCAAAATATTAGAGACAAAAGAATAACCGCAGAAGCATGTGTGCATCACTTATGGTTTACAAGTGAAGATTATAAAAGTTTGGGTGCACATATAAAATGGAATCCAGCGGTTAAAACACCTCAGGATAAAGAAGGGCTGATTCAAGCTTTAATCGATAATAAAATTGACATTATTGCCACAGACCATGCACCGCATACAATAGAAGAAAAAAGCGGTAACTATACAAAAGCCATGTCGGGCGGACCGCTCGTGCAACACGCACTACCTGCACTTTTGGAACTCTACCATCAAAATAAATTACCGCTACATAAAATTGTAGAAAAAACTAGCCACCACGTGGCTGAAATTTATAGACTAAAAGAGCGTGGTTATATTAGAGAAGGCTATTTTGCCGATATGGTAATAGTGGACCTCAACAATATCTGGACAGCAACAAAAGAAAACTCGTTGTACAAATGCGGCTGGTCTCCATTTGAAAACTACCAGTTTAAAAGCAAAGTGATGAAGACCTTTGTAAATGGACAGCTTGTTTATGATACTGGGGGTATTGCTGAAAACACCAGAGGGATGCGTTTGAAGTTTGAGAGAGATAGATAGGATTAAGTGAAATCTTTTTATTCTTACAACTATGTTTATGATGGTCAGCTCCTGTAAAACCGAATTATTTTTTTATAATCTTCGTCAGACTTTAATTTTAGATTCTCCTCCTTTACAAACTTAATCAATGCCTCTTTTTTAGATTTCATAGCGTTAATTAGCTCTTCTTTCTGTGTTATTTTTTCTAATATCCCATTCTGGTTGGTTATAAAATAATCATAAACAACATAGGCTTTTTTCTTCGTAATAGGAGTTCCATATTCTTTATACTCCTCTGTTCTAATTTGATGTTGTTTCAACAGCCAAACTTTACCAGTATCCAGCACCTGCATATAAACATTGGGTTTAGGTAAGAATCCATTGGTAAAAATAAACTGATCAAAAGGGCAACTCTTATCATTAAAAACAATTGTACCTACCGGCATAATTGATTCCATTTCCTGCTGTTGCTCGTTAAGAAAAAATATTTTGGAATCTAATAAATCTATTTTAATAGGCAAATCCTTAATAAATTGCTTATTTTTTAATATTAAGGTGGCTTTATAATACTTATCAGCAAGAAATACCGATCCCTCTAAATCTGTATTTAAACCTGCAACCATTATCGGTCTTCCATCTATATTCTTTAAATTAAGGGTATGTGGTTCCGACTGGGCATATGTACTTAGGGAAATGAAAATAGAAAAAATAAAGATGATTGATTTCATTGTACTTTTTTAAAGCATAAATATAATAAAAAAGCCCCTATTAAAAATAGGGGCTTTGAGGTATTGATTTGAAGATTTTATTGTGCAATGGTCATGCCTAAAAAACGATAGTTTACATTGGCTGTAATTTCTGAACCATTTCCTAATAATTCAAATACAAGATTTACTGGTGTTCCAGCAACTCCTGGATTTAGAATAGTAACAGACAAATCACCAAAGCTAGAATTTGCAGGAATTACAAGCGAACTTCCAGAAGTGTAATGTGTACCTGAAACAGCTGTTGTTTCGGCAGTTACTACACGGTAATTGATGGTTCTAGCAGTTGATGCTTGTGGCCCAACTAAGTTTACTCTAAAAGTAATGACACCAGGGGTAGCTCTACTAATTAGAGGATTAGCTGTAGCCAGAGCAACTCCATAAACAGGTACCCTTGTTAAGAGAGGAAATGTTTTTCCAACAGCAGGTGAATTTAAAACCGTTGCATCAAACTCAACTTTTGCTCCACCACTATAAACCTTAGAATCTTGTTTAACACATGATGTTAACAATGCGATTGACGCTATTACTAAGCTTAGATATACTTTTATTTTTTTCATGATTAATCTTTTTGTTTATTAATAGCCTTGATTTTGAAGCATATTCGGATTGCCATCGATATCCCCCTGAGGAATAGCTGGAAGCATTCTAATATCAGTAGCCAATAAATTTGAATTTAGAGGTGTTTTAATAATATCACGTCCTAATCTTTTTAAATCAAAAAAACGATGACCTTCAAAAGCAAATTCTAACCTACGTTGTTGAATAATTTCATCAAATAAAGCCGTTCCTGTTAATGTTACAGCAGGTAACCCTCTGTTTGATCTTAGCGTATTTACATCTGCGAGCGCAGCGGTTTCTGCAGTTGCTCCGCCAGTTGATAAGGATAAACGATAATTGGCTTCTGCTCTATTTAGCAATAATTCAGACTTTCTAAATACAGGAACATTGTCCAAATTGATTTGTCCATTTTTTCCAAAAAACTTTGTACACTCAACAAATCTAGTACCTCTAAAGTTAGTTCCCCATTCAAACAATTGTCCCCTTACATCTGCTCCATAAGTTATAGAAGGAAAAGATGCAGCAGGTGCAGGAAAAGTTGCAATGTTCGGATAACTCACCTGGTATTCAGTCAATAAAGTATTGGTTGGAACAAAATCTCCAAAACCTCCACCAGTAGTTGTAGGTGAACCAATTGCAGCTAAACCTGTGTATGTAGTTTGTAATGAAGTATTTACACCCACATTTTCTGCTACGGTAGCATATCTGATTTCAAAAATAGATTCTGGATGAATAGATTGTCTCCAACCACTTACATAGGTTGCAGCAGTTGTTAGCGCACCAACAGAAGTTGCTAGTGCAGCTGTAGACTCTGTTACTGCGATACTCCAATCTCCATTGTACAATGCAACACGAGATAGCAAAGCACGACCAGCTGTTTGTGTTGCTAAGGCAACTGAACCCGATGCAGGTAAAAGCGGAATAGCCGCATTTAATTCTGTTTTAAGAAAATTGTAACACTCTGCTACAGTTGCTCTTTTTGGAAAATAGTTGGCTGCATTTGTTGCTGAATTAGTTGGGTCAGTTTTAATAACTACACCACCTCTATTTTGAGCAGGAATATCTGCTGTTGGGATATAGGCATACGTTTTTACTAATTCGAAGTACAACAATGCCCTTAAAAATCGCATTTGGCCTTCCCAGCTACTTTTTTGAGCAGGGGTTCCAGGTGAGGTAGGTATCGCTGCAAGAATTAAATTACACTCGTTAATTAAACTGTAAGCAGTTCCCCATAAAACCAAATGAGCACCCAGATTGTTCCTGTTTTCACCAACCAATCTACCTGATTTATTATTTGCGAAACCAACATCTGCCATGGCATCAGAAACTGCCAATAAATCTCTTCCATAAAGAGCAGTTGATTTCAACCCACCGTATACAGAGTTTACGGCTGCATTAATTGCATCTACACTGCTAAGTGCAGAATTAAAATCAATTGACTGCCTTGGATCTATGTCCAATTGTTTTTTACAAGAAGTGAATCCTATAAAAATAATGGTTGTTAATATTAGTATCTTTTTCATAACTATTTCTTATTTATAAATTAAAATCCAATTTGTAAACCTACGGTTGTATTTCTAGATTGAGGGATAGTTCCTGTTGCAGTTCCAGTAAATTCTGGATCATATCCGTCCCAATCTGCATAGGTCCATAGGTTTATCCCCTGGATATAGAATCTAGCACTAGTTAATCCAAAACTTTTCAGATTAGCCGCTGGCAAATTATAGCTAAACGTAAGTTGCTTTAAACGGATATAATCCATCTTACGGAAGTTGGCATCACCACCAAACCTTCCAGCACCTCTCACTTCAGTATTACCATTAATAGGTCTTGCCCAAGGAACCATATCACCTGGTTTTTTCCATGAATTATCAACAATGGTTCTTAACGCATTAAATGATCTACCACCAATTTCACTTAAGAATGCAACCTGTCCATCAGAGAAAATTCTTCCATACTCATATTGGAAGAAAAATTCTAATTCAAATCCTTTGTATTGGAATGAGTTTGTCCAACCACCTGTATACCTTGGTAGAACAGTAGAACCATTCAATAACACGCGATCGGCAGCAACTGGTAGATAAGTAATGTTTCCATTAATATCAAACCACATTGGACGACCTGTTGCCGGATTTACTCCTGCATATCTTTGTGTAAAAACAGCTCCTAATGGGGCTCCAACTTGCAACGAATTATTTGCTGGTAATATCTTGATCGTATCGTATAATCTCTTCAATTCATTGTGAACATAGGCAATATTGAACCTACTCTGCCAACGGAAGTTGGTTGTTTTAACAACATCAACATTTAAGGCAAATTCAATACCCTTATTTTGCACTTCACCTAGGTTTTGGGTAACAGAAGTAAATCCGTTAATTGAATAAATTGGTCTTCCTAATAATAGGTCTTTATTTCTTCTATCATAAACGTCTATACTACCGTTGATTCTGTTTTTAAAGAATGCAAAATCAAGACCCAGATTCACTTCTTCGCGAGTCTCCCATCTAAGATCAGGATTACCCAATTGAGAAGGTGTAATAGCAGAACCGTTATTGTAAATTCTAGAAGCACCACCATATAGACCTCTTGAATCAAAATTACCAATTTGATCATTACCTGTTCTACCCCAAGATGCTCTCAATACAAGGTTATTGAAGAAATTCTTTTTGTTGATAAAGCTCTCTTTGCTTAGATTCCAACCAACTGAAAACGCTGGGAAAGTCGCAAACAAATTGTTTTCACCAAAACGAGATGAACCATCTCTTCTAACTGTTGCAGAAAACAAATATTTAGCATCATAGTTATAGTTGAATTTGGCAAAAGTAGAAAAGGTAGCAGACCCTGACCAAAAACCAGTAATTGATTCCGGAGTGGCGGCAGCGTTAGCTGTTCTAAATTCAGGCGTAGCAAAACCAGTACCAGATAATCCAATTTGTTCAGCTTCGTCTTTACGATACTCCAACCCAGCCAATGCACTTAGGTTATGCTTATCTTTAAGGGTTGTGCTGTAGTTTAATACGTGGTTGGTAATAAAGTTGGTGTTCCAGTTACTATTCACAGAAGAACGACCCCTTACTCCAACTCCGTCTGGAGTTCTAGGGTCAGTATATCGATCACTTTGACCTAAACGATAGTCCATACCAAATGTACCCGCATATCTAAGCCCTTTAGCGATTTCATAATTGATCTTAAAGTTTCCAACCAATTGATTGGTTCTTTGCCAGTTTGAGTTTAAGTAGATATTAGCAATAATATTTTGGTTTAAAATTCCTGCAAAGGGCTGAGTGGCACTCGCCGAAGGCAAACCATAGAAACTGCCATTTGTATTATAAATTGGGTTATTAGGCAGCATTAAACTAGAAGAAAATGTTGGACTACCCAAGAATGAACCGTCTGTAGAGAAGGTAGCTTCTTGACGAACAGTACTCACATTTAATTGTGTTTCAACAGATAATTTTTTTGAAACGTTATGCTTTAAACTCATCAATACAGTTCCTCTCTGAAAATCACTTGGCTTTACAATAGCCTGAGTTTTGTTATAAGAGCCAGATAAGTAGAAAGTAGTTTTTTCACTGCCTCCACTCATACTCATTTCAGCGTTGAAAACGTTTCCAGTTCCAAAAGCTTCACGCTGCCAATCATAAGATGGTAAAGCAGCAATTTGATCGTCAGTTAAACCAGAAGACAAGTTCATTTCACCCAATGCAGTAGCTCTAATTGTAGCCGGAGCAACTAATGGGTTCGCATTTTGCAATGCCGCCCTTCTTTGAGTTAAATATTCTTGCGTATTTAATACATCAAATAATTTTAATGTAGACATAGAACCCCAATAAACGTTGGCAGTAAAATTAGACTTACCCATTTTACCTCTTTTTGTTGTGATTAACACAACACCATTACCAGCTCTTGCTCCATAAACGGCAGCGGCAGAAGCATCTTTTAAGATTTCTATCGATTCGATATCGTTTGGATTTAAGAAGTTAAGAGGGTTTGTTTGTGTACCAGTAGAACCATTTAAAGCAACGGTAGAATTATTGATTTGTACTCCATCTACAATGTACAACGGCTCATTACCAGCTTGGATAGAACCAATACCACGTATACGAACAGTTACTGGACCTCCGGGAATACCATTATTTGATTGAACAGCAACACCAGCTGCACGTCCCTGCATTGCACGATCAAATGATTGAATTGGCATATTGCTTATTTCATCTCCAGATATTTTAGAGATTGCCGCAGTTACTTCCCTTTTCTTTTGCACTTGATATCCAACTACTACTACTTCATCCAATTTATTGTCAGCTGGATAAAGTGAGATGTTGAAACTGCTGTTCTTACCAATAGAAACTTCTTGAGATTCAAAATTGACAGAACTAATAACTAATGTTTTAGCAGTTGATTGGATATTAATACTAAAAGTTCCGTCTTCTTTAGTATAGGTACCATTGGTAGTTCCTTTCACAATAATTGATGCATTAGAAACAGGTGCTTTTTTATCATCTAATACCTTACCAGTAATAGTACGATTTTGAGCCCATGTATTACCAACTAGTAGTAAGGAGCAAATGAGTAATGTGAGCAGTTTTCTCATAATTCAGATTTTAGTTTTTTGTGAGTACAATGTTAATTAAAATAACATTAATATAATATCAATTAACATTAAAATTTTTCGATTTTTTTTATTTTCTTGAGACAATTGTAGAAAAAAAGGCTGTTTCAAGGGTAGGCAGCCTCAACAAAATGGTAATATTTATAATCTATGCGTATCCCAAGATACCCTTGCAGAGAGGAAGGGATTCGAACCCTCGATACGTTGCCGTATACACACTTTCCAGGCGTGCTCCTTCAACCACTCGGACACCTCTCTGTATAATTTATTTGATCCCCTTTTTACTGGGATGCAAAAGTAAAGGTTCGGCGCTCAAGAACCGAATATTTTTTGTGCATTGGCAGTGGTAATGGACGCTACCTCATGCAAAGTTGTTTGTTTCACCGCTGCTAATTTTTCGGCGATATAAAGTAGATAGCTTGATTCGTTGCGTTTGCCCCTAAAAGGTACGGGCGTTAAATAAGGTGCATCGGTTTCGAGTACTAAATACGAAAGCGGAATATTTGCAAGTGCTTCTGGTAGGCCTGCATTTTTATACGTGATTACACCACCGATGCCTAAAAAAAATCCAAGGTCTATAATTTGTTTAGCCGACTCTGCGGATCCACTAAAACAATGAAAAATTCCACGCAGTCCTTTTTTTGCAAAAGGCTTTACCATTTCGATGGTTTCTTGCATGGCGTTTCGGGTATGAATCACGATAGGCCAGTTTTTTGCAAGCGCCCACTCCATCTGCGTTTCAAAGGCTTTTCGTTGTTTATTTTCAAAAGTTTTATCCCAATAAAAATCAAGTCCAATTTCTCCAATCGCTACAAAATCTCGATCGTTAATCCAATACTCTACAATAGCTAATTCGTCCGCTACATTTTCTTTTACATAACATGGATGTAGCCCCATCATGGCGGTGCAAACACCTGGATATTTTTTCTCTAGCGCCAACATGGCGTCTAGTGAGTTACTATCAATAGAAGGCAAATAAAATTTGCGCACATTATCATGTTGCGCGCGCGTAATAACAGCGTCAATATCTGTTTCAAATTCATCGGAATATAAATGTGTGTGCGTATCAATTAATATGGGCGCCATTTAAAAAATTTCTTTTATGCATTAAATTTAATGGCTTCAAATGTATAACCCTCACTAGCAAAACGAGCAAGCATTTTAGGCAGCGCTGTTTGCATGCGTGAAAACGCTTTTTCACTATCGTGAAATAAAACAATTGATCCGCTTTTGCTATGGTATACCGTATAACCAAGGCAGGCATCTGCATTTAAGCGAGTATCAAAATCGGCACTGAGCACATCCCACATAATAATGCGCATATCCGGAAAATGCTGTTTAATTTTTTTGATTTGACTTCTTTTGATTCGACCATAAGGTGGTCTAATTAAGTTAGACTTAATTAAATTAGCAGCACACTTAATATCTTGTAAATATTCTTCATCCGACACCTTCCAACCATTTACATGATGCTGGGTATGGTTGCCTACCGCGTGTCCTTCAAACATAATTTGCGCATAAATGCCGGGGTAGGTTTCTACATTTTTACCGATACAAAAAAAAGTAGCTTTTGCCTGATATTCCCTGAGCGTATCTAGTACAAAAGGGGTAATAGTAGGGTGCGGACCGTCGTCAAATGTGAGGTATAACACTTTGGACTTATTGGGCATGCGCCAAACAAGTGAGGGGTAGATGATCCTAAGCCACCAAGGTGTTTTTACGAGGTACATGTGGCAAATATAAATCTTATCTTTGCGCCATGAACAAAAGAGTACGTGTCCGTTTTGCGCCTTCCCCAACCGGAGGCTTACACCTAGGTGGCGTAAGAACCGTTTTATTCAATTATTTGTTTGCCAAAAAACAGGGGGGCGATTTTATTTTACGCATCGAAGACACCGACCAATCTAGATTTGTACCCGGTGCCGAAGCATATATATTACAAACGCTTAACTGGTGTGGACTTACCCCAGACGAAAGCCCAGAAGCAGGGGGCCCTTATGCTCCGTATAGACAAAGTGAGCGTAAAGCCATGTACAAACAATATGCAACTCAATTAATTGATGCTGGGTATGCTTACATTGCTTTTGATACCCCCGCCGAGATAGAAGAAATGCGGAATCATTTTAAAACGCCCGAAAATCCTTCGCCTCAATACAACCATGCGGTTCGTGCTAAAATGCGCAACTCATTGTCACTTGATGCAGCAGAAGTTGCAGCATTATTAGAGGCGGGCACACCCTATGTAGTACGTATTAAAATGCCAGATAACGAAGATGTTACTTTTACTGATATGATTAGAGGTGAGGTTTCATTTAACACCTCACAAGTAGACGATAAGGTATTATTAAAAGCTGATGGCATGCCTACTTATCATTTGGCAGTGGTGGTAGATGATTACCTCATGAAAATTAGTCATGCATTTAGAGGAGAAGAGTGGCTTCCTTCTGCACCGGTTCACCTATTACTTTGGAAATATTTAGGTTGGCAAAACGAGATGCCGGAGTGGGCGCATTTACCACTTATTTTAAAGCCTGATGGTCACGGAAAATTAAGCAAAAGAGATGGAGACCGTTTAGGATTTCCGGTTTTTGCCATGGACTGGACCGATCCAAAAACAAATGAAAAAGCAATAGGTTTTAAAGAGCGCGGGTTTTTACCAGAAGCATTTGTAAACTTATTAGCTGTGCTTGGTTGGAACGATGGTACCGATCAAGAACTGTTTAGCATAAATGATTTGATAGAAAAATTTTCGATGGAGCGCGTACATAAAGGCGGCGCTAAATTTAATTACGAAAAAGCAAAATGGTTTAACGCAGAATGGATTAAAAACGCGGATAATGCTTATTTAGCAGGCCTTGTACAGCCTTATTTTAACGAGGCTGGTATTAAAGTACAGGATCAAACTTATTTTGAAAAAATAATTGGTATTACCAAAGAGCGTTGCATACTACTCCCTGATTTTATTACACAAGCGGGTTTTTATTTTGGTGCGCCAACAAACATCGATACAGCTTCTATTGCGCCAAAATGGGATGAGAACAAAAAGAATTTCTTTGAAGCACTTTGCGTATCTTTTGAAAATTCAAATAGTAATGATCATACCATTTTAGAAAATATTTTTAAAGAATTAACCGCTACCCATGGGTTAAAACCCGGCGAGCTCATGTTGCCTATGCGCATTATGTTAGTGGGTGGTAAATTTGGACCTGGGGTATTTGAAATTGCCGCTACCATTGGGATTGCTGATGCCGTAGCCAGAATT
>CANHHX010000026.1 GCA_947461125.1 Bacteroidota bacterium | reverse complement strand
TTGGCTATTTTTTTATTTCGCCTATTTTTGCACTCCTGAATCAAACAAGTGATTGATTGTGAAGGGTGAAGATTCCGTAGCTCAGTTGGTAGAGCAATACACTTTTAATGTATGGGCCCTGGGTTCGAGTCCCAGCGGGATCACAAAGCCTCAACGAAAGTTGGGGTTTTTTTATGCCGAAGAGTGTCGAAAGCTTGCTTTCGTAAACGAATGAGGCATAAAAAAACTAACGCAACCAAAGGTTGCGTTACTAGGCTTTGCGCTAGCTCAATGCGTAAGGGACGCCGGCGAAGTGAAACGAAGCCGACAATCCCAAAATATGAAATGATTTTGGACGCTGGCGAATTGCAACGAAGCCGACAATCTAGTAGTTGAAAAATTGTAATGATTAAAGTAATTTTGCCTTACAAATCAATAGTACTAAAATGATAAAACTAAAATTAGCACTAGACTGGACTCCCAATGTCAACCATATTGGATTTTTTATTGCAAAAGATTTAGGATTTTACAAACAACAAGGTATAGACCTTGAAATTTTAAATCCGAAGGATGATAATTATGCAATGACACCGGGCAAAAAATTAGAACTTGATATTGCAGACTTCGCCATCGCTCCTTTTGAGACGGTTATAAGTTTAAACAATAAAGTGAATCAAGTTCAAGCCGTTGCAGTTTACGCTATTATGCAAAAAGATGTAAGTTCTATCGTTTCGCTAAAATCCTCAAATATTATTTCACCAAAGCAACTTGATGGTAAAACATATGCTTCTTACAAGGCTCGCTATGAAGACCATATTGTAAATGAAATGATTAAAAATGATGGAGGAAAAGGCGAACTATATATTATTTATCCAGAAAAACTTGGTATTTGGAATACGTTATTAAGCGGTAATGCCCATGCTACATGGATTTTTGACAATTGGGAAGGCATTGAGGCAAGCGGTAAGAATATCGAATTAAACAATTTTACATTAGGTGATTTTGATATCCCTTATGGTTACTCTCCAATCGTAATAACAAAAAATGAAAATGTAATTGCGCAAAAGGAGCTTTATGCTAAATTTATTAAAGCAACCCAACAAGGTTATTTATACCCCAAAAATAATCTAGCAGAATCGACAGATATTTTACGCCGTTACGTAACCGAGTATGATTTACACAATATCGATTTAGAAAAAGCAATCTCGTTTTCAATTCCTCATTTTGGCAACGAATCTACTGCTGGAATAATGAAACAAGACAGAGTTTTAAGCTTTACGCAATGGCTTGTAGATAGAGGGTTAGAAAATCAAGTAATTTTAAATCAGCGTTTATTTACCAATGAGTTATTTGAGTAAAAGAAGCAATCAATACAAAAAGAACAATAACTAACTGAAATATCCAGGGCCTTTTAAATGAGCATAGCTTTTTCATAGTCATTTTATTTATCAGATTGTCTAAACAAAGCTTTATCTGCATAAAAAGTACCAAAAGGAATTAAAGAAGCCATAAAAGCCCAAAAAATTTTGACAATACCCCACTTATGTAAAAATGAAACCTGGATCAATAAAACTACATACAAAACAAAAAGAAGCCCATGAGCCAAACCAACAATGTAATTGGGCTGCGGCATCGCATACTTATATTTTAAAATCATTGTAACGCCTAAAAGTAAATACGAGCATCCTTCTAAAAATGCTACAATACGAAGTCTTCCCAATGCGGTATTAATGAACTCTTTTTCCATTTTTTTACTTGTAAAATTCTGAATCAATAAATCAAAGTAATGATTTTATTCTAAAATAAAATCAAAAAAAAGCCATCACTCAATTAAGAGGATGGCTTTTGTATACAATCAATCGTAAAGTATAGTTTAGAAATGTCGTAAGGCCATAGCATTCAATGCTTGACCACGTGCAGTTCCAATTGCAGCGAGTGTAATAATTCTTCCGCTAGATAAAGTAGTACCTAATGCAAAAGTAGCTACTACCGTTTGGGTGCCTGGTAGTTTTACACGGATAGTGTAAGTACCACCTGGAATTGGAGCAAACGCTGATAAAGCAGTAGCATTTGGTGTTGCACCTAAATAACTTCTATTGGTTAAGGTAACACTGTCTGTACTTGGGCTAGTTCTTAACAATGTAATATCCACAGCAGGAGCTAATGGAGCTAAATGCAAGAAACGAACATGAACATTGGTGCCAGAAGGAGCTGCTAAATCATCCGTTAATTGAACAGCACGCAAGGTTCTTGTGCCTGATGCAGCAAGTGTATCATAAGCAACAACTGTGTAAGCTTTCTTTGCTTCAAACTGTAAAGTTGCGTTGATAAAATTGGTTTTTCCTGAGTCTGGTGAAATTTTAATTGTACGAGAACCAGGAGTGATAGGCATATATGCCCCACCATTACCTGCTCCACCACCAACAGAAACGGCTCCATAAGTTAAACGACGACCTCCGTTTGATACTAAATCATCAATCAATATATCTACTGCTGGTGCAGCAGTACCTGTTGTAGGAGGTAGAGTTGGAGCAGCATGAATAAATGCTACTGATGCACTAGATTGTGCAGTTAGTTCGAGTGCTTCCTTATCGCAAGATGCAAAAAGTAAAGCAGTACCAATTGTTAAAATATTAAGTAATTGTTTCATTGAATAAGTTTTAAGTACCTTGAATTAATATCCTGCATTCTGTGACATATTCGGATTAGCATCTCTTTCAGCTTGTGGAATTGGCCATACCCATTCTCTACGTGATGATACAAGAAGAGATTGAGTTGTTGGAGCAGTTATTTCTCCACGATTAATTGAACGAGTGGATCTCTTTAAATCTAACCAACGGTGACCTTCCATGAATAATTCTTTTCTTCTTTCCAACTCAATAGCACTTGTTAATGCGGCACCTGTTTCAGTACCATTTACAAAGCCATTGATACGAGCTGCTCTTAATGTATTTAAGTCATCAAGTGCAAGTGCAGCCTGATTAGAATTAGCTCTTGCTTCTGCACGAATAAGGTACATCTCTCCTGTTCTAAATGCTTTCCAATCAACCACACCATCTAATGCCATACCTTTTCCTAAATGCTTAACCACCACCAAACGGCTATTGCTTCTTAAAGGAGAGGCAGTTGTAGCATATCCTCTTCTTACACTTACGTTAAATCTTACATCGTTGGCTTCGTCGATAGTAGCAAATAAGCTATTGTTTCCTTCAAATTGAGAACGGTTGATGTTTGGACCAAATACATCACCAGCAAGGCGGCTCAAAAATTCTCCGGTATTAAACAAACTTGCAAATGCAACTTCGCTCACACTTTGATCTCTCCAAATACTTGGATAAGTAGTTCTATTAGCGAGTGGCAATGCATTGATTACGACAGTTGAAGATGTAATTGCAGTTTGCCAATCTTTCGCGTACAAAGCAACGCGAGCATGAATTGCATTCAATCCAACTAAATCGATATAGTATCTGCTGGTAGCTGGGTTGATAGGTCTATCAATACTAGCAAATAAAGTTCTAACAGCAGCGATATCTTCATAGATAGCATCATACACTTCCTTTACGGATAATCTATTTGGCTTTGATGAAGCTGGAGAATTTTCTAAAACAGAAAGTTTCACATAAGGGATTGCAGGTGAAGTACTGTTTCTATCTAGGTTATCAGCAAAGAATTTCATTAAATCAAAATGAGCCAATGCACGAATTGCAATTGCTTGACCTTTGATTCTATTAATTCTGGTTTGATTATCAGTAGTTTTAAATTGATCAATATTATTGATAATGATATTTGCATTATTGATAACGCTCCATCCTGCCAACCACGTTTCAGCAACCGTACCATTTTGTGGCGTGAAAGCCCAGTCGGTCATTTCAATAAAATTAACCAACGACTCAGGAGTTTGAGTAAGGTTGTCTGTCATCATATCCGAAAGGACAGATTGATTTCTACCATAATACCCTACTGCTCGCATAGAACTATATGCCGAACTAAGTGATGTTTCAAAATCACTTAGAGATTTAAATGCATTTTCTAATGTTGCTGAGTGCGTAGGATTTTTTTCTACTGCTTTTTCGCAACTGATAGTCGTAAGTATCAGTATTGCAGCAAAAGAATTTTTGATAATATTTTTCATGTACATACTTTTTATAATTTTTTAGAAACCAACAGATAATCCAAACGTTAAGGTTCTTAATGCTGGATACTGCGCACCCGTTAGTGCTCCGTTAGACAATTCAGGATCGAATCCTAAGAACGTAGAACCAGTCCAAAGATTTTCCCCCATTAAAAAGAATCTAGCAGAACCAATACCTAATTTTTTAGCTGCTGATGGTGCTACGTTATAAGCAAATTGTAAGTTACGTAAACGCAAGAAACTACCATCTTCAAGGAAACGAGTAGTATTGCTTCTGAAAGTTTGATTGGCTCTTGGGATTCTGGTAATATCGCCTGGCTTTCTCCATTCTTTTGCCACTTCAACCCACATATTATCAAAGAAATAACTTGGGTTTTCTACGTTTGCACGGTCGTTATTATACACTAAGTTTCCAAAAACGTAAGAGAAAAATACACTTAACTCAAATGATTTGTAAGTGAATTTATTGGTAAATCCACCATAAAATGGAGCATCTCTTGTACCAAAGATTTGACGATCATTAACATCATCAAATAATTCAGTTAATGCACCATTTGGTCTGCGGTAAATGGCATTACCATTGGCAGGATTCACACCTTCGTACTTCACTAAGAAATTACTATTCAAAGGGAAACCAACACGTTGTACTGTTGTAGAAGTTGTAATTCCAATTGGTGGTGTAGTAGGGGTTAAGTCCAACACTTTATTTCTATTTACCGTAAAGTTGATATTGGTTGTCCAACGGAAATCACGTGCCTTGATATTTTCAGTAATCAAGGTAAATTCCCATCCACGGTTTTGTACTCTTCCAATATTGGTATTTAAAGAAGTAAAGCCTGTTGTTCTTGATAATTGATTGTTTAAGAATAAACGATTTGTAATATCGTTATAAAAATCAACGCCAATAGTAATTCTACCTTTTACAAAAGTAGCGTTAAGACCCGCATTGAATTTTTGTCTTTCTTCCCAAGTTAATTCTTGGTTAGGCAATTGGTTGATACCAGGTCCTGGAACTCCTGCGTAGGTACGATTGGAAAACAACTCTCTTGAAGCGAAATCACCAATACCCTCTTGGTTACCTACGGTACCATAAGAAGTAGAAAGCTTTAAAGTTTCAACAAATTTTACATTTTTAAAGAATGCTTCGTCACTAATCATCCAGCCAGCACCAACTGTGTAGAATGTAGCGAAACGGTTGTTTGCACCAAAACGAGATGATCCGTCTCTACGTACAGAACCATTTAAGAAATACTTGTTTTTAAAACTGTATGATCCAATTCCAAAGAAAGAAATTAGCGCATTTTCTGTTCTATTTTCTGATACAGTAGGAATATATGTTGCTGAACCATTGGTGATACCAGCACCATTTTGAAAGTTACCAGTTAAACCAAATCCATTGTAACCAAAGCTAGAAAATAAACGGTTTACAAATTCATTGTAAGCACCTACACTAAAATCATGATCTCCAATTTTCTTGGCATAATTTAAGGAGGTAGTTCCTGTATAACGGGTTAATTTTCTTGAAGTTTTACCATATAAACCATTGTTACCTGTTTGAGCCTGTCCAATAACACTAAAGCGAGTAAACAATGTAGTTTGATCCCAATCTTCATAATCCACACCCCACTGCGTTCTAAAACTTAATCCATTTAAAATGAAAGGTAATTTATGCTCTAAAAATGCAGAGGCAATGATTTTCATTTCTTTGGTACCACGATTGGTTTCGTTCATGTCTTGCACAGCATTTGGCTGTCCTGATAAAAACTGCTGATATCCACCTGTACTTGTAAACGGACGCTCGTATGGATTAGCCCAACGAATGGCATTTAATGGCGATGCAATAGTGGTGTTATTTTCGGAGGTATTTTCGAAATTACTCCAACCAATGTATGAGTTAACACCAAACTTTAAGTTTTGATTTGCAGAATGGGTTATGTTCATTCGACCACTGTATCTTCTAAGTCCAGTTTTTTGGATGGTTCCGGTTTGATTGAACAAAGCACCAGAAACATAGAAAGAAGTTTTTTCATTACCCCCACTAGCACTTAATTGGTGATTATTGGTAATACCAACTTGAGTGATTTCATCTTGCCAATTGGTATTGATTTTACGGAGGCTATCTAATTCAGTTGAAGTAAACCCATAAGGATTTCCTCGTGCAATTTCATAATCAAGTTTTTGATTGGTATTCATCACTTCCAACTTATTTACTGGAAAACGAGATTGACCATATTGAGCGTTGTATTCAAATTTAGTTTTACCCAATTTACCTTGCTTTGAAGTAATTACGATTACACCATTTGCACCACGAGAACCGTATTGGGCAGTAGTAGAGGCATCTTTTAATAAGCTAATGCTTTCAAAATCATTTGGGTTGATTGAAGAAAAGTTAGCAGCAGAAATTTGCACCCCATCTAAGATGTAAAGTGGTTCGGTTGTTCCGTTTACAGAACCCACACCACGAATAATTACTCTTGCAGCAGCACCTGGTTGACCAGAATTGGCTTGAATTAAAGCACCTGATGCTTGACCTTGTAACATTTGGTCGAAAGAACCAATAGGTGTGTTTTTAATGGTCTCTGCTTTTACTGTGGAAATAGCACCTGTTACCTGACGCTTTTGTAAAGCTTGATAACCAGTTACCACTACTTCGTTCAAGGATTTATCTCCTGGAACTAGTTTAATGTTTTGAGAACCAGTACCAACAGTAATTTGTTGATCATCAAAACCAACATAACTTACTGTTAGTTTTTTAGCAGTCATTGGAACAACTACCGAATAAGTACCATCAGCTTTTGTAAGTCCTAAACCTTTTCCATTTAAGCTAATAGTAACACCAGAAAGTGGTTCACCAGTTTGCGCATCTGTAACCTTACCAGTTACAGTTGTGTTTTGTGCTAAGAGCGATATTGACGCAATTAAAATAGCACAAAAACTGAGTAATAATTTTTTTCTCATTTAGTTAGATTTTTTGGTGTAAATACCAATTTTTACGATTTATTAGCGTGAAATTAACAGAAAAAAAGATAATTATTAATAAAAATTTAATAGTTAATTCTTACTTAATTTATTAATCTGTGTTAAATATAATTTAATGATTTGCCTAATTAAAGAGCAAATAAATAAACATATTATTTGCTAGAATGAAAATTTGGAAAAATCTACAAGAATCATGAAACAATGAACAGTATTGAATAAATTAAGTGTCGTTAAATTCAAACTACTAGTATTACTATCATCAGATTAAGTTGTAAACATTTTAATCATATATGATTCTTTGTACTTAAAAATTTGTCAATTTTAGAGAAATAATTTTACAAATTGCTTTCTTAAAAAACAACGATTATGAAAAAAAATTTACCACACTTTTTGTGTTGGTGCTTCTTGATTTTTTGTTCATTTGGTTATGCCCAAAACAGAACAATTTCTGGTAAAGTGCTTGATGAAAAAGGAATGCCAGTATCATATGCTAGTATTCTACTTAAAGGAACCAAACAGGGTACTTCTTCCAATGAAGAGGGCGCGTTTACTATTGCAGTTCCATCTTCAAAATCAGTCCTTCAAATTAAGGCTGTTGGTTATGAGGATAAAGAATTAGAAGTTGGCGCAAACAACAAACTAACAATCACTTTAAAAAGTGGTACTTCCATGAGTGAAGTAGTTGTTACGGCGTTTGGTGTAAAACAACAAAAGAAAGCGTTGGGTTATGCTGCAACAGAAATTAGCAACAAAGATTTAATGATTAGTAAACAACCCAATCTTATCAATGCTATTCAAGGTAGAGTTGCAGGTGTTCAAATTAATTCAACAGGTGGTGGTCCTGGACAGGGCGCAAGAATTGTAATTAGAGGACCCAAAAGTTCTTTGGGTAGCAATCAACCTTTATTTGTGGTTGATGGTGTAATCGTTGATAACAGTACCGTTGTAGAAGGCGGTAATGCTGCATTAAGAGGTATGAGTAATCGTATTTCTGATATCAATCCTGACGATGTTGAAAGCATGTCTATTTTAAGAGGTGGTGCGGCTACAGCTTTATATGGATTTAGAGGTAGTAATGGTGTAATTGTTATAACAACAAAGAGTGCCAAAACTGGCAAAATGAGAGTTAGTTATAATTCTACTGTGGGAACAGAAGAAGTAAATAAATTTCCAGAAGTTCAAACTACATATACACAAGGTTACAATAATACGTATAACAGAAATGATTTCTTCCCTTCTTTTGGTCCAACCATTGACGCAGCGAAATTATTAGACCCATCGCATCCTAACCAGTTATTCAACCACTATGCACATGCGTATAATAGAGGGTATCAATTCAGAAATACAATAAATATTAGTGGTGGAACAGAAAAAGCTTTAATTAATTCCTCATTTGGATATTTTAAGCATTCAGGCGTTTTACCTAATACCGATTATTCAAATTTTAATGCGCGTATTAATGCTACATTAAAATTAAGCGATAAATTAAAAATTAATCCATCAGTAAACTATATTAGTAGTGGTGGATTACGATACAACGCTGATAGATTTAACGAGAGTCTCACCTATTGGAGCCCTAGATGGGATGTACGTGATTATAAAAATGAAGACGGTACGCACAAAACATACGGAAATAACAATCCAATTTTTGGTGCTTATTACAACTTATTTAATGACGATGTTGACCGTGTAATTTCAAATGTGGCTATTAATTATACGCCACTTAAATGGCTAGACGTAAGCTATAGAGTGGGTTATGATTTTACTTCTGATAACAGAAGAGCCACTGCTCCTGCACAAGTTGCAAGAACAGGCGTTATTAATTTTGCCGATAATGCATTAGGATTTGTTGGAGAATATAGAGTACTAAATAAAATCTTAAACAGCAACCTTTTAGTTACAGGTAAATTTAACTTAAACGATGACTTTGGACTAACAGTTCGTGCTGGTCATGACCTAGTTGATCAAAGTTATAATTTTCAACAAACAGAAGGTAGAGAATTGGATGTACCTACCCTACTATCATTAAATAATGCAAAGTTTGTTACTCAAAATAGTAGAAGAACGGCATTAAGAACCATGGGGATTTTTGGAGACGCAACCCTTAGCTTCAAAAATTATTTATATTTATCAGTAACCGGAAGAAACGACTGGGCTAGCTCGGTAGCGAGTGGTAACCAAAGCTTTTTTTATCCGAGTGCTAGTGTAAGCTACATCTTTAGCCAACATCTAAAATTACCAACTTGGGTTAGCTATGGTAAAGTAAGGGCTTCATTTGCAAAAATTGGTATTGCACCAGTTACTCCATACTTAACCAATACATACTATAACAATGCTTTTGGACAACCCGTAAATAATATTATTGGATGGACGAGAGACGATGTAAGAGGTGCTACTGAATTAAAGCCTGAATTTACGGACAACAGAGAAGTAGGTTTAGAAATGCAGTTTTTAAACAATCGTATTGGCTTTGATTTTAGTTACTATCAAATTAATAGTAAGGATGTTGTTAATCCAGTACTCGTACCTAACACCACAGGTTTTAATTCATTTATATTGAACTCTGGTGAAATTGAAAACAAAGGAATTGAACTTGTATTAAATGCCACTCCTATCAAAACAGATAAGTTTACTTGGGATGCAAGTGTAAACTACACAAGTAACAGAAATAGGGTTATTAGCCTTGCTCCTGGACTTAACGACATTGTTATTGGAAGCCAGTCTGGATATTTAAATAGCGGTGCTACACAAAGATGGGTTGTTGGTCAACCTGTTGGCGGACTTTATGGCATCACTTACCAACGTTTTTATGGCACAAATACGGATGACCGAATTACACTTCGAAGAGATTTACCAATGCTCATTGCTACAACTGGAAGTGGAGCAGGATTCCCTATACGTGATGTTACCAATCAGCGATTAATAGGTAACTCTCAGCCTCGTGCAATTTGGGGCGTAAACAACAATTTTACCTACAAAAATTTTACCCTATCCGTATTATTTGACATGAGAAGTGGTTTTCAACGATTTAATCAGTTGGGTAATTTCATGAGCGCTTTTGGTATTGCGAAATATACAGAGGACCGCAATACTTCAAGAGTATTTAATGGTGTTGTTGCCGGCGGTGCTGTTAATGCACAAAATGTATGGCTTGGTCAACAAGTGGGTCCTGATGGAAGAAATTACGGTGATGGTTTTTATAGAAATATTCATAGAGGGGTTACAGAAAACTTTATTGAAGATGCAGGTTGGACACGTTTACGCACACTCAGTTTAACATACCAATTACCGTCATCTGTCTTTAAAAAATCATCTTTCATAAAAGATGCTTCTGTTACTGCCTCAGGAAATAATCTATTACTATGGACTAAGTTTTCAGGATTTGATCCAGAAAGCAGCTCTACAAGTGCAGACAGTAATGCAGACGGATTTTCAGGATTTACTTATCCGGGAGTGCGTAGCTATTTTATTTCATTGAATGTTAATTTCTAATTTCTAAAGATGAAGATTATGAAAAAATATATTTTAATAGCTCTTTTTGCAGGATCATTGTTAAATACAAGTTGCAAAAAATACTTAGATATTAATAACGATCCCAATAGACCTACCGAAGCGCCTATTAATGGTTTGCTTGCTGCAACAACACAAAATACAGGATTAAATATTTTTCGTGCAGCCAATGCGGGTCCTAATTATTATGTTCAATATTTTGCTTCACCCAACGTATCCAGCCCTACTGATATTTATGACCGCTTAGATTTTAGTGGGTTATGGCGAAGCCTGTACGATAATATGACAGACTTGTATGATTTACAAGAACTGGCAACCAAACAAAACAGTTCGGCGCATCTTGGAATGGCTAAAATAATGATGGCGCAAAATTTGAGTTTAACTACTAATTTATGGGGGGATGTTCCATATTCAGAAGCATTTAAAGGAAACAACCTTACACCTAAATTTGATAGTGCCAGACAATTACACGCTCAATGTATTACACTACTTGATGAGGGTATTGCTGAGCTTCGTAAAACACCTACCATAGCAGTGGTACCAGCCGCAGATTTTATGCATGGCAATACAGCGGCGAATGTTACTACTTGGAATAGCACAAACCGTATATGGTGGATTAGAACAGCCTTTGCTTTAAAAGCGCGTCTATTGCAACAGCTTTCAAAAACAAGTTCATATAGTGCAACAGCTGTTTTATCTGCTGTCGATAGTGCCTACACAAATAACACTATGGAAGCGAGGGTTACTATTTTTACACTCCGTAACCCATGGGCTACTGTGGCAAGAAACCAAGCATCACTTGTACTTGATGGATGGCTAAGCCAACACTTAGTTAGTAATTCAATGAGTGGAAATACAGCAACGCAAGATCCACGTTTACCAAGAATAACCAATTTAACACGTGCAGGTAATTTTAGAGGAACGCGTAACGGAGTTGGCCGTACTGGTACAGGAACTACCAATGATGAATCATACCTAGTATTAACAGGCTTTTATAGTGGCGACGCTTCTCCATTATTCATTTGCACTTTTGAGGAAATGAAATTCATTGAAGCAGAAGCTGCACTACGCGCAGGCAATACAACCAGAGCTTACAATGCATACCTTGAAGGTATTAGAGCCAATATGAACAAGGTTGGCGTTGCTGCTGCTGATAGAGATAGCTATATAGCTAGAACAACCGTTGGTGTTGGAAGTGGTGCACTTACGCAATCAAGAATTATGGAAGAAAAATACAAAGCTTTGTTTTTATCGCCTGTAACATTTGATGATGCTAGAAGATTTAATTGGGCCTACCAAGGTTTCCAATTACCACAAAATGCAATTCTTACTACACCCATTAGAAGATTGGATTACCCTTCAAGTGAAAGATTACGCAATAACAAAACACCAAATATTGCCGATTTGACACAACGCTTATGGTGGGATATTAACTAAAATTAATGTTTACAATAAAAGCCATGTATGTTAAATCATGCATGGCTTTTTTTATGGAATCATCCATTGATATTGTTCAGATACGTAATCAAAATGCGCCCTTCTATGACCTGCATGATGGAGCCACAACCAATCTATATTTTGTACCTGAATAGAAACAATTCCAAAATGATTGAAGCCAATTTCGCTTTCTTCTAATGTAAAGTTTTCTTGTTCAATATGTTCAGGTAATCCGCTGGTTGGATGATCTGTAAAACTTGAAGGATCAAAATTTGTTAGGTAACAACGTCTACTAGATAATGATGTTTTTTGCCATGCAGCAGCAGTAATATCGTTATTAAAATGGAGTACCGCCCTACCCTTTACCCTTATTTGAATCCTATCGGCGGCATCATAAAACAAAGCGCTAATAGAAGGGTTTACAATTAATTCCTGCCATTTTTTACTGCGGGTATCGGTATGAAAACGTAATTCTTTGCTTTCAGAAACCGCTTTACGAAGTACCACAGTTCGCAAACTTATATCGTTACCGCTATGGGTAGCAACGCTGGGCGTATGAAATGAATCTCTACTTTTAACAGCACCGTTGACAAGCCTGTTCCAAATATCTTTTTCAAGATCAGAGAGTGAATAAGCTATATTGTTGATTGTAACCTGCACTAATAAATTGATTGGATTGTGATTGAAGCAAATGTACCACCATTATTGGCATCATTTAAAGAACAACTTCCTGCTTTCAATCTAACATCAATATTAATACTGCCACCTGTAGTATCAATAAAATAGGTAACACTTCCAGAACCTGAGGCCGCACCACCTTCCATATGTGCAGTTGGTGATAAAATGGTTCCACTTGTAGAATTATAAATTCCAAATCTACACCATCCACCATCTTTCCAACCTAGATTTAAATCAATTCTAAAAATTCTATTGGCGGGTAAAGTAATGGTATTACTTGAAGCTATACTTATGCTACCAATATTAATAACGGTTGTAGGAAAATTAACTTTGGTAACATCTGCTGTAAAACTTCCTTGAATAGCATTCGCTCTAAATTGAGCATAATTAATTGTGTTACCTAATGCTAATGGATTCCATTTAGATCCAGTATATGTTTCTAATTGATTAATAGTAGTATTAAAAATAACAAGGCCACTCACTACAGGGGAAATAGCGTCGCGTTGTGTTGTTGTCATTCTGGGAGGTAAAAACCCTTTGGTTGTACTGGTTAAATCTAATAGGGCTGATGCATTAGGTGAAGAAGTTCCAATTCCAACATCTCCTGTCGTGTTGTAAACATCATTACCACTTAACACCCATGGATTTACGATTGCAGAAGATCCAATTTGTTGAATATTTGCCCATGAACTTGAAAAATTAGTAGATGTAGAAGGTGCGTAAGCTGTAAGTGTACCACTTAAGCTATAAACTCTTAGATACACAGTAGTATTTGATGTTGGCGTGAAATAAACGACTGCTTTATCTTGAGGCGCATCACTATAAGTTGCTCCTGCTTTCATTACAGCTCCAATACTTCCCCCGGACAATAATGTATTGTTGTTGTCAACCCAGCCATAGTAGGCATAACCTCCAGATGCGCCACCAATTGCAGCTTCTAATTTGTATGTTTTGTTGGCTATCAAATTAAAACCACCATTTGTCATTGCTATTCCAGTACCCGATGAAACATTAAAAGAAATATTTCCAACCGATGATAAACTTTGATTTGCTGACAATGATGCTTGAATAAAATCTACACTTTGGCCAGTGACAGGTACATTTCCTGCAACTAATTTATAATAAACGCGGTCAAAATCGTTGGATTCAAAACTACCAGATGTTGCATAATTATATACATTATAATTCACGCCAGCTTGCAAATTCACTTCTACTTTACCATTATACTCTACATGCACATTATTGTTATAACTACTTTGATTGTCAGAAGCCAAAACTGTTGTTCCTTGTCGTACAGTAAAAAATATGGTATTTGTTCCACCACCTAATGCAGTTGCTGCGGATGTAAAATCAAATAAATACCTACCAGAAACTGGAACACTAAAAACAAATCCAGTAGTTGAATTACCTATTTTACCAGATGCTTTTGAATGTGCTTCTCCATATAATTTTACCATATCCATTGAGGTAACTCCGTTACCAGCTGATGTTGCAGTTGCAATGGTTGCCCAATTTGCACCATTCCAATAATAATATCCTGCTTGTAATCCTACAGATCCAACATTATACACAAACAAACCTTCGGCAGGGCTAGGAATGGTAGATACATCCGTTGCACTTGCTAGTGTAACCCTTGGAGGCAAAAAACCTTTATTTGTAGATGATACATCCAACTTAGCCGAAGCATGCGGGGTTGTTGTTCCAATTCCAGTTTGACTAAAGGATTGAAATGCAATAGATATGCCAACAAAAAATCCCAATATTTTAATCATAAAATCGAAATAAAATTATTTGAATTTAATTCCCAGCTTTAATAAACTTCACTACATCCACAAACCTAGGAGCATCAATTTTTAGCACATAAGTGCCTGATTTTAAATTGGATAAATCTATTGTAAGTCCTTGAAACAAATTATAACCCGTTTCTTTTCTACTATTGATAAGCACTCCATCGGAGGACCATACTGTTAGATTAAACGTTTCATTTAACGGAGGTGTATTGGTGGCTTTAACTTTTGCTTGTGCTTGTACTGGATTTGGAAACATACGAACACCCAATGAATTGTATTTAAGCGACACTTCACAATTAATAGCAAAATCGCCAGTAGCTCTTTTACCTGTTAAAACAGCCATACCAGATTGAACATCGATACAGGTGCTAATACTTTTGAATTGTATAGCGGAAATACTACTTGTAGTACCCGGAAAATTACCAATACTACTTACCACAACCCGCTGTTGTGCATAAGAAGCCGTATAGGCAAACATGCATACCAATATTGCAATTATTTTATTTTTATCTAACACTAAAATATCTTTTTATGGTTTGCGTATTGGTTGAATAAAATACAACCAGTTCTTTCGATCCCACAGATTCTATATTGTAAATATATTCTACGGGATTAGATCCGTTGGTTTTAGCATTAACATGAATTTGCAATTGATTGCCCATTTTTTTTATGCTATACACCCCTACGATACCGTCTGAATCTTTGGTTGAATTGTCTTTTAAGAAATTGATAAAATAGGTAGACTGGCCAACGTATGTTTTAGTTACAGCATTTGCGCCTGTTTTGGTTATTGTATAATCTAATAACCATGTTTTACCCTCAAGCATTTGCTTGGTTAGCTCTAATTGTGAGGCAGGATCCACCTTACTGCACGCGGTTACCATAAAACTTATGGCAACAAATATTATGACTTTACTATTGATTTTCATATACAAGAATTAATTGAATTAAAATAAATCTTTGGCTCTAACAAATACCCCAAGGTTAAGCGAACTCATATTGGCTTGAACCGGACTTTTTGTTAATGAATTAATATTATGGTTGTAATGCATAAATAATGTGTAATAAGAATTGTTATCAAACTCAGCACCCACGGTATAACCAAAAACAAACCTTTTATAATTATTATTGATTTGATTGTCTAAACTTTGTTTACTTAGCCTTACATCTACACTTGGCCCTACTACAAAATAAAATTTGTATTTCGTAGTATCAAAAACCGGTAGTAACTTTTTATAATTTGCTTTAATACTCAAATTAAAAAACTGATTGTCTGCTTTAAAATTAGAAAAGTCGCCCACAATCGGATTCAATGTTTTTGCATTTTTATAAAAGAGGCCACTATTAATATTAGTAAACCCTAGCATAAAGGCATACTTATTGGTTTTCTTGTAATCGCCATCAATTCTTACCCCTAGGTGATAGCCTGGCTTATACACTTTATTATTGATCTCAGAAAGACGGTAATTAAACGAAGAAGTATAATCTGCTTCATTAATAGATTGCCTATTAAATCCAATTCCCGCATATAACGAGGTTTTGTTATTGGTAAAATTAACAAATGTTTTCTTAAAAACTTTAACAGTACTATCTGACAGCTTTTTTAAAAAGAGAGTCGTTTTGTTTTTTTGTGCAGAAACAGATGTACTAATTAGCAAAACTGCTAAAAGACAAAGTAAGTGATTTGATTTATTCATATGTTTTAAATTAGAACTGTTTATTATTTTATGTTTATTTACCTAATATAAATTTCCACCCTTGCACTTCTATTAATCCCTGTTGAATTTTGACAGCAAGTAATTTGATCCCCTGCCGAATAGTTAAAGCCACTAGAAGCAGTTGCAAAAGCACCAGACATCCCTATCCCCCCAGTTACATCATTAGAACCCTCATTACCATTGGGATACAATCCACCTCCATTTTCATTCCAACCAAATCCCCAACGTACATTTCCTCCATTGCTACTTGTATAATTGTACCCATAAAAACGCACATCCACTTGGGATGAAAATGGAGCTCCGTATCCTGAATAAGTACTAGCATCGCGAAAAAATAATTTAGTGGAATTCGCAAAAAAACCAACAGGCGTAATTCTAATTCCATTATTAAAATTGTTTTGCAACCAGCACCAATTATTATAACTACTAAGTAAATTTACACTACCTCCATTTCCAGACCCATAATTAGATGGTATATCGGGCCATAAAGCCATCATATCTTTTGCAAAAAAATAATTCATTGCATTAAACTTAGCATCACCATCGTTACGATTTAAAGAAGTCGTATTTAACGTATTCACTGCTGTCCAATAAGTACTTGCATAATTAAAAGTAGTGCCTCTTGTCGCCTTCATCATCATCATCCACCCGCCACCATCAATTGTTGTATTTAGAATACAATATAATTGGGTCGGGCCAACATAAGGAAGATTGATCCAATAAACCCCATCATTATAATTACTAAAAGCGTTCTGAAGGTACCTTGCACTTGGTGCAGCTTTCGCAGCAGAAGATCCATCCATATCTGGACTAGATACCATTTCTTGTATATTTTGAGTCCATGTTTGATAATAAGTATCTGCTGGAAGTTGACTAGAATAGACACTGGGTGCTGCAGATTGTATTGGAGATTTCCAATACAATCTCATTCCATAGCCTCCACCGCCCTGTTGCATACGCACTTCAAAAAAATATTTTTGACCTGCTATTACATTTATATTTCCCGTTCGTGTTCCTAAAGCTGGTATGGCTTGTCCTGAATAAGTAGAAATAATTGCATTCCCATTAATGAATAAATCACTAGCATCATCCGACACCAGTGTAAAAATATAGGTACCTGATTCTTGAGGTATGAATGTCCCTTGTACTTTTATAGCAAAATAAAGACCATTATTGGGTGTAGAGATGCCTATTAAACTTAATTCCGTAGCACTCTGCCAATCTAATATTCTAGGTGAATTGGTTTTCCCGCTGTTAACCAAAGTAGAATTTGTATTATTAGTATCAAACATTTTATCCATATCACTTTTGGAAGCAGGATTAGCTGGATATTGAGTGGTAGATCCATTACCTGCATGTGTACTATAAACCCAATAATCAAATTGTACCTTAGGTTGATTTTGAACTGCCTGAAAAGGCGTCAAAATCTGTGCATGTAAGGTTATTACAATAAGGACAAATATGATGGTTAATTTTTCTTTCATTTGAATTAGTTTGTCATATCTCCCGAAGCAATATAAACACCAGAAGCAATGCACACAAGTGTAATAATTGAAGATTGACCAGCAGTTTTATTGAAGCCATACCTATTACTAATTGAGACCCCTGATGGAGATAACGTAACCTGACCTGCGCCTCTTTGAACAATCATACAATTAAATCCAACAGAAAGAGAAGGAACAGTAATTGTAGTTGCACTAGCACTATTTATGACTATGATTTTTCCGTTATCTGAATTACCTAAAGTAAAACCAGTAGTTTGATCGTTTATAACAGATCCAAAATTGGTAATCGTACTTGTTGTTCCATTTCCAGTAATAGTACTGGAAGTACTAGCACCAATCAAATGAATCCATGCCGACCCATTCCAAAAGTAATAACCTGGAATAACATTATTGGGAGCTGCCCCTGCTGTTGCAGTATTGTAAACAATTAATCCTCCCGCAGATGCTGCCGTTCCAACAACAGGAGAAAATACATTCGTTCCAGTTAAAGTAACTCTTGGTGGTAAAAATCCTTGTGTAGAAGATGCTACTTCAAGTTTTGCAGAAGCATTAGGCGTAGTTGTGCCAATACCCGTTTGTGCAAGTATTTGCGATGAAAAAACCAATCCTATTATAAATAAATATTTTCTCATTATTAATTTTTTATCTTACCCAATACCAAATGATACCTGGATTTTGATTGGTAGAAGTTCCACCAGATGCATCAGAAAGCCAAGGTGAAGGTGAATAATATTGATTATTTGCAACCATGGTACCCCACCAGTTTCCAGTGCCAGAAGCCAAAGTGATATAACCTGTTCCAGAACCTGTTGTATTACTATGCCATGGCATTCTTTGTGAAATACCATTGTTTGCTGTGTTGTAATTCCAGTTACCATATTTAGTATTTATGGTAACGTCCGTTTGGCTATTGTCTGTTTTTACAAAACTATAACTGCCATTAGCAGTCCAAATTCCACCAAAACTTCGTCGAGATCCTGCATCAATCATATATTGAAATCCGGACGAACTTCGCTTGATAAAATCTGCCCAAGCAATAATCGAATAACTAGCTGTTGATGTACTTGTTACTTCTGCCGTAGATGTAAAAGGTATATTATTATTGTAATTGATAGCGTTTGCATAAGTCCAAACAGAATTAGAAGAGTTCTTTAAAATTAAGGTCCAACCACCACCTTCGGTGGTCATGTCAGCATAAATTTTGAATGGCTCACCTCCATTTATATTTGCATTTTTTATCCAATAAAATCCATCTGTCGAACTTGGATAATCCTGTTTAATTTGATAAGCGCTGGAAGATGCTGTCGTAGGACTTAAGCCATCTTTTTCTGCATAGAAACGCGTACTTGATGCATTAAAATTATTGGTGATTTCTTGTGCGGTCAGTTCCCTATTATATATTTTAAAACTTGATAGGTTCATATTTACCAACCAAGTTAATCCATATGCCCAGCTTGATATTCTTCCTACACCTGAATTGAATGTTGCATTGGCTGGATTAAATGAGGTTAAAATTTGTTGTAAAGACTGACTTTCACCATTAACATAAATTTTATTATTCGTTTTACTTCCGGAATACATCACAAAAACTAAGTGTCTCCATGCACCTTTTATACCTAAATAATTAACCCTGGTACTTGTGATTCCATATTGATCACTATTGGCTGTATTAAATCCAATACTCCCATCTTTTATTAGTATATCATATAGATTAAATCCAAAATACATTGCATCCCCAAGCGTATTTGAATTTACCCACATCTCCACAGTCACTACATTGGTACTACCAATATTTGCATTGAAATCTGCATATGCATTAGTTCCGTTAAATACAATTAATCCACCATTAGCTGTATTATACGTAGTGTTTGTCAAAGTTACATTTGATCCATTACCTGATAAATCATTCCAAGTAAATCCAGTTCCACTATAACTTGCAGCGTTCCCGGCATCTAAATGCAATACCAATCCTGAGTTAGAAAAACATGTAATTGAAACACTCCCATCACCCGTTGTGTTTAGTGTTCCATATGAATTAATTCCAGTGGTAGATTTTGTTGCTCCTCCAGCGCCTCCACCGGTTGCTGCTCCACCACCTGCTCCACCGCCACCACCATAAAAACCAGCCCCTCCGCCACCTCCGCCATTCCAACCACTTTCACCACCATTGGTTCCACCATTTCCACCACTTATATTAGATCCATTTCCTCCTCTCGTACCAGTTACAACATCAAAGGGCTCCCCACCTAGTCCAGCACTTGAATTGGTTGCTGCATAACCATACTGATATCTACCATTGGTTACATAAGCATTTTGAGAAACAGTTGGTTCATTTCCATTACTTGAAGTTCCAACGATATTGTTTCCCGCATTACCACCTGTATAATCAGAACCAGTTAAAATTCCTGAACCGCCGCCACCACCACCAGCAATTACTAATGCATTTGCAATAGCAGGACTCGAATTTGAAAACACACCCGATAATCCTCCACCCGCACCACCGTAGTTTGTGCCTGTCCCACCACTTCCACCAAATCCATATTTTGCAGTTGCTGATTGACCTGGGAAACCACCAACAACAACATATAATATTTGACCTGGAGTAACATTTAACGTAGTTGTAATATTCGCACCAGCGCCACCAACCTGACCTCTCGCCCCGGTTCCACCTTTGGCACCTATTGCATTAACCTGAATTGTAGTAACTCTATTAGGAACGATAAATTGTTGAATAGCACCTGTATAAGAAAATGTTTGTGTATTAATACCGAGCGGTTTTTGCAAAGCTAAATTACGAGCAAGCATTTGTGCATTCGACTGTATCGAACAAGCAAATAAAAATAATATGTAAATAAATTTACGCATGCTTAAAAAATAGAATCTCCCATTACAAATCCTGTTGTTGTTGAATTCATTACTAAACCAATTACACTATTAGTAGCTCTTGTTACAAAACCATTTGAAGAATTTAGCGTTACACTTGAACCTGCTATTGTAATTGCACCAGCCCCACCCTGTATGATTTGACAGCTAAAGCCAATAGGCAATGAATTAGGAACTGTGACAGTAATTGCTGAAGTAGAAGTAATTAAAAAAACTTTATTGTTATCAGCAGCAGCTAATGTAAAACCAGCATTTTTACTATTGTCAATAATTAGTCCGTTTGAAATTTGCACCCAAATAGTTCCATTCCAATAGTAATAACCCGGCACCACATTATTGGGAGCTGTTCCAGCGCTTGCTGTATTGTATACTAATAATCCGGTTGCAGGCGTAATTGATGTACCTGCTGCATTTTTAATGGTTGCAATATCATTGGTACCAGTCAAAGCTATCCTAGGTGGAAGGAATCCTTGTGTAGTAGATGCTACTTCAAGTTTTGCAGAAGCATTAGGCGTAGTTGTGCCAATACCAGTTTGTGCTTCAACTTGTAAAGTAAAAAATACAGTTATAAATAAGACTCCTAAACTTTTCTTCATTAATAATTTATTTTAGCTTCTAATCTTAGTAATCTTGCTTCAAATTCGATTTGTTTCTTTTTTAGCAATTCAATTTCTGCTTGTTGATTCTGAATTACTTTTAAGGATAGCGCATGCAATGCCTGATAATTTACCGATTTGGTTTGCATTTCATCTGTTCCTGTATTAACCATCTCAGGAAATATGGATTCAATTTCCTGGGCAATAAATCCATATTGTAATTTGGTATCACGTTTCTTATCCTGATTCCAATAAAATGTAACAGGTCTTAATGTTAAATACTTGGAAATGCTAGAACTATCAAGATCAACGATGTTATTTTTGAGTCGACGGTCTGAACGGGTGTTAAACGAATTTGCTAAAACTCCAAAAGCTAAAAAATCATAGGTGGCTATTCCTCCGCCCCAGGCACCAGGCCAATCTGTTGCTACTTGCCCGCCTTGTTCGGGTATAGCCACACGCGATTGACCAAATCGATTGATCGTAATTGCATTGTTAGCTGCAGCTGTATTAAAATTCCAAGTGGTATTAATGATCATTTGATTGTTGGGATTGTTGATGCCCATGGAAAAACCAAAAGCGCCATTTATATCTAGACTATAATAAGGTTTGCCTCCACCGGTGCCTGCTGTTCTAACTAAACTAGTTGCATGTGCTGATGTAGATGCATTATTGCTATTATAGATATACATACTAGGTACAGTATTTGTAGCAGGATCATCCGATCCACTAAATACATTGCCGTTTTGAACATGTAATGCGACCGTTGGACTCGAAATGCCTAGACCAAGACGGCCTATATTTGTTAAACGAAATCGTTCCGTTCCCGCTGTTCTCATCACGATATTATTACTCATATCTGCGACATTAGAAAAGCCAGAAATATCAATAGATGATTGTGCGCTTGTACTAGTTCCTCCCCCTGCGGATAATCTTAAAAAACCATCATCACCTCCATCATTTTGAGTACTGCCTGAGCCACCTGCACCCACTGCCCTTATTTCATAATTCCCAATACTCCCGGCATTTAAACCTGGTCTATTATTTGAATTACCAAATCCAGTTGAAATACGTATCCCTCCGCCAACTAAATTAAGTCTAGCTGTGGGGGTTGCCGTTCCAAGCCCTACATTCCCATTTTCTAAAATGATCAGGCCACTACTTTCCGTGGTTCCATTGAAGATTCGAAAGCGCGCATCTGCTGCCGTTGTTCCAAATTGATCGATTGTCCAGTCCTGCGTACTTCCATTTCGAGATCGCTTAATAAATATTTGCCCCCCTTCATTGGATGCTGCCGCTGGATTTAATTGAAGTTCAGCGGGTAGAGAGCCATCTTCCCGGCCCACCGTTAATAACTTCGCTGGGCTTGTCGTTCCTATTCCCACATTCCCGCCATTCGGATTTAAAACTAAACTATAATTGGTTCCATAATTTGATTGTAACCTGGCTTGTAGCCATGCATAGTTACTTGAACTACTTAAACCAAAATCTAATACATGCAAACTAGTTGTTACTCCTAATCGTAAATTACCATTAGCAGAACTTCCCGAAGATGCAGGATCTGCGGTTGTAGCCACTACCTCAAACTTATTAACAGGTGCTGTTGTTCCAATACCCGTTTGCGCATATGAATTACCCAAAAAGGCAAGCGTCAAAAACAATATTGTTACTTTTTTATTCATATTATCTTATCCAAATTTGATGATAGGTATTATGCCTGCTGTCACCTGGAAAATCATCTACTTCCCAACGGCTCCCATGCCCTTGAATCCCCCAATGGTAGGTGGCTCCCAACCAAAAAGGGAAATTGGTCATGGCCAAAGTATTCTCATTAGAAAAATAATCTCGTGCGCTATTGGGTAAAAATGCAGTGTGCCCTGAAAGTCCTGTAAAACTGGTGTTAATTCCTGTCATGCTTCCTGTTCCTAATTTAAAATAATTGATTGTATTAGCGTGAGACGTTTTAAAATGAATGATTCTACCATGTCCAGAAGTGGTGCCAAAAAATCGTAATTCGGTAAATGTAAATGCATTTAAATAGGAGGGAGCAGTATGTCCCCAACTGGTTGAAGAACCTTGTTCATCAATGCCTAATGTTGTAGACCCCAATAATGGTAAATTGTTAGTTCTAACTGAAAGTGCAGGATTGGTGTTGCCTCTGTGTAGATAATTCAACACTAGTGTCCATCCGCCACCGTCGGTCGTCATATCACAATAACAATTTGTAGCTGGAAGTGTACCTGAAACTCCATCTGGATCAATGATATATACTCCCGAAACTGCACTTGCATTATTAGTAAGTATTTCTTTACAGGATCTAAAAATTTGTTCCCGTAATAAAATGCCTAAACGCATAGAAGCATAATTCAACACCCCAATTGGTGTTACACGAACGTATCGTGCATACATCACATTCGGGAAATTTCTAAGGACTTTGGTATTTCTATCTGAATTAAGTGTAAGATTTGAGGCAGCAGTTACCCAATTTATATTATCAGGACTTACATCTACTTTAGCACTCGTTACCCACTGGTCCATACTAGCTCTACCCTGTGTTACAATTCCTTGTACCCATCTGATGCTTCCTAGGTCATATTGTAAAAAATCTGAACCATTATTTTGACTACCTGCAGACCATGCTTGATCAGAATCAAGCCAAGGCCTATTATGCGTTACACCATACCCTTCACTAAAATAAACAGAAGAAGCCGACCAATTACCTTGAACATTTAAAGACTCTGTTGGCGGAGATGGATTAAAAATGGTAGCAGCAATCCATTTACTAGTGGCACTAGCAAAAGCTATCTTAGCTGAACCGTTAAAAATTATTTTATTTGAATACACATTATTCCCAGAAGGAATCGTAACCGTATGTCCATTTAAAATATTATTTGTACCAGTTAAATCTTTAGGACTTGTCCAAGTAGCCGATGCATTAAAATTACCTGACCCAGTACTATTGGTAGTCGTTTGCGCTTGCACTAACAAGGCGCTTATAAAAAATGATATGAAAAATATAAACTTCATTATTATTTCTTATCCTTTTTTTTGTTCAATGCAATTTTTAAACTGTCAATTTGTATTTGCTGCTCTTTAATGGCTTCCACCAATAAAGCCACTAATTTGTCATATTTAACAGAACGGTATTCCTCTTTGGTATTGTCTTTAGTTACAATTTCAGGAACCACATTTTCGATTTCTTGAGCAATAAATCCTAATTCATCCTTTGTACCAAAGTTTTTATCAGGAAAAGCCTCTTTATTCCAATTAAAATAAATACCTCTTAATGCTTTCACTTTATCTAACGCATTATATACAGGACGAATGTTTGTCTTATAACGTAAATCCGAGGAGCCTGCAATTGAATTTGCGATGATATCACCAGTAACTTGCAAACGAACCGTAGGAGTTAAACTGCCCATACCAATATTCCCATTTTCCATAATTGTAATACCATTAGTTTCAGCAATGGAATTAAAAATACGCAAGCGGGCATCAGAAGAAGTAGTGCCGAATTGATCTATAATCCAATCTGCGGTACTTCCGTTTAACGATTTTCTAATATTGATTTGTCCACCTTCGTTAGTAGCAGCGGCAGGATTTATTGAAATTTCTCCAGCAATTGTCCCTGCTGAATTACCTACCGTTAGGGTGCTATTGGGCGCAGAATTGCCTATGCCAACATTTCCTCCAATTGGATTCATTACAAGATTATATAGTGTTGCATAATTGCCTCTATCTCTCGCTTGCAACCAAGAAAAGGTACTTGTGCTACTCAGTCCAAAATCCAACACATGGGTATTAGCCCCTGTTGCTCCCAATCGTAAATTTCCATTTGCAGATGAGCTTGAAGTAGCAGGATCTGCCTTTACGGAAAATATATCAAGCTTATTTACAGGCGCTGTTGTACCTATACCTGTTTGTGCTTTAACAAACGAACCCACAAATAAAAACGATACTATGAAAAATATTTTTTTCATTAATTAACAAGTTTATGTTCTTGAGCTAGTTTAAATAATTCAATATTATTACTTACGCCAGTTTTAGCTAAAATACTTTTCTTGAATGTTGAAATAGTATTAGATTTTAATTCTAACTGAGCACTAATATCTTTTACTTGCGCACCTTTTAATATTAATTCTAACACTTCACGTTCTCGTTTAGAAAGAACTTTAAAAGGATTAGCTAATGTTATATTTTCCATTTATAGGTAGTTAATAGTTGTTATTAATTTTAATTAGAATAGTGCGCGTAAGATTATCCAGTTTGTACCTGTCGAAATCGCCTTTATCCAGTTATTGGAAGGTTCAATTCCTATGTTTAATTCCGTTGCACCTGTAGTTGTGCTATCTGAGATTAAATTTCCGAATGTTGCATTAACCCTAACAGATACACTTGCTATGTTTTTTATAGTAATTTCACGCCCAGCACCTGCTAAAGATGCACTTGGTAAGGTAATTGTTTGCGAGGCCGTTGAACCTGAGAATACGATGAGGTTATAATTATCTGTTGCAGCCATAGTTGCGCTTACAGTAATAGATGAAACGCCTCCATTACTATTAGCAGACCAGCTAGCTAGACCATTTGCATCAGATATTAATACTCTACCTGCACCCGCACCTGTAGGAATAGTAACAGTATTACTAAATGTTGCAGAGCCTGTTACATTTAATGTAGATGACAAAGTAGTTGCACCAGCAGCCAAGGTAGATGATAAGTTTAATGAAGTTCCAGTTGCAGCACCAATATTAGGCATTGTTAAACTTGGATTATTAGATAAAACAACACTACCGGTTCCTGTTGAAGTAGTAACACCTGTTCCACCATTAACCACTGCTATGGTGGTTCCACTCCAAGTTCCAGAGGATATGGTTCCAACACTCGTTAAACTCGATGAAACAACGGTAGGATTCAAAGTTGTTCCTGTTAATGTTCCGGCATTAGCTATAATACTTGCAGATCCAGCATTTGTTATTCTACCTTTTGAATCAATTGTTAATGTTGGTATAACTGTTGAAGTGCCATAGGTTCCTGATGTTACACCCGATGCAGCTAAAGTAGCAACCCCTGTAACATCCGCAGTACCATTGAACGATCCACTCGTATAGGCAATATCGCCTGTTGTAGAAATTGTTCTTCCCGTTGCCAGTGAAGTAGCCGTACTCGCATTACCTGTTAAAGCTCCAGTAAATCCTGTTGATGTAACTGATGTCAATCCTGCAACCGTAGTTATAATTCCACCTAAAGGCAATGTTGTACTTCCTAATGTAGTTGAACTATTTGCTAATTGTGCATTTGTAATAGCAGCATTACTTGCTAGGTTACTTGTAGTTAATCCTGTCGCAGAAATTGTTCCAGCATTAATTGAAATACCTGAACCCGCAGTTAAAGGAGCCTGAACATTTGTTCCAATTACTAGCCCTAAGTTTGTTCTTGCGTCAGCAGCAGTTGTTGCACCAGTACCACCATTTGCAACTGCAATAGTTGTACCACTCCAGGTTCCCGAAGTTATTGTACCAACTGTATTTAAATTTGATAAAGATGTTAATGTAGTATTTGAAGTTGCAGTAATATTACCAGCAGTTGTTGCTGTGGTAGCATTACCTAAAAAGTTTGGCGCTGTTACATTATTATTAAATGTTTTAGCTCCATTAATCGTCTGTGATCCTATTGAAATCAATCCAGGATTGGTTCCATCCGCTGCTGCTAATGTTAATGTTGTTCCACTAATAGTTCCTCCATTTGCAGCACTTGTACTTGAATACGCTAACGTAGAAACACCAGCCGTTATTCCAACCGTTCCAGCAGCTGTTAATCGACCTTTGCTATCTACAGTAAATGTTGGGATAGCGGTTGATGAGCCATAGGTTCCAGACGTAACGCCAGAAGCTGCCAATGTTGTAGCAAAGCTTCCATTTCCACTACCTGTTACATCACCGGTTAATGTAGTGGTTGCAGTGGCAGACATTACGTCTGTT
>CANHHX010000025.1 GCA_947461125.1 Bacteroidota bacterium | reverse complement strand
TTACAGTATCACCTTTTTTAACTTGTTGCATGTTATTTATTTGTAATTGAAAGATTTCGGCAGGGCCGAACGGCAAAAGTACAAACCAAAAACGAGGTTTTGGCAAGTATTTTTGAGTAACTTTCGGGCGTAAATGTCCTAAAAAACACCACCATGCAAAAAATATACCTATTTATACTGGCCCTCGCCTTGAGTATGAATGCTTTTAGCCAAGAAATTAAGCCTGGCGCTTATCAAACCAGCGAATACCTTCCAGCGTTAAAAGGTAAAAGAATTGGACTATTTGCCAACCATACTGCTACCATTGGAAACAAACATTTAGTGGATACCTTGGTAAGTTTAGGGATGAATATTACCAAAGCATTTGGACCTGAGCATGGTTTTAGAGGCACTGCTGATGCTGGTGAAAAAGTAGGCGATTATAAAGATGCTGCAACAGGCATTCCTGTTATTTCATTGTATGGCAAAAAAAGAAGACCAAGCGCCAACGATTTACAAGATGTTGACGTGATGCTTTTTGATATCCAAGACGTAGGCACTCGTTTTTATACCTACATATCGTCTTTGGAGGAATTTATTAATTCGGCTATTGAAAACAATAAGCCACTTATTATTTTGGATAGACCTAATCCAAACGGTTTTTATGTAGATGGTCCGGTATTAGATACCGCTTACAAAAGCTTTGTTGGCATGCAACCGGTTCCTATGGTTTACGGAATGACCATGGGCGAATATGCTAAAATGCTCATTGGTGAAAAATGGGCAAAAGCAGCAATTACTGCTACTACACTTCCAAACATTACGATCATTAAAAATAAAAACTACACCCATAAAAGCAAATATGTTTTACCGGTTAAGCCTTCTCCAAACCTAGGCACCATGGCGTCTGTGTATTGGTATGGTAGCAACTGTTTGTTTGAAGGGACTGTGTTAAGTGAAGGCCGAGGCACAGATTTCCCGTTTGCTATTTTTGGACATCCTAGCTTACCAAAAACCTTATATACTTTTACACCTACAAGCAGAGATGGCGCAAAAGAACCTAAATTAAAAGACCAAACTTGCTATGGATGGAACCTTGCAGGCACAGATAAAGAAGTATTACAAAAAGTAGATGACAAAATTCAATTGAGTTATTTACTAGAAGCATACAAACTGTTTCCAGAAAAAGAGAAGTTTTTTATAACGCCAAAATCAGGCAAGCCAACCGATTATTTCTTTAACAAACTTGCAGGAAACGATGCGCTTCAAAAACAAATCATTACTGGCACTTCCGAAAAAGAAATTAGAGCAAGTTGGGAAGAAGGGCTCAATGCTTTTAAGAAAATCAGAAAAAAATATTTACTCTACACAGATTTTGAATAAGGTTTAGCGCTATGAATCCAAAGGATACACGTATTGTTTTTATGGGAACACCGGCTTTTGCGGTAGCATCGCTTGATGCGCTTGTTAAAGCAGGATTTACTATTTGTGCCGTTGTTACAGCGCCTGATAAACCAGCTGGCCGTGGACTTCAATTACAACAAAGCGCAGTAAAAAAATATGCTGTAGAAAATAACTTACCGGTACTACAACCAACAAAACTAAAAGACCCCGAATTTGTAGAAGCTTTAAAGGTTTTAGAGGCACAGCTTTTTGTAGTGGTTGCTTTTAGAATGCTGCCCGAAATGGTTTGGGATATGCCGCCCATGGGCACTATTAATGTTCACGGCTCTTTACTTCCTTCTTATAGAGGTGCCGCACCCATTAATTGGGCGGTTATCAATGGCGAAAAGGAAACCGGAGTTACCACTTTTAAATTAAAAGCCGCCATAGATACCGGCAATATTTTATTACAAGATAAATTAACAATTAGCGAATCCGATACCGCAGGCACTATTCATGATAAAATGATGGTACTTGGCGCCAACCTTTTAGTAACGACACTAACTGGGCTTATTAATCATACATTGGTTGAAAAAGACCAGGAAGCCATTATTAACCAGGACCCTTCTTTATTAAAACACGCGCCTAAAATATTTACCGAAACCTGTACTATTAATTGGACTCAGGACGTTACTAGCATTTATAATTTAATTAGAGGACTCTCTCCATTTCCGGGTGCACTTACCAAACTTGACGATAAAATTTTAAAAATTTTTGAATCTAGCAAAGAGATATGCGGTCATGCAAACAAAATAGGATCTGTTAGCACAGATGGTAAAACCTACTTAAAATTTGCTTGTACTGGCGGTTACATTCATGTGCTAGACTTGCAATTAGAAGGTAAAAAAAGAATGAAAGTAGCCGATTTTTTAAGGGGCTATAAAATAAACACAGGACATTAAAATTACTGTGTAAGCGCTGATTTTAACTCTTCTAAAGTTGCAATTCCTTCTTTTTTCCAACTTAATTTTCCGTTCTTATATACCATAAAAGTTGGTAATACAGTTGCGCCAATTTCTTTCATAACAGTAACATCGTTGCCCCCATCTACTTTCAAGAGCGTATACTTACCTTGCAGCGTTTTTGAAAGCTCGTCTAATATAGGCTCCATTTTTTTACAAGGTGGACACCATGCAGCACCTATATCTACAAGCACAATGCCACTGCTAGCAATCGTTGCATTAAATGCCGCAGTAGAAAGTTCTACTGTGCCTCCTTCTCTTACAACTGGCTTACCCGCAGCATTCCAGGCCGTTATGCCACCTTGTAAATTAACTACTTCTTTAAAGCCTTGTTCTTTTAACCAAACAGCAGCCTGTCCACTTCTACCACCAGCTGCACAGTATACTAAGAGGGTTTTATTTTTATCTAAATATTTTATACGCTCTTCAAATTGGACCTTATTGGTCCAGTCTGCAAGCATTACATTTTTTAAATGACTGCCGCTAAATTCTCCAGCTGTTCGCACGTCCAATACTTGCACACCACCTGCATTTATTTTTTGCTCAAAAGTATTAGCATCTACATTTTGAGCATTAGAATTACAAGCCAATAAAAAAAAGGCAGTACTTAAGATGTATAAAATTATATTTTTCATAAGTATGATTTATGCTTTTAAAATCCGCCACTCTTGTGGGTAATAATTATTGATTCGATTGGGTAAAATTTTTGCCCATCCTAACCCAAGTCCATTATAACGCATCAAACACCATCCTTTTGGTCCCGTGCAATTAAAATCGGCTCTTCGAAGATACGAAAGCGCCTCCTCTTTATCTAAATCCACTTTGTTACATGTATCAAGTGGTAAATAACTTAGTGCATACTCGTGGGCAGGTATAAAATCTTTCCCTTTTAATTCTCCAACAGATACGCCTGCTTTTTTAATATAAAGTTGTGATGCCAAATGCAAAATACTTGCCTCAAATACAGCTGGGATGGCTTTAATCATACCAGACTGCAAAAAAGTGGTAATCGAATCGTTAGTAGGCAAAACCTCCGCTACTTGTTCCTGCATTTTTTTGGTTAATTTTTCGAGAACCGCGTCTTTAGATTTAAAACTCGGAAGCGTATTACTAACCTCTTTTTCTTTTTTAAAGGCCGCAATAAAAAAACCTTCCCCCTTAATTTGATCTGGATAAAAACGGCAACCAGGTGCCTTAGAAATAGGCGCTGTGGTTTCTACAATGCCTGGGTAATTATTTATATCAATAGCTTGCGGCGTTAACCCCATTTCATTTACCAACCAGTCTGCAATATGTTCATCTTCGTGAGGATCATAAGAACATGTGGCATAAATGAGTGTTCCGCCGAGCGACAGCGCCGGCAATGCGTCAGCCAAAATACGCTGTTGTCTTTGGGCGCAAAGTGCCACAAGGTCTGTACTCCATCCATCCATGGCGGTAGGGTCTTTTCTAAAAAGTCCACTCCCACTACATGGCGCATCAACCACCATTACATCAAAAAACTGAGGGAGTGATTGAAAATGCGAAGGATCATTATTTGTAACCACCATATTATGCGCACCCCATTTACTTGTATTTTCTACTAGCACCGCTGCGCGCTGTTTGATAACCTCATTAGATACTACAAGGCCGCTACTGAAATACGTGCTTAATAGTGTAGACTTTCCACCAGGAGCTGCGCACAAGTCAAGCACTTTTAAACCATCACTATCTCCTACAACTTGCTCGAGTGCCTGCCATAAAAACATACTACTCGCGTCTTGTACATAATAAGCACCGGCATGAAAATTAGGATCTAATGTAAATGAAGGACGCGACTCTAAATAATGTCCGTGCGGGCACCAAGGCACCGGACTTGTATGTTCAAATAAAAGATGATTTGGATTTTTATTTGGATTTACACGAATAGCCGTAACGGTTTCACCGCTACTATGCACTGCTTCAAAAGCAGCTTTATCAAAACCTACTACCCCTTCTAATGATTGTAAAAATGGTGCAGGTAAAGACAAATTATAAAGATTTAATTTCTGCAACTAATTTTTGTAGCGCAGCTTTTGCATCCCCAAATAACATAGAAGTTTTAGGCTGGAAGAATAATTCATTTTCGATACCAGCATAACCAGGCTTCATACTTCTTTTATTAACGATTACCGTTTTAGCCTGTTCTACTTCTAAAATTGGCATGCCATAAATTGGAGAAGCAGGATCTGTTTTAGCAGCTGGATTTACTACGTCGTTGGCACCTAAAATAAGTACCACGTCTGTAGATTTAAATTCGTCATTGGCTTCTTCCATTTCAATGAGCTTATCATAACTAACATCTGCTTCTGCTAATAACACATTCATATGACCTGGCATACGACCTGCCACTGGATGAATGGCATATTTAACATCAACGCCTTTTTCTTCCAATAATTTTTCTAATTCGTGACATACGTGTTGCGCCTGTGCAACCGCTAATCCATATCCAGGAACAATAATAACTTTGTTGGCATAACTCATACACACTGCCGCATCAGAAATAGATATTTCTTTGTACGCGCCTTGCGAACCAGCAGCAGAAGCACCACCAGCAGCAGCGTTTCCTCCAAATGATCCAATTAACACATTGGTTAAACTTCTATTCATAGCCTTACACATGAGCACCGTTAACAAAGTACCAGCAGCACCTACTAAGATACCACCAGTTAACATAACGCTGTTGTTGTATAAGAATCCGCCACAAGCTGCAGCTACACCAGTAAAAGAGTTTAATAAAGAAATTACCACTGGCATATCGGCACCACCAATTGGAAGTACAAAGAGTATACCATAAATAAGCGCTGCCACTAAAATACCATAGAACAGTAAATAATTACTGCTATCAATAGCAAACACTAAATAACCTGCAACCGCTAGTGTTGCAAAAAATAATACAAGGTTAAATACCTGTTGTCCTTTAAAAGAAAAATCTTTGATTTTACCATTTAATTTACCCCAAGCAATAATACTACCTGCAAAAGATACCGCACCAATAATAAGTCCTAAAAATATAGTAAGTAACGTACCCTGTGTCGGAGCTGCTTGATCAGGATGTTCGCCACTATATAAAGCAGCAATATGACCAAATTCGATCACAGAAATTAAAGCCGCACATGCACCGCCCATACCATTAAATAAACTTACAAGCTCTGGCATGGCTGTCATTTTTACGCGCTTTGCAGCAAGCGTACCAATAACTGTCCCTAATACCAATGCACCAAAAATCCATTCGTAGTTATGTAACCCCACACCATTTTCTTGGTATAAAAAGATAGTTCCAAAAATAGCAATAAACATACCTACCGCAGCCACCATATTTCCTTTACGCGCAGACTCTGGATGCGACAACATTTTAAGTCCAATAATAAATGTAAGGGATCCGATTAAATAACAAATTGTAAGTATGCTTAATTCCATAAATGATTTATTTGATGCTACAATGGCAGCTACCTTGATTATTTCTTTTTCTTAAACATTTCCAACATGCGGTCTGTAACTACAAAACCACCTACCACATTTAATGTGCCAAGCACCACGGCCAAAAAGCCAATGATCAGGGTCACGTAATGTCCTGGCTCTACTTTCCCCATTACAATGATAGCTCCAATAATAACAACACCATGAATGGCATTGGCACCACTCATAAGTGGCGTGTGTAATACACTTGGCACTCTACCAATGACTTCGATACCTAAAAAAATCGAAAGCACCACAATGTAGATGATGTCGATATGTGCGTTTACCCAGGTTAAAATTGCTTCCATACTATTTTTTTCAAAAAAATTAATTGATCAGTGCTGCTACTCTCTCGTTTACCACTGCACCTTCGTGCGCCATACAACAACCTTTTACTAAATCATCCTCAAAATTTAATTCGAGTGCACCTTCTTTGGTGATGATGAGTTGTAAAAAGTTTAAAATATTTTTGCCATATAATTTACTTGCATCAGAAGGCATGTCAGAAGCCAAATTACTATTGCCTAAAATAGTTACCCCTTCATAAACAATGGTTTCATTATTTTTTGTAACAGCCGTATTACCACCGGTAGCAGCTGCTAAATCTATCACCACACTTCCTGGCTTCATAGATTGTAACATAGCGTCGGTAATTAATATAGGCGCTTTTTTGCCAGGAATTTGTGCCGTTGTAATAATAATATCTGCTTTTGCAATAGACTCTGCAAGTCTTTGTTGTTGTCTTTGTTTAAATTCGTCGGATTGCTCAACCGCATATCCACCTGCTTTTGATGCATCGGCTGCGCCTTCTACTTCAATAAATTTGGCACCAAGACTCATTACTTCTTCTTTCACCTGTGGTCTAGTATCTGACACTTCTACAACAGCGCCGAGTCTTTTAGCGGTTGCAATAGCTTGGAGTCCAGCAACACCTGCTCCAATAATAACCATTTTAGCCGGCGGGATACTTCCTGCCGCTGTCATAAACATCGGAAAGTATTTAGGAAACATAGTAGCCGCTAATAACACCGCTCTATAACCTGCAATGTTTGCTTGACTACTTAACACGTCCATGCTTTGTGCACGCGTGGTACGCGGAATCATATCCATACTAAACAAGCTCGCTTTTTTATCGATGGCTTGCTTTACAAGATCCGTATTAAATAAAGGCTGAAATGTACCAAGTACAACGGCACCAGGTTTTAGTTGCGCCATTTCGGCACTAGAAAGTGGATTGATAGAAAGTACAAGGTCTGCGGTAGACAATACAGTAGCACGGTCTTTTACAGTAACGTTTTTGTCGATGTAGGTAGTGTCTGATGCATAGGCCGCATTACCTGCGCCCGTTTCTACGATTACATTTACTTGCTTTGCCACCAAAACAGCAGCCTGCTCTGGTAAAAGCGACACGCGCTTATCGTTGTTGGTTTCTTTAAGTATTCCAAGAATCATGTGCAAATTTACTTATTAATTAGATAGCCCTTTTATTAATTCTTCTTAAAAACGGATGGAAACCTGCTGTTTTTGAGCAAATTCCTTCCTAAAAAAAACAACCCCAATAAAAAATAGATCGATAGCAAGGGTAACCCTAGGATGAATGCTTATTTGGGCCCAGGCCTGCTCCATCTCTTCACTCCAATGAATATCGTCAAAAACCAGTATTGTGGAATCATGAACAACTTCTAATAAAGACTCGAAATAAGCCATGGTAGGCTTAAAAGCATGATTACCATCTATAAAGGCAAAATCAATGCTTTTGTTTTGTGCAAGCCACTTAGGTAGTTGTTCATCAAAGTTCCCTTCTATCAAAGTAATATTTGAAAGCCCTAACAACTGATGATTTTGATTGGCTATTTGTGCAATTGCACTTGAGCCCTCAAAAGTAGTTACCGTGGCTGCTGGATTAGCAGAAGCTAAATAAGCAGTTGTAATTCCCAGTGAAGTGCCTAGTTCAATAATTTGCCCAGGTGCATAAAAATCAATCATTCTAAATAAAAGCTGACTGTATTGTGCAGGCTTTAAAGACCCTTTGGCAACTGCACTTATTTTTCTGCTATTGGTTTTTGCAACGCGTGAACCTGCGCCAAAATCTTCAATTTCGATGGTATCATGATTAGACATCAGATCCAGTCTAATTTTTTCGATCGCCTCAAATGCATAAAAATTTCGACGATCATTTAACACCCGCGTAATAAATTCAAAAACAAATGGAGAATGTACGCCATGCCCTTTTCCGTTAGCCGCTGTAAACAAATAGCGTAGATATTTAAGTGCTAACGTAAAGTGTCCATACATAATAAGCTAGAAAATTTTATTTGCGAAGCCAGGTTTGAAAAGAAAAACCAAATGCATGTTTTTCATGCGGGGCATGTGACACTTCATTTGATAGCGCCCAATCAGAAGTTTCTATTTCAGGAAAAAATGTATCACCATCAATAACTGCATCAACACGTGTCATGTATAATTTATGTGCCTTAGGCATTGCCTGGGCATATATTTCGCCACCACCTGCAATAAAAACTTCTTTGTAATCCGATTCTTTTGCAAAAAATAATGCGTCTGCTAAAGAATGTACCACAACAACTCCTTCATGGGACCAATCTTTTTGTCTGGTAATAATAATATTGACCCTGCCGTTAAGGGGCTTTCCACCAAGGGATTCAAAGGTTTTACGCCCCATCACCACGGGCATGGCCCAGGTGGTTTGCTTAAAAAATTGAAGGTCTTTGGGTAAATGCCACAACAATTGATTGTCTTTACCAATGGCATTGTTTGTACCAGCCGCCACAATTAATGAAACAATCATAGTTGTTGTTATAAAGTAAATAATATGATACCGTTAGATTATATCGCAACCGGCGCTTTAATAGCCGGATGGCACTGATAATTTTCTATAGTGAAATCTGAAAAGTCAAAACTAAAAATATCTTTTACCGCCGGATTAATTTTTAAAGTAGGAAGTTCAAATGGCGTTCTTGTCAATTGAAGCTTTGCCTGCTCGATGTGATTGTTGTACAAATGCACGTCGCCAAAACTATGTACAAAATCGCCGGGTTGTAAATCACAAACCTGCGCAATCATCATTGTTAATAAAGCGTAAGAAGCAATGTTAAAAGGAACCCCTAAAAACACATCGGCACTGCGCTGATACAACTGACAACTTAATTTTCCATCCGCTACATAAAATTGAAACAGGGTATGACAAGGCATGAGCGCCATTTTTGGAAGCTCTGCCACATTCCATGCGCTTACAATAAGTCGTCTGCTATCTGGGGTTGTTTTTATTTGTTTGATGAGCTCTGTAATTTGATCTACTACTACCCCATCCGCTCCTTTCCAACTGCGCCACTGCTCACCATAAACCGGACCTAGCTCACCTGCTTCATTGGCCCACTCGTCCCAAATAGAAACCCCATTGTCTTTTAAATATTTGATATTGGTATCGCCTTTTAAAAACCACAACAGTTCGTAAAAAATACTTTTTACGTGCAGCTTTTTTGTGGTCACCATTGGAAACCCTTTTTGCAAATCAAAGCGCATTTGATAGCCAAAACAGCTCTTGGTTCCAGTGCCTGTTCGATCTGTTTTTTCGGTGCCGTTATCTACTATATGTTGAAGTAAATCTAAGTACTGTTGCATGGCTGCAAATTACGCCATCAAGAGGGATGTTTAGAGCCAAAATAGATTTTGGGGAGAATCTGTGAATTAGAGTCAAAAGCTTCTACACCGTAGTGTTTACAGGGATTTACGCCTTGCCAACTCGCGATTTAACTGCATTAATTCACGGCCGGTTTGGCCACTCACACTGGTATTTTCTTGCGCCCTGCGCATGAGATATGGAATCACATCTTGGATAGGTCCAAAAGGCAGGTATTTACTCACATTAAATCCTTCTTTGGCAAGGTTGAAGGTGATAGTATCACTCATGCCATATAACTGCGAAAAGTGTACGTGCGGATGATTGTGCGGCAGCATCATTTCATCTAATAATTTTGCACCTAATAAATTGCTTTGCTCATTGTGTGATGCAATAATTACAGCAGTAGAATGAATATGATCCATGCAAAAACGAACCGCTTCATCATAGTCTGCGTCGGTGGCTTCTTTGGATATTTGAATCGGCGACTGTTTGTTTTTTTCGAGGGCTACTGCACGCTCTTTTTCCATGTAGGCGCCGCGTACTAATTTTAAACCCAAAACAAAACCTTGCGCTTCAGCAATTTGATGCGAGATGCGCAAAAAATGCAAACGGTCGTGACGGTATAATTGAATGGTATTAAAAACAACGGCTTTTTGTTTGTTAAACTCCGCCATCATCTCCATCGTTAACCTGTCTATGGGATCTTGGATCCAACTTTCTTCTGCGTCAACTAGTACACCAATATTTTTTTCTGCAGCCGCTTCACAAATCGCGTACATACGGTCTCTAACGCGGCCCCAGGCAGCTTGTTCCATTTCATTGTCATGAATACCACTTCTTAAACGCGGTGCTTCATGTAGCGTTTGTAAAAGCGCATGACTTGCAAGACCCGTTACTTTAATACTAATAAATGGAATATTTTTTTGTGATGCTGCATGATTGATCACATCAATAAAAACCTGCGTTGCTTGATCAAAATTTTCTTCGCCCTCTTTTCCTTCTACACCGTAATCTAAAATAACATCTACATTATGTTTGGCAAGCATCTGAGCTACAGGAACGGTCTCTGCTAATGTTTCACCACCAACAAATTGTTTGAATATGGTATTTCTAATAATGCCTTTAATAGGGAGTCCTGCTTTTAAAAGGGCAGGCACTATTCTTGTACCCAACTGAACAAGTTTTGGGTAGCCCATAAAACCAAATAAAAGCTTTGCACTTTTTAAAGCCTTGGTAGACTTGTAGGCAAAAGCATTTTGGGTATTCTCAAATGAAATATTCATCGCTAACAATTGTTCGTGACCGCGAATATCGGAACAGGTCGCAATATAAAAAAGAAATTATAGTAGGTAGGCTAAAATGCAGCCTTCTCGACCTATATAGCCTGATGATTAAATGGCTGTAACACCATTTCGCTTACTACCCCTGATCTAGGCTGCTGGCATAAAAACCAGATAGCCCTAGCAGCTTCCTCTGCCACAATCATTTTATCTTTTTGGACGCGTAAATCGATGGTATCCCAAAAAGGGCTGTCAACCCCACCCAAAAAGAGGTTGGTGATTCTGATTTCGGTACGTTTTACTTCTTCTCTGATGCTTTGCATCATACCAACAATGCCGTATTTGCTAGCACTATAGGCAGCCGCTCCGGCCATGGGCACTTTACCAAGTACACCCGGAATATTAATAATCAGGCCTTTTTTAGCTTCTTTCATAGCAGGCATAACCGCTTTTACGGCGTTAAAACTACCCACTAAATTAATTTGAAGGGAATCCATGAAGTCTTGATGGGTAAGTGTTTCTAGGGGCTTAATAATGCCCACACCTACTGCATTAATGAGGATATCCACCCCGCCACCTGCAACCACCTGAGCAACGGCAGCGTCCACAGCAGCAGCATCTGTAATATCGGCTGTAAAATACTGACCCGCTGGAACCGACAAGCGCGACGCCAGTTCCTCTAATTTTTGTGCATTTCGAGCCAGCATAAACACTGTGGCGCCACCGCCAATTAATAGTTCAGCTACTTTTGCGCCAATGCCGCCAGTTGCACCAAATAAGAGTACGCGTTTGCCTTTAATCGTTTCCATGACTTTGTTTTTGAGTATAACAAGACATGGCCTATTTTGTTTGCATTCAATAAAATAAGGACCGTATTAAATAATTAAAGAAATTTGGGCATGGAAATTTTAAAAATAGAGATCTATAAATATTCGATCCCGATGGTGCCGTTTACCATAGCAACGGGCACCATGCATTTTGCGCAAAACATACTGATTCGCATACATACAAACACAGATCATATTGGAGTTGGCGAATGCTCTGCTTTTCCCATGATTGTTGGTGAAACGCAGGCGACTTGTTATGAAATGGCAAAAGATTTTGCAGCCATTTGGAAAAACAAAAATGCACTTGATATAGATGCGAGACTCGCAGAACTTGATTTGTTTACGGCGCGCAACTATACCGCCAAAAGTGCTTTTGACATGGCCCTGTATGATTTGGCTGCAAAAAATGCTGGGCTTCCTTTGTACAAGTATTTAGGCGGAAAGATAAAAGATATTGAAAGTGATTTAACCATTGGAATAGACACGCCACAAAACATGGCGGACACCGCTGCAAAATTTATTGCAGATGGCGTGCGCATGATCAAAGTAAAACTTGGTAAAGATCCAGCAACCGATATTGCGCGTATTCAAAAAATTAGAGAAGCCGTTGGACCAAATATTATACTTCGAATAGACGCTAATCAGGGCTGGTCTTATGATGATGCAGTTACTGCACTTACCGGACTTGGTGTATATGATATTCAGTTTTGCGAACAACCCATGCGCACGTTTAATGATCATTTATTACCTGCACTACGTGCTATTTCTCCCATTGCAATTATGGCAGATGAAAGTGTATACACACACCATGACGCAGAAAGAATGATTGAAAACAAAGCGTGTACTTATATCAATATTAAACTGGCCAAAAGTGGAGGCATTAAAGAAGCACTTGCCATTAATAAAGTGGCAGAAGCCGCAGGTATCCCTTGTATGCTTGGTGGCATGTTAGAAAGCAGGCTGGCCCTGAGTGCAAAAGTGCACCTTGCCATGAGCCTTGATAATATTAAGTTTTACGATTTAGACACTTGTTTACTAGGGCATAAAATAGATCCTGTTACTGGTGGGGCCAACTACAAAGGCATGCACCTCGAACTAAGTGATGCACCTGGCATTGGCGCCGATGTGGACCCAGCTTTTTTACAAACATTGGAACAGGTTGTTATCTAGTTTACGCATCTTGAACTAATAAGCATTGGCTTTGTTACCTTTGACATAAATACAAACAACTATGGAAGCAAAAAAAGCGAGTGAGAGTTTTATTGTAATGAATGAACTGGTTCTTCCAAACGATACCAATACTTTTGGCAATTTAATGGGCGGACGACTTATGTACTGGATGGATATTGCATCCGGTATGGCAGCGGGTAAACATTGCAACCTGCCTAGCATGACCGCTTCTGTTGATAATTTAAGTTTTAAAAATCCAATCAAGCTAGGCAATATTGTGCATATAGAAGCGCATGTATGTAGAGCGTTTACAACCTCCATGGAAATTTATGTAAAAGTGTGGGGAGAAGATTTACAAAAGCAAGAGAAATACGAAAGTAACGAAGCCTATTTTACATTTGTTGCACTAGACCCTAATAACAGACCTACTGCGGTTCCGCAATTAATTCCTGAAACAGATTTTGAAAAAAGATTGTTTGATGGAGCCCTCAGACGCAGACAACTTCGTTTGATTCTTGCAGGAAAAATGAAGCCCGATGATGCCAATGAATTAAAGGCGCTTTTTATTAAGGAGTAATTACTTGCCCATTTGTGCTAACAAATGATGTCTGCCTTTTAACATATACTCTTTGCTTTGTTCTATCGCGTCCATTACTTGAGAAAGAATTTCTTCTACCGGTGCTGTGTAGTCAATAACCATGGGTTCCTTAAATCGAACCGATAAAATGGTGCCGCGCTTTTTAAAGTTGAGACCCTTTTTGTCGAAGGCTCTCCAAAAACCATTGATCACCACAGGTATCACAACAGGCTGGTTATTTTTTATGATATGCGCAGTGCCTTTTCGGCCTGGTGCAAAAGGCTTGGTGGTTCCTTGTGGAAAGGTAATGACCCAGCTATGGTGTAAAGCCTGATCTATTTTTTGGGTGTCGGCACTGTCTCTTTCTCTAGATACATCTTTTCCTTCGGCACGCCAAGTTCTTTTAACGGTAAGGGTACCACAAAGCTTAAATAGTTTTGTAAGCCAATTGGCATTCATGGTTTCTGCGGCAGCCACCATGTAAACATTGGTAAATGGATTGAGTAAATAAAAAGGAAGACCTAGACGGTTGTGCTTTCTCCATTTAACCGCACAAAAAATATGAACGAAAGCAATAACATCCGCAAAATAAGTTTGGTGATTGCTTACAAATAAAACATTCTTTTTAGGTAGGTTAAATAAATTTTCAGTGCCTTCTATTTTTACTTTATTTATTAAAACCAAACCAGGATATGTAATAAAACCAACCACCGCGTAAAGCACCGTACGAATTACCCGAATATGTCTAAATCGATCTATTAAATTCATAACAACACATTAAACATGTGCTGCAAAATAAGGAATGTAAACAAATTGTTATGCATTTGTTTAAAATTGTAGCAGTTTAGGTTAAATTACAAGGCAGTAAACCTATTTTTGTGCATAAATAATAGCAGCATGCAACTTGATACCGTAATATTTGACATTGATGGACTACTCGTAGATAGTGAACCGCTGTGGAATCATGCCGCTGCCGAAGTGTTTAAACAGTATGGCGTTAACCTAACTGAGGAACAATATAATTCAACCACCGGACTTCGTACCAAAGAATTTGTGCAGTGGTGGTTTAACTATTTTAATATTGGTGACACCGAATTAAAAGTGGTGGAAAAAAAGATTGTAGAATTAGTTCTACAAAAAATAGAATCTACAGGCAATGTAATGCCAGGCGTTCCTTACATTTTTGATTTTTTTCAGAAAAGAAATTTCAAAATTGGACTAGCAACCTCGTCGCCACCAGAACTCATTGAGCTGGTTGTAAAAATTACAGGCATTGCACCTTATGTAAAAGCAGCAGCCTCTGCCGAAGACCTACCTTATGGTAAACCCCACCCACAAGTTTATTTAAATTGCGCGAGTATGCTCGGCTCCCACCCAACGCACTGTCTTTGTTTCGAAGACTCCTTTAATGGACTGGTGGCTGCAAAAGCAGCACGCATGAAATGTGTAATTGTGCCGCATGTGACCCAGCAAAAAGACGAACGTTTTGGCGCCGCAGATTTAAAAATTTCTTCGCTTCAAAATTTTGGAGAACTGCATTTAAATTTAGTGAGCTAGATTTTTAGCACAAAAAATTTTACCTAACAAAAATGCCCCGCGTAGCGGGGCATTTTGCATTTTATAAAAAATTTCTCGAACCTTACTTTTTTAAGTTAGGGTGCGGAGCAGATGTTGCACCGGTTCCAGCATCGGTAGTACCAAACAAGGTTACAATAAGCTCGTTGCCTACTGCGCCTGCATTGTAGATGAACCTGCTTTCAGAAACACCTTGCTTTTCAGTTAAATATTTAACCACTGCGTTAACGCGGTCCCAACTTAATTGCTGCGCAGATTTTGACGTGTAGCCATAACCTGATACGCGGATATTACAGTTTGGATTGGCATTTATTTTAGCGGCAACAGTAGCTAATGTTTCTGTAGCTTCTTTAGAAAGCTTGGCTTTATTTCTATCAAAAACGATGGTAGATAATTCGCCAATTTCACAAAGTGATCCGCTATTTGTTTTTAAGTTACTTACCATTTCTTTTACTTCTTTGCAACATGCAGGCTCTGGGCAAGTACCTACGCCATCATTGTTTACCGGGAAGCATGATTGAAGGGTAAGGAGTTCTTTGTCTCTATAATCAGGAACACCGTCACCATCTGTGTCTTTTGCACGGCCGTGTGTATCTACTGCTACACCAGCTGGGGTGTTAGGTTCTAGGTCAAACTGATCTGTAACGCCATCATTGTCTACGTCAGGTAATTTAACCTTTGGCATTTTCATGTGCTTAGGAGCGTTGATTTCCTGGTATAAATAGTTATTAGGATTAAGCCACCAAAGTGGTGCAACTTTTTTTGAACGGTCGCCTAGGTTAATGTTAATTCTAGCACTTGTTTGTCCTAAATAGTCATTGCTATTACCTGCTTTAACGGCATCTAAATAATCATATCCAGCAGCAGAAAAAGTAAAGCGTTGTTCTAGACCTACGCTGATAACATCACTTAGTTTAAATGAGATACCACCACCAGCACTAAAGCTATTGTAAATAGCATAGGATTGTCTATTATTAACGGTGGCACCTAATCCAGTGGTTAACAAGCCTTCTTCAATGTCAGGAAGTCCAGCACCATAAAAGGTACGAAAGTTGCCAGCCTGGGTTGTTTTGTTCATTACTTTAGAACCTGTAAGGCTATAACCTGCTAAAACATACACATTTGTTTTAGGGTTGGCTCTGTAATAGCTAAGTGAATTAAGCGATGCAATAACATCAAAACCTAACTGACGTGTTTTGGTTTTAAACGGCACTCTATTTTGTGTAAGCTGGTAGGTATTTGGCTCACCAGAACTATTTAAATCGGCAATGCTTGCACGTAACGAAAAAGTGTGGTTAAGCGCTTTTCTTACAGATACGGATCCACCAAAGCCTGCTTTAGATGCAACATCGGCAGACATAGTAGCGATGCCCAATCCAAAACCTAACTCCCACTGACTGCGTGGCTTAGCCGGATAAGGAAATACATTGTTGATAAACTCGTTTCGTTGGGGTTGATTTTTAACTGCCACTTTTGAAGAATCTCTCCAATCCCATCCAAAATCTGTTTGTGCAAAACTAGCGGTACTAACTATGAGCGCTAGGGTGCCCATTAAAACATTTTTCATACTTGCCATAACTTATAGAATTAATTATAATACAAAAATACTCTAAATAACATAGAACCAATAACTATCTGTGCCTTAGACATTGTTAAAAGTAAAAATACTAAGAGAAATACCCTAATAAGAGGCGTCTGATGTGCATTTCGCTGCGTTTAGTTCGTTAAATTCTGCCTAATCCTGTCTATATTGCAGCCCAATAAGCGATGGAATTAGCCAAAAAAGTAATATCAAAAGAATTAGCGCTGTTTGAGGTTCACTTCAGGGAAGCCATGAAAAGCAGGGTTGCGCTCCTAGACCGCATCATGCAGTACATCGTGCGCCGAAAAGGAAAACAACTGCGCCCCATGTTTGTGCTACTCAGCGCTAAATTAGGCGGCGACATTAATGAATCCTCATACCGCGCCGCTTCGCTGGTTGAATTATTGCACACAGCAACCCTTGTTCATGACGATGTGGTAGATGAAGCGAACGAACGCAGGGGCTTTTTTTCAATCAATGCTTTATGGAAAAATAAGATCGCCGTTTTAGTAGGTGATTATTTACTATCAAAAGGTCTTTTACTTTCTCTAGATAACAAAGACCACCGCGTACTTCAATTACTTTCTACTGCGGTAAGACTGATGAGTGAGGGCGAATTATTACAATTGGAAAAATCGCGCAAACTCAATTTAGACGAAAAAATATATTACGAAATCATAGGTGGCAAAACAGCGTCACTACTTGCATCATCCTGTGCAGCGGGCGCTTCTACCACTTTTGAAAACGACGATGCGATAGAAAAAATGCGCCTATTTGGAGAAAAAGTAGGCATGGCCTTTCAAATTAAAGATGACTTATTTGATTATAGCAGTGAAGCCATTGGTAAACCAACGGGCAACGATATCAAAGAAAAGAAATTAACGCTACCACTCATTTATACCCTCAACAACTGCGATGCAGCGCTGCGTAAAAAAATAATTTACATCATCAAAAATCAAAATACCCAAAAAGATAAAGTTGATTTTGTGCTAGAAGCCGTAGAAAATTTTGGCGGCATTACCTATGCGACAAATAAAATGTTTGCATTTAGAGATGAAGCCCTCGAAATACTACACAGCTTTCCTGCATCCGAAGTGCGCGAGGCTCTAGAAGAACTTGTTAGATATACAACCGATAGAAAATATTAATGGAAAAAAGGTGGACGATAGTAGCATCCGATGCAGTCAAAACGGAGGCCTTACAAGCCGCCCTGAATATCAACAAAACCATTTGTAGCATATTGGTATCAAGAGGTATCGAAACCTTTGAAGCCTCAAAAGATTTTTACAGACCACAACTTTCTGACCTTCATGATCCTTGGCTTATGAAAGACATGGACAAGGCCGTTACACGTATTTTAACGGCGCGTGATACCAATGAAAGAATACTTGTGTTTGGTGATTATGATGTAGACGGCACCACGGCTGTTGCTAGTATGTATCAGTTTATTGGTGGCATCCATAACAACACGGATTATTATATTCCGCACCGCTACAAAGAAGGCTACGGCGTTTCTAAAATGGGAATCGATTACGCCAAAGAAACGGGCTGCTCCCTAATTATATCACTGGACTGCGGTATCAAATCTACAGACCTTATTGCGTATGCAAAAACGCTAGGCATTGATTTTATTGTTTGTGACCACCACTTGCCAGATCCAATACTACCACCTGCGGTTGCTATTTTAAATCCCAAACAACTCGATTGCCCTTATCCTTACAAAGAATTATGTGGTTGCGGCGTGGGCATTAAATTAATGATGGCGCTTGCACAAAAATTAAATCTACCGGACAATTCTTATCTTACTTATTTAGATTTAGCAGCCACTGCTATTGCAGCAGACATTGTGCCACTTACCGGCGAAAACAGAATTTTAGCCTATTATGGACTTGAAAAAGTAAATCAAAATCCATGTCCTGGCATCAAGGCCTTACTCCAACTTTCTAAGGTGGAGAAAAAAATGGTTTTAAATAATTTGGTTTTTGTGATTGCCCCGCGCATCAATGCAGCAGGCCGTATGGATGATGCCAAAAAAGCAGTGCAACTATTTATAGAACAAGATGCCACTAAGGCGCTTGAATTTGCGCAAATGCTCCAGTCCGATAATTTGGATAGACGTGAAGCCGATAGCACCATTACAGAAGATGCCCTTGAACAAATCATAAACGACCCTTCGCACGCGGGTAAAAAAACAACTTTTGTGTACCAAGAAACCTGGCATAAAGGAGTAGTTGGTATTGTGGCTAGTAGACTGATAGAAACTTATTATAGACCTACCATTGTATTAACAAGAAGTGGAGACATTGCAGCGGGCAGTGCGCGCAGTGTGGTAGGGTTTAATTTATATGAAGCCATACATGCATGCCGAGAACATCTAATTGGCTATGGCGGGCATTTTGCGGCCGCCGGCATGACCCTGCTTCCGGAGAACGTTCCAGCATTTGCGGTGGCATTTGAAGCAGCTGTTGCAGCTCAAATTACCGACGACTTACTCGTTCCGGAGATTGTTATTGATGCACCCATTTCGTTTAAAGAAATCAACCAAGGGTTTTATAATATTTTAGCTCAAATGGAACCCTTTGGACCTGAAAATATGAGACCTGTGTTTATTGCAAGGGGCGTCAATAATACGGCTTACTCAAAAATTGTAAAGGATCAGCATATTCGTTTTGTACTCAAACAAGACGGCATGACCCTATCAGGTATTGGATTTAAAATGGCTGATAAATTTGCATTGCTACAAATGAATCAGCCATTAGATATTGTTTTTACACTCGACGAAAACGAATGGAATAATGAAAAAACCATTCAGCTCAAAATGATTGACTTTCGTTTAAGTGCTTAACAGCGCTTTTTTATAACACTTATTTATTTTGCAAAAGATCTACGCTTCTATTAATAAAGTTGGTTAGATCATTCCCTTTTAATAAACCCTGAGATAATAAAGCAAGGTCTGCTAAATTGCGCACCTGACTTTTTTGAAGTTCGGCGTTGCCTTCTTTTAATAAGGTTTGATAAATAGGGTGATTCCCATTTACGGTTAAGGTTACTTCGTCTGGCATTTGCGCATAAAATGCAGTCATGCCGCCACCAACGCCAGCCATGTCCTTCATACGGCGCATAAACTCTGGTCTAGTTGCTACTACGGGTGCGCTATCGGCGCTTAATCCTTTTACCTCAGTGGTAACGTGTAAATCTGCAATTTGTAAATTAAATAGTTCCTTTAATTTATCGGCGTCGTCTTTACTAAGTACCGATTCGTTAGACTCCTGCTTGTCAATTAAATTATCAACGATATCCGCGTCAACTCTTACAAAAGTGACGTTCTCCCACTTCATTTCCATGTTGTTAATGAAAGCCGAGTCTACCAGGGTTTCCATTTTAACAACGGTATATCCTTTTTTAGTAGCCGCTTGTATATAAGCGTCTTGCTGAACCGGATTGGTGGTGTATAAAATAACTTGTTTGCCGTCTTTATTTTTTTGTGTAGCCTCGGTTAAAGTTTTGTACTCTTCTAGGGTATGGAATTTACCAGTGGTGTCTTCCATCACAATAAACTTAGCGGCTTTGTCTAAAAACTTATCGTCGGTCATCATGCCGTACTTCACAAATAAGCCTAAGCTCTCCCATTTTTCTTCAAATGCTGGACGGTCTGCTTTAAATATTTCTTCTAATTTATCGGCTACTTTTTTAGTGATGTGCGCGTTAATTTTTTTAACGTTCGGATCACCTTGTAAGTAGCTTCTGCTCACGTTTAGCGGAATATCTGGACTATCAATAACGCCATGTAATAACATCAAAAATTCTGGTACAATATCTTTTACCTCATCGGTAACAAATACTTGGTTGCAGTACAATTGAATTTTATCTTTTTGAATTTCGTAGCTCTGCTTAATTTTAGGGAAGTATAAAACACCCGTTAAATTAAATGGATAATCTACGTTGAGGTGAATCCAAAAAAGTGGTGTTTCGCCAAATGGATAGAGTTCTTTGTAAAACTTCTCGTAATCTTCTTTGGTTAATTCGCTTGGCTTTTTAACCCAAATAGGATCTGGATTGTTAATTGATTTTTCTTCAACTACTTCGTCTTTTTTCTCGCCTTCTTCTTTAACCCCTACTTCCGAAAAATAAATAGGAATAGGTAAGAATTTACAAAAACGGTCTAGTATTGCTTTTACGCGAGAAGCTTCTAAAAACTCTTTGCTTTCTTCACTAATGTGTAATACAATTTTAGTACCACGCTGTGCGTAGTCTACTTCATATAATTCAAATTCTGGATTGCCATCACATCCCCAAAAAACACCAGAAGCGTCTTTAAAAGATTTAGAATAGAGTTCTACTTTATCACTCACCATAAAGGCGCTATAAAAGCCTAAACCAAAGTGACCAATAATATTGGCGTCTTTGTATTTATCCATAAACTCTTCGGCACCAGAAAAAGCCACTTGGTTGATGTACTTGTCCACTTCTTCGGAAGTCATACCCACCCCTCTATCAATGATAGATAATGTTTTTTCTTTGGCATCTAGTACCACGTCTATACGAAGCTCCCCAAGGTCTCCTTTGGCTTCACCAATAGAAGACAATGTTTTAATTTTTTGAGAAGCGTCTACCGCATTACTCACTAACTCACGTAAAAAGATTTCGTGGTCACTGTACAAGAATTTTTTAATGATTGGAAAGATGTTTTCCGTTTGTACGCGTATTTGTCCTTTTTGCATAGTTCACTTATTTGTATAGCATTTATACAAATAAAGTACCAAGGCCCTTTTGGGGGGTATTTTCTGACAGGATGACACAAATTCTGGGTCAATTGCCCTGAACCATAATATTATCGAGCCTAAAACTGGTGGTAAGCTTGCCCATGGCGGCCGAGGGATCATTGCCTTCATACCTAAACGCAATGTATACGCTCCCTTTAAACTTACTCAAATCCAGCTTATTGGAAAAGATCCATTGGGGCGCAAAGCCACTCGTACTTCCCTTGGCCATTAAGGCCGGCAGCAGGGTCCATCTTGCCCTAGCTGGACTATTGCCGCCATCATAATTGGTAGACACCATCACTTGCAAAATAGCCCCATTGTCAAAGCCATCTTTGGTGTCAAAATGTAAGATTTCGTTGGCAGAATGATCGAGGTTAATGGGTGGTAAAATAAGCCAACTTATCACGGCGTTTTGCCTAGCAGCAAAAGCCGAAATTTCGAGGTAATTATTACCCGATGTTTTTTTAGTGGTAAAAAATTTACCGCCTATTTCGGCGATGTTTTTATAGCCAGCAGCTTTGTAAGTACTGTCGGTAAGCGTATTTGAAAAGTCTTCCGCAAATAAAGTTTTAGGGCCCGTTACACTACACCGGAGTCCGGTTAATTGTAAATCGGAAGTGTCACGTATAACAAGTTGTTTTTGGGTTCTAAAAACGGTGTATATGCCGGTGGCTCTTCCATTGCCCCTGGGCGTTAACGCATTTCCAAAAGAGGCAAAACCACTGGTGCGTAAATATAAATTTCCAATACTACAAGTACGCAGCGTATGACTGGTGGGGAGTTGATTGACTAGGTCGGAATAAGGTTTACCGGTGTCTGATACTACAAATTCTAGTTGATCAATGGCTACCAAACATCCTTTTAAACTATCAACAAGGCCCGTGGCCAATACAGCAATAGGTGTCATTAATTTACCGCCTGCTAACAGGCTAATATACCGGTTCATGAGTGGTTGCGGGATGCCTAGTAAAAAGGGCGATGCTGGGTCGGTCCTATCTACACCAATACCAATTTGTGTCATACCGGCATAATCAGAAAGCCAAAGTCCATTCAGTGCAATACCCACTTTTTGCCCTACTGCATATTTTGTAAATAAGTTGTACCCGTCTAATTTAACGGTAACAGCTGCTGTGGAATCTTGAATAATAATGGCCTTGTAAAAATTATCGGATTTATCGTTGGCCGTTACCGTTCCTTCAATAATATAATCGGCACTAATTTTTTCATAATTATTGGGGATATGCAGGCGTAGCAGGTCTTTGATAGACATATTGGCTTTTAATGCGGGGCCCGTATATAGAGGTGGCGCATCCCAAACTTTTTCGCAATTACAAAAAGTGCCCCATAAAAAAAAGATGCAAATCCAGCGAATAAAAATATTGTTAACCCCTATATAAGATGTGTGCATCGACATATATGTATTTTAAAAAGTAAAAGAAATGGTACCAGAAAAATTAAAGCCATATCCTAAAAAATATTTGGGCGGAAATTTATTGACATCAAGTTTAGCAACATCAAAACGCAGTTGCTCATACCCACCCATAAGCACTGGGCTATTTTGCAAAATATTATTGAGGCTTAGTATGCACATAATAGTTTGGGGCTGCTTGTTTTTTACGCGGTACCACCTTATTGACTGACCTAGCAAAGCCCCAACTGTAAACATAGCTGGCAACTGGGTTTGCGCTGTAATGCGCGCGCGCTGAACGCTTAGCGTGTCTAGTGTGGCAAGCGCACCATAGGTGCGCCGAATGGGATTAAACAACATCCACCGCTTATCCATATAATGCGCACTAATGGTTGCAAAAAAAGAACCCGGTCGGTAACTAAGGTTAACAGCAGTAGCCCTTTGGGGTGTGCGCGCTACCCTAAAATTGTTAACATACACAGTGCCTTTTTCAAGCACTGCTGCGTCATTATCGGAACTCACCACAAGCATCTGCCTGGAACTAAAACGGTAATCACCAAGAGCCCCAATAAGTTGCAACGATAAATTTTCACGTAAAGAAAAATCGATACTAGCTTCTAGTCCTTGCATTATTTTGTTAATGCCGGTAAGTGCATAATTTACAAAACTATGATAGCCATCGTGGTAAAATGTAAGCACATCCCTTGCACCTTTTTGTGAAATTAAAAAAGCGCGAAACCCTATTTTACAAAAATTGGATTGATACTGATAACCAATTAATGCCGAACGTATTTGTTCGGAACTGATATTATCTGTAACTGTTGAACGCATTTTTGGCGCAACAAATACGTTGTCAAAAAGAGGTGCTCTGGCTCCCAACAATAATTCTACACTAAAATAATGACGCCCCTTTAATTTATAAGTCATGCCTAGTTTAGCTTCTGGGCTTGTAAAATGATACGTGTAGGAAGCGCCCTTTGATTGCAGTGGGAAAAGTCCATTTTTTACTAGCCCTACTCTATTAAAACTATTACCCGTTAATTGTAGGCCCGCAAAAATATCGAAACGATCAAAAGTCCAGCTAGACTGTACAAAGGCAGCAGTTTGTAAAAATCTAGCTTCATAATTATAGCCAAACTTTTGATGTTGCAAAATAATTTGGTTGGGATTTTCGATATCAAATTGATTCACATCCGTTCTGATTTGTAAGGCATCTTCGGCAAACTGATTGATGTTAACATAATAGTGTGCTCCTAATAAATCATGTACTCGTTTATAAAAATGATGCCGTTCTAATTGCGCGTTGATGCCAGCAGTAAATAGTCCCACTTTTCCAATTGGAGACTGATACACTAGCGATGCCACAAGCGTTTGCTGTGCATCCATTCTGTTTTCTACAATAACAGCTGCTTTTTTTTGAAGGATCAAATTAGAATTACCACTAAGCATAACAGGCTCATTAGACATGGCGTTTAAGGTATACATACCCGTCCAATCGAGTTGTCCTTTGCCTGGGTTTTGAAGTAAGTTATCCTGCATGAGTGCCCCAAGTGCAGAATCTTTATAAAAACTAGGTAGGTATTTATAATAATCGGCGCGCGGATCTGGAGCGCTATTCCAATCAAGTCCGGTAATACTTTTAACACCCACCGTTAACCCTATTGCAATATTTAATTTTTGTGCTGCGGGTAGCGATAACGCTGTCGAAAAAATAAGTGTAGGTAAATGGGTTGTGCTTTTAACTGCGTTTCGTTTGAGCCCATTTTGCATGCCCCAATTAGGATTATAATAGGCACCAAAATATTGTAAAGATTCTTGAAGTACAGGCGCTTGCCGCTCTGCTGCAATGGGCGCACCGAGTAAAGACAAAGAAAGCAATAGCCGGTCATTTATTTTTTTATCGACGCTTAACAGATACCCATACCCCTGGTAACCACATCCACTATAATAGCCTTCTTTTGCTAGACGAGCATTTAGATGCGCGGCCAATGCCCATCCGTTTTTTAATTGTCCCGTAGACATTTGCACAACATATTTATGCGAATAAGCACGGTTGGCAATGGTCACTGCTATTTTATGTTGCCTAGGCATCACAACTGCTCTAATATCTGCGCCTGTTGTGTTACCGAGGCTCCCAAAAGAAAGCTCGTTACCCGAAATGCCATCTAGTACTACCGTTTTTCTCATCATTTGTTGCAGCCCCGAGTAAACAGCAAAATGAGGACTCCCCGTGAGCAAGCTTTTAATAGGGAGGCCATTTAAAAGGGTTTGAGAAAAACTAGCGTCTAACCCTTTAATCATAAAGCCTGCGGCTGCAAAACCAAAACTTGCCGTGTTATAAAAAGGGTCTTTGTTGGCATGCAAAGAAGATGCAACAAAGGAAGGCTCCATACCATTTTTGGTGTCAGGATCTAATACCACAATTGGTATTTCGTCAGGCTCCGATACCACCACTTTTTGCACCAACTTATTGGGAAGCGCTTTTGATTTGCTTCGTTTTTGCGCGCGCAATATACCCGCCATAAAAACACAAATCAAACATACATAAATCGCGCGCATAACATAGATTTCTCGCACAATCTAATCCAGTTCAAATGGCAAAATGATGCATCAAAAAGTTTGGCGTGAAATACCAGTTTAAATAATTGTAATTAGCGAATAAAAGAGATGTACAATTCATTCAAGGGACTTAACCAGTTATTAGTGATAACAATTTTCGCTACCCTACTAACAAGTTGTAAGGCTACGCTAAAAAAAGAAGACACGCCCTTTAAACCCATGCCGCAAAGGCATCATAGCTGTATTGCGGCATTTTATAATTTCGAAAATTTCTACGATACCATCAACAATCCAATTATAGATGACGAAGAGTTTTTACCAACTGGCGCCAAACGTTATAGCAGTTCTATCTATAATAGAAAAGTAAGTAACTTGGCAACGGTTGTACAAAAAATAGGCGCTGAAATAAATACCGATGGGCCTGCTATTTTAGGCGCTGTTGAAATTGAAAACGATACCGTACTCAACGATTTAATTAAACATCCCCTCCTAAAAAATAGAGCCTATTTATTTGTGCATGAAAATTCAAAAGATAAAAGAGGTATTGATGTAGCGCTACTCTATCAACCTAAATATTTTACGCCTATGGTACACCGTTCCTTAGAAGTTGAATTAGCCCCAAGAAATAAAGAACCCGTATTTACACGTGATATCTTATATGTTAAAGGCGTTTTACTTAAAGACACTGTACATATTTATGTAAACCACTGGCCTAGCAGAAGAGGTGGCCAAAAAAGAAGCACCGAATCTAGGAGTAAAGCAGCTAGGGTGTGCAGAAGCCACATCAACACGATTATAGCTAAGGATCCGTCTGCTAAAATTGTGGTGATGGGGGATTTAAACGATAATCCTTCCGATTATAGTGTATCGCATGCCCTGCAATCGAGTGGAGGGCTAAAAATGATTAAAAAGTCGGATTTATACAATCCTTGGGTAGAAGTGCTGGCAAAAGGGAACGGAACCCTTGCCAATAGGGATGCTTGGGGTATTTTTGACCAAATATTGGTATCGCAGAGTTGGATACCGCCCAAGCACACTGGTAGGCTGTTTTTGGGCAGCTCCCACGTTTACAAGGCCTTTTTTATGATTGAACAACAAGGCAGGTACAAGGGCTACCCCCTTCGAACCTGGGATGGGAACCAGTTTAGGGATGGGTTTAGCGACCATTTCCCAACTTTTCTGGTTTTACTTGAAAAAATAGAGTAAAAAATGCAGTAAAATCAACCCTTTTACGTACTTTTGCAACCCCAAATCTGTATTTGGCAGATTCTCCATTTCGGTGGAGTCCACTGGGTAAACCCAATTTTAAACCTAAAAATTCAAGTAATGAGTAATTACGAATTAATGGTGATTTTCACTCCGGTTCTTTCTGAAGAGGATTTTAAAGCTTCTCAGAAAAAATACCAAGATATGATTGCTAGCTTCGGTGGAGCTACAGTGCATTCAAATCCTTGGGGTCTTAAATCACTGGCCTACCCTATTCAAAAAAAGACAACTGGTATTTACTGGGTGTTAGAATACAGCGGCCCAACTGATCTTAACGAAAAGCTTAAGATTCAAATTTTACGTGACGAGCAAATTATGCGTCACATGATTACGAAACTCGACAAATACGCCGTTGAGTATAACCACGTAAAAAGAAATGGCGGATTTGCGGTAAAACAAAAAATGGAGGCTTAATCACATGGCAAAGAATGAGATAAAATACCTGACCGCAATTAAGCAGGAGAAACCAAAGAAAAAGTTTTGTCGTTTCAAGAAATACGGCATCAAGTACGTAGACTACAAGGATATTGAGTTCCTTAAAAAGTTCATCAACGAACAAGGTAAATTATTACCTCGTCGTTTGAGCGGTAACTCTCTAAAGTATCAACGTAAAGTACAGGACGCAGTTAAAAAGGCACGTCAAATGTCTTTATTACCTTTCGTAACTGACTTATTAAAGTAATACCCTAATTAGTAACCTTCCCTAATCTCGCAATCGGGCGAGAGACAGCAGTAGCTGGGCTCTTGGGAACTAAAACAAAAACAACATGCAAGTAATTTTAATTCAAGACGTAGACAACTTAGGTGGAAAAAGTGAATTGGTAACTGTAAAAAACGGTTATGCGCGTAACTTTTTAATTCCACAAAAGTTTGCCGTTGAAGCAAGCCCTTCTAACCTTAAGCAACTTGACGAACAGTTAAAAGTTAAGGCTAAAAAAGAAGCGGTAATGTTAGCTGAAATCAATAAAGTAATCGATGTACTAAAATCTAGCCCAGTTAAATTAACAGCTAAAACAGGTACCAGCGGTAAAATATTTGGTGCAGTAACTTCATTACAATTAACACGTGCTATCCGTGACCAAAAAGGGTACGAAATTGATCGCAAGCGTATCACAATTGTAGAAGAAGTGAAAGAATTAGGTGCTTATAAGGCTTCTATCGACTTTGGTAACGGCAATGTTACTGAAATAGATTTTGAAGTTGTAGGCGAATAATCTACTACTAATCAACCTTTTATACAAAAAACCTGGCTTTGGCCGGGTTTTTTTATGCCATAAAGGGTAAAAAAAGCATAAAAAAAAATTGGTTTCCCACAAATTACATACCTTCGAAATGTCCAATGACAGTTCTTCCATTTCTCAGAACGTTTTTTTTTCGTAAATGTTTCAGGTTTTGGCTACGCATTATCATTGGTTTTTGATCACTTAATTTTTTTAAAGAACATGAACATTTACGTTGGAAATCTAAACTGGAATATGTCCAGTGAAGACCTGCAAAACTTGTTTACTCCATTCGGTGAAGTAACAAGTGCAAAGATCGTTACAGACAAATTTAACAATGACCGTAGCAAAGGCTTTGGTTTCGTTGAAATGGCAGATGATGAAGCGGCTCGTGCTGCTATCAGTCAATTACACGACACAGAAGTTATGGAGCGCAAGATTGTTGTTAATGAATCAACTCCACGTCCAGAAGGCGAAAGAGGCGGCTTCAAAAAGAAGAGCTTCGGCGGCGGCGGCGGTAGCCGTGGTGGATACGGTGGTGGTGGAAATCGCGGCGGAAGCGGCGGTGGATACAATCGTGACCGTGGAAACGGCGGTGGAGGCGGAGGATTTAACAGATATTAATATCTACTAAATTTCTAAGCTTACATAAAAAAAGTCCTGCATTTATTGCGGGACTTTTTTTATGCCTAACATTCATCAATTTTTATTTGATAAGGTGTTTTGTGCAACGCTTCATCTGGATGAAGAATATTGAAACTCAATTGAGAGATCCCTAAAACAAAAAAGCCTCGTGCTATCGGTTAAGATATACGAGGCTTTTTAATAAATATGGCAACTACCTACTCTCCCAGCAAAATGCAAGTACCATCGGCCATGGGGGACTTAACTTCTCTGTTCGGAATGGGAAGAGGTGAACACCCCCGGCAAAATCACCATAAGAAGGTAATTTTATCGGTGTCTATATGAATAGACTGATAAAACAATAATTTACATATTGGAAAGGAAAAATAATAACAAGAAAAAAAATAAAGCTTACGGGCAATTAGTACTACTTGGCTTTGCTATTACTAGCTTTACACCTATAGCCTATCAACGTCGTAGTCTTCGACGACCCTTAAAAGTAAACTCATCTTGTGGAAGGTTTCACGCTTAGATGCTTTCAGCGTTTATCCTTGCCGTACATAGCTACTCTGCATTACACCTGGCGGCATAACAG
>CANHHX010000024.1 GCA_947461125.1 Bacteroidota bacterium | reverse complement strand
GTTCCACGCTCATACCTTACCACATATTCAGATTCTCCTAAAATATCTCCTAACTTATCTAAATTCGATTGTGTGTATTTCATAGTCAATTACAACAAAAATTGTTCTAACAAATGTAAGCGACTATCCTACCAAAACAAGATTTCGAAAAAAGTATTTATTCACATTAATTGCCCTTGGGAACCATTTTTATGACTGGTACAATCATTTCTTCTAAACTTATCCCCCCATGTTGAAAAGTATTTTTATAATAGCCCACAAAGTGGTTGTAATTATTGGGATAACAAAGGAAGTCATCCTCTTTTGCAAACACATAACTTGAGTTTACGGTGGGAACAGGAAGTCCTGCTTTTGTAGGATCTTTAAATGCTAAAACCTCTTTGGCATCATAGTCTAAATTGCGTCCGTGTTTGTAACGCAAATTAGCAGTGGTTTGCTTATCACCTATAATTTTAGTAGGATTGTTTACACGTACACTTCCATGATCTGTGGCAAGCACAATTTTAATTTTTTTATCAGCAATTTTTTTAAGCGCCTGAAATAATGGACTATGCTCAAACCAGCTTTTGGTAAGGCTTCGGTAACTAGATTCGTCACTAGCGAGTTCTTTTAAAACTTCCATCTCGGTTCTTGCATGACTGAGCATATCTACAAAATTGTAAACAATAACACTCAGGTCGTTTTGCAATAAATTGTGCATGTTAGCAAGCAGCTGTTGCGCGTCTGCATGGTTCACGATTTTATGATAGCCCACGCGCAAATCATCTTTTTTAAACTTGGTAAGATGGGCACGCATAAATGTTTCTTCGTGTAAATTTTTGCCGCCTTCATCATCGTCATTTTTCCACTCCTCCTTAAACTTCTTTTCAATATCAATAGGTAGCATACCAGAGAATATTGCATTTCTACAATAATGGGTAGCGGTAGGTAAAATAGAGTAAAAAGTATCTTCCTCGAGTACCCTAAAATATTCTTGAAAAATGGGCTGGATGGCCTTCCACTGATCAAAGCGTAAATTATCAATTAAAATAAAAAAAGTACTCGTTCCTTTCTCTACATGCGGTAATACTTTAAACTGCAAGAGTTGATGGCTCATAATGGGTGCATGTGCTGCACCTGGCGCTACCCAGCTCTCATAATTATTACTGATGTATTTAAAAAATGCTGCGTTGGCTTCCTTTTTTTGTGCTTGTAAAATTTCACGCATTTCTGGACTATCCGATTTCTCCATTTCAAGTTCCCAATACACCAGTTTTTTATAAATTTCCATCCACTCATGAAAGTCCGGATTTTCCTGAAGCTGCATAAATAGCTTCGTAAACTCTTGCTGGTAAGCGGCCGTGGTGCTCGCAGCTACCAGGTCTTTTTTGTCCATTATTTTTTTAAGACTCAGTAGTACCTGATTTGGATTCACGGGCTTAATCAGGTAATCGCTAATTTGTCTACCTATGGCCTCATTCATGAGGTTTTCCGTTTCGTTTTTTGTTATGAGTACCACAGGTAAATGCGGGTGGTCCAATTTAATGCGGCTCAGGGTTTCAAGGCCACTTATACCAGGCATGGTTTCGTCTAAAAGCACCACGTCAATGGCATTATCAATGGCATTTGATTCCAAATACTCAATGGCGTCATACCCATTGGTAAACGTAACTACTTCGTAGCCCTTTTGAGTTAAAAAGATTTGTTGAGATTGCAGGCTATCTACTTCATCATCAACCCATAAGATCCTTCCTAATTGCATCAATTGTAGGTATTTAGTTAAAAAACGCTCCGTAAATCTATTTCATTCTTTGCTATCGAACTTCTATTTGTATTTTCGCAGCAGCCCACTAGTGGCAGTTTAACAATTTAACAACAGGCATGGCAGCACCCAAAAGAAAAATCATCAACGATCCGGTGTACGGATTTATTACCATCAATCACCCCCTGATTTTTTCAATTCTGGCCCATCCTTATTACCAAAGATTAAGAAGAATCACTCAAATGGCCATGGGGCAGCTCGTGTATCCGGGCGCCGTGCATACCAGATTTCATCATTCATTAGGGGCGTATCATTTAATGGGTAACGCGGTTAATGAATTAAGAAGCAAAGGCACTGAAATTACCGAAGAAGAAGAGATAGCCGTGAAGGCAGCTATTTTATTACACGATATTGGACATGGACCTTATTCGCATGCGCTCGAACATGTGGTGGTAAAAGGCGTACACCACGAAGCACTTTCGCTTCAAATCATGCACGAAATGAACGCTGCATTTGATGGTCAACTCACACTTGCCATACAAATTTTTACGGGTGCTTACCACAAACCTTTTTTACACCAACTCATTAGCGGGCAGCTCGACGTAGACCGCATGGACTACCTCAGTAGAGATAGCTTTTTTTGCGGCGTGAGCGAAGGCGTAATTGGTTACGATCGTATTTTAAAAATGCTCGTAGTGGTAGATGGTCAATTAATGATTGAAGAAAAAGGAATTTATTCGGTCGAAAAATTTTTAGTAGCGCGCCGTCAAATGTACTGGCAAGTATACCTGCATAAAACAGTTTTATCTGCCGAAAAAATGATGGTCAAAATTTTAGAACGTGCCCGCAGTTTATATACCAGCACAGATGCAGCCATGCAAACGGGGACGGCACTAGATTATTTTTTAGGTACTTTTAATGGCACCATGGATGCGTATGCACTTGCCCAGTTTTGCGCATTAGATGATCATGATATTATGCATGCTATAAAACGGTGGAGCGCACACCCAGACAAGGTTTTATCGCTTTTGTGTAGCCGTTTTTTAAACCGAAAAATGTATAAAACTACCATTCAATCGGAGCCTTTTTTACCAGACGCCATTGCCACAAAACAAAAAGAAAGTTTGACCGCATTTGCATTAAACCCTTCCGAAGTAGAATATGTATGTTTCACAGGAGCAGCCACCAATACACTCTACCAAACCAAAGACGAGCGCATCAATATTTTATTTAAAGATGGAAGTATCAAAGACATTTCATTAATTGACAATGCCCTGATCCATCAAAATTTATCTGCTGCCGTTAAAAAAAATTACATTTGTCAACTACTATAATTTTCTAGTATGCAATTTACTGCACAACAAATAGCCTTACTCGTTTCCGGAACCATCGAAGGTAGTCCGGAAACCACGGTTACTTCATTTGGTAAAATTGAGGAAGCCACAGCTGGGCAACTTTCTTTTTTAGCGAATCCTAAATACGAAGAATATTTATATTCTACAAAAGCTTCTCTCATTATTGTAAATGAAAACTTACAATTACAAAAAAATATTACAGCAACCCTGGTGCGTGTTAAAGACGCTTACTCTGCATTTGCAACCCTTTTAACCACCTATCAAAATTTAAAAGCGCAGCAAAAAAAAGGGATTGAAACACCTAGCCATATTGCTTCATCAGCTACACTTGGCACCGATGTTTATATTGGCGCCTTTGCATACATTGGTGAAAAAGTAACGATTGGAAACAACACCAAAATTTTTCCGGGCGTGTACATCGCAGAAAATGTGCGCATCGGAAACAACACTACTGTTCATGCGGGGGTAAAAATTTATGAAGATTGTGTGATTGGAAATGATGTGATTATTCACGCAGGCACTGTTATTGGAAGTGATGGCTTTGGCTTTGCACCTCAACCCGACGGAAGCTACCAAAAAGTGCCTCAAATAGGCAATGTTATTATCGAAGACCAGGTAGAAATTGGGGCAAACACCACCATTGATAGAGCCACAATGGGGTCTACGATTATTAAAAAAGGCGTTAAACTAGACAACCTCATTCAAATTGCCCATAATGTAGAAATTGGAAGCCAAACCGTGATAGCCGCTCAAACCGGTATCAGTGGCAGTACCAAACTAGGCCAAAAAATAATGATTGGTGGTCAGGCCGGCATAGCTGGACATTTAAACATCGCCGATGGGGTTAAAATAGCCGGTGGTGCCGGTGTCACCAAAAACCTAGACGGCGAAGGAAAATCCTACGCAGGCTTCCCTGCCGAAGAAGCCAAACAATCATTAAAAACCCAGGTTTACACCAGACAACTACCAGAATTGGAAAAAAGGGTTAAAGAATTGGAAAAATTAGTGGCAGAATTGGTTCAAAAAGAGCCTAAATAGACCAAAACAGTGGTTTAACCACCCATAAATCATATTTTTGTGTTAGATTTTTCGAATTTAACACACTAGCATGGATCAACACTTTAACCCAGACAAGCAACATACCCTAGCAAGCTCTATTGGTATTAGCGGAACTGGATTACATACAGGCGCACTTGTAGACATGACCCTTAAACCTGCCAACCCAGGTTTTGGATTCCAATTTCAAAGAACCGACTTAGAAGGACAGCCCATTATCAAGGCCGATTGCGACTTGGTAACAGATACCAGCCGTGGTACCACACTTCAAGTTGGGGATGCAAAAATTAGCACGGTTGAGCATATTTTGGCAGCACTTGTTGGGATGGGTGTCGACAATGTACTCATTCAAGTGAATGGTCCAGAAATTCCTATTGTTGATGGTAGCTCGGCTCCCTTTATTGAGCTTATCGATAAAGCGGGTGTGCTAGAACAAGATGCAACCAAACAGTGGTATAGCATTGATGAAAATATTTTTCATTACGACGAAGACAAGCGTGTAGAAATGGTTTTATTACCTGCGCTTGATTATCAAATTACAACACTGATCGATTTTAATAGTCCGGTATTAGGAACACAACACGCAGGCTTAAAAACCATCAAAGATTTTAGAACGGAAATTGCACCTTGCCGTACCTTTTGTTTTTTACACGAGCTAGAAGCCTTACTAGATAATGATTTAATCAAAGGTGGCGATATCAACAACGCTATTGTAGTAGTGGATAGGCCCGTAACAGATGATGAAATGTCGAGGCTTGCAAAAGTGTTCAAGCGTGAAAAAATTGAAGTAAAAAGCGAAGGCTATTTAAATAATTTAGAACTCCGTTTTCCAAACGAACCTGCTCGGCACAAACTACTTGATATTGTGGGTGATTTAGCACTGATTGGCTATCCTATTAAAGGTAGAATTATTGCCAACAGACCAGGTCATAGCAGCAATGTTGCTTTTGCTAAAAAAATAAAACAGTACATCAAAAAAAACAAACACGTTAAAGATGTACCGGTTTATGACCCTACCATTCCGCCCGTATTATCACTGGTGCAAATCGAAAAAACACTACCCCACAGACATCCGTTTTTACTGGTAGATAAAATCATTGAGTTAACAGACACCTACATCGTAGGCGTAAAAAATGTTTCATTTAACGAATGGTTTTTTCCAGGTCACTTTCCAGGCAACCCAGTAATGCCAGGTGTGCTACAAATTGAAGCACTCGCTCAAACAGGCGGTATCTTATGCATTAACTCAATGCCAGAAGGACAATACGATACCTACTTTTTAAAGATAGACAACTGTAAATTCAAACAAATGGTAAGACCTGGTGATACCATGGTTTTAAAACTAGAATTTACAGGACCTATCAGAAGAGGTATCTGCGAAATGCGTGGCACCGTTTATGTTGGTGGTAAAGTAGCCACAGAAGCAGACCTTGTTGCACAAGTCGTTAAAAGATCCGAAGCACTTTAAAAAAAACACATGACACATCCGTATACCTATATTGATCCCAATGCTAAAGTAGCGCCCAACGCAAAAATTGATCCATTTACCGTTATCCACGGTGATGTTCAAATTGGAGAAGGCACTTGGATTGGAAGTAATGTAACCATCATGGATGGAACCCGTATTGGAAAAAATTGTAGAATATTTCCTGGCGCCGTATTAGGTGCAGTGCCGCAAGATTTAAAATTTGATGGCGAAAAAACAACCGTAGAAATTGGAGACAATACCACCATTCGTGAATTTGTAACCATCAATAGAGGTACCACCGATCGTTGGAAAACCAAAGTGGGTAACAACTGCTTAATTATGGCCTATTCGCACGTTGCACATGATTGCATCATTGGTGACAATTGCATTTTAAGCAATAGCGTTCAACTAGCGGGCCACGTTGTTTTAGGCGACTGGGTTTGGATTGCAGGCGTAAGTGCAGTACATCAATTTGTAACAATTGGCCAGCATTCTTACATTGCCGGAGGTAGCCTTGTAAGCAAAGACATTCCTCCATATATTAAAGCAGTGCGCAACCCGTTAAGTTATGGTGGTGTAAACAGTGTAGGACTAAAACGCAGAGGATTTGAATTAGAAAGAATCAATCATATATTAGATATCTACCGTATTATTTTTAATAAAGGACTTAATACTACACAAGCGCTTGAATTTATTGAAGAAGAATTACCTGCTAGTGACGAGCGCGATGAAATTGTAACTTTTATTAGAGAAAGTGGACGCGGCATTATCAAAAGATTTGTAAAAGGCGCAAGCGAAGAAGATTAATACCATGCACATCCAACTCGAGCAAACAGGTAAAAAATACAATCGGGAATGGATTTTTCGTGGACTCTCCTATACATTTCAAGCAGGCAAAAAATATGCGATTACTGGACCCAATGGTGCTGGCAAAAGCACGCTACTCCAAACGATTGCTGGCAGCACTGCATTATCAGAGGGTAGCATTCAATACACGCATACTGGGAAAGAATTAGCACCCGAAAATGCTTTTACACAGCTTAGTATTTGCGCACCCTATCTTACTCTCATCGAAGAAATGACTGCGCTTGAATTTTTAGCTTTTCACCAAAGCTTTAAATCTTTTATGCCTAACATTACACCAAGTATCATTTTAGAAACCATCGGACTCGCTGCTGCCGCCAACAAACAAATTAGAAATTATTCGAGCGGCATGAAGCAGCGTATAAAACTAGCACAAGCTATTTTTTCTGATGTGCCCGTTTTATTTTTAGACGAGCCATGTACCAATTTAGACGAAGCTGGTTATTCACTTTACGAATCACTCATTCAAAACTATGCCGCCCATAAATTAATCATTGTAAGTAGTAATGACAAAGCAGAATATCATTTTTGTGAAGAAGTGATTGATATTAAAAAGTACAAATAAGCATGAACCCTAATATCAAAGCGCTAAGCCGCATTGCATCTAGTGATGAGAGAACCATTGTGGGACTTATGAGTGGAACTTCTGTGGATGGACTTGATATTGCTGTTTGTAAAATTTGGGGTAGTGGCAAAAGCACAAAAGTGAATGTAACCCACCATACTACAATACCCTACACGCCTGAATTTAAAACTGCCGTTGCACAAATATTTTCGATCAAACATGCAGATCTTGAACTAGTAACCCTCTTACATGCGCATATAGCTAGGGTACATGCCGGCATGGTTTTATCGGCACTTAGAAGTTGGGGTTTCCAAGCTTCAAATATCGATTTAATCGCAAGCCATGGCCAAACCATTTACCATGCCCCTAAATTTATGCACCCGCAAAGTGCTTATGGTAATGCAACATTACAAATTGGCGATGGCGATATAATCAGCACTGCAACAGGCATTATTACCATCAGTGATTTTAGACAAAAACATATTGCAGCAGGTGGCGAAGGTGCACCACTTGCATTATATGGTGATACTATTTTGTTTGCGAGTGAAACTGAAAACAGAATCTTACTAAATATGGGCGGTATTGCTAATTTCACTTATTTGCCTGCTGGACAAACCACCCATGTTATCAGCACAGATGTTGGGCCCGCCAATACACTTATTGATGGCTATGTAAAAGCAAATTATAATGGCCTCAATTACGATTCAAACGGTGAAATCGCAAGCAGTGGCATCATCCATGAAGCGTTTGTAAACGCTGTGTTAGCGCATCCATTTTTTAATGCTGCATTTCCTAAAACAGTTGGGCCCGAATTATTTAATCAAGAATTTATTGAAGCCGCTTGTAAAACTGCTGGCATTGTTTCGATACCGCATCAAGACATGGTGGCTTCACTCAGTTATATTACAGCACACGTAATTACAGATGGTATCCATAAAGTGGTAGGTGATGCTAGTAAAAAAGTGGTTGTTTATGCAAGTGGCGGGGGTATTCATAACGCCTACATCATGCAGCAGTTGCAAAACTTATACTCGAATGCTTCCTTTAAAAACCTAGAAACACTCGGCGTTCATCCGGATGCAAAAGAAGCGGTATTGTTTGCTGTTTTAGCCAACGAAGCAGTTGCCGGCTCGCCTACCTTAAGCATGGGAAAAATTAGCTTCCCACAGTAAAATTATCCGCGTTACGATACGCATTAATAAGTGCCACTTCGCCTTCTTTTCCGCCACCGGCTTTACCATGTTCCATGCCATAAATACCCCTGAAACCTTTGTTGTGGATGTGTTTGAAGATATTCTGGTAATTCATTTCGCCGGTACCTGGTTCGTTACGGCCCGGATTATCACCTATTTGAAAATAGGCGGTTTCATCCCAGCATAAATTAATGTTTGCGATAATATTCCCTTCATTTCTTTGCATGTGGTACATGTCAAATAAAATTTTACAAGATGGGCTATTCACCGCTTTACAAATAGAATAGGTTTGATCGGTATGTCTTAAAAATAAATCAGGAGTATCGCTTAATGGTTCTAATACCATAATTAAATTATGCTTTTCTAAAATTTCGGCACCATAACGTAATGATTCAATCACCCTTGCCGTTTGAATGCCCATAGGAAGTTTGCGATCAAAATTACCAGGCACCACGGTCATCCATTTAGCCCCACATCTTTTTGCTACTTCAACCGAATCTTTACAATATTTAATAAATTTTTCACGCCACTGTTTGTCACCACTTGTTAAAGAAACTTGAAGTGGCCAGTTATCATAGGCAATCACAAACACACCCATGCGCATGTTTAATCGAGCAAGTGTATCACCAATTTTTTGTTGCATTTCTGGTGTGCGGGACATCATGCCATTGTCTTCGATAGACCTAAAACCTACACTATGTGCAAATTTGATTTGCTCAATAAAATCGGGACCGGCATGTGCACTAAACATACCATCATGAAAAGCATAATCAGCGGTGAATGGTTTTGAATCGAGTATACCATTTACTAGATTAGATTTACTAGCCGCACTCGTAACAAATGGCATCGAAGCCGCAGCCAAACCAGCACCTGCTAGGATATTACCTTTTAAAAATTTTCTTCTTTCCATGATATGATATTGAAGCTGTTTAACGCCTGCTGGCAATGAGTAAATTAAGGTCTGTGTATTTTAAGTCAAATTTTTGACTAATATAAAAATCAGTTAAAGCACCTTTAAATAAATAAATACCTTCTCTCACATTCACATCATGCCAAAGCATTTCATCAAGTCCACCCTCATCGCTAATGGTAAGCATAAGTGGCATGAGCACATTGCTAATGGCCTGACTCGCCGTTCTTGCAAAACCAGATGGAATATTGGGCACACCATAATGAATCACGCCATGCTTTACAAAAGTTGGCTTTTGATGACTGGTTAATTCGCTCGTTTCAAAACAACCCCCTCTGTCAATAGCTACATCAATAATGATACTACCTGGCCTCATGGCGGCAACCATTTCTTCGGTAACCACAACAGGCGCTCTACCGTATTCATTACTAAGCGCGCCCACTGCCACTTCACAGGTTTTTAATTGCTTGGCTAAAATTTTAGGTTCAAGTACAGAGGTCCATACGCGCTGGCCTAAATTATTTTGTAATTGTTTAAGCTTATAAATATCGTTGTCAAATACTTTTACAGAAGCGCCTAATGCAAGTGCATTGCGTGTAGCACTTTCACCCACAATACCAGCACCTACAATCACTACTTTAGTTGGCGGAATACCGCTGATACCACCAAGTAACACGCCCTTGCCTTTATTAAAACTACTTAAATACTGTGCAGCAATAAGCATAACCGCACTACCGGCTATCTCACTCATACTTCGTACAATTGGATACGTACCACTAGCGTCTTTAAAATTTTCGAAACTTAACGCGGTGATTTTTTTCTCCATCATTTTTTGAATATCCTCCTGTTGTAATGCAGAATAGTGGATGGGAGAAATGATAATTTGATTGAGTTGTAATAAGGGTAAATCTTCAGATACAATGGGCGCGCTTTTTACAAGTATTGGACACTTAAAAATTTCATGTCTATCAAAAACAATTCTTGCGCCCGCTTCGCTATAATCGGCATCGGAGTAATGACTACCCTCACCGGCTAAATGTTCAATAGAAACTTCATTCCCATTAGAAACTAAAACACCCACTGCCTCTGGGGTTAGCGCGATACGGTTTTCTTGAAAAGCCGTTTCTTTTGGGATACCAATATGTAATTTAGCCCCAAGGGGTTTGATATCTAATGTTTCTTCGAGGGTTTCGTATAAAAAAGAAGTAGAAATAGTGGGTTTACTAGTAGCCATAATGATTTGTATTTGCTAGTGTCTTGCCAGCTTATCTATAAAGTTAACATTTTACACTAGAATAAATATGTCTCGTTTTTTCATCGATGAGGGATAAGCGTATTTCATATACCGGACCGGTCAAGAGCGCTGGAACATTTTCGGGCCACTCAATAAAACAGGTATCATCACTGTGCAAATGCTCGTCAATGCCAGCCCTAATAGCTTCCTCCAAAGACCCTAATCGGTACCAGTCCATATGAAAAATACTACCCCCTGAGTGCTGGTATTCATTTACGAGCGCAAATGTGGGGCTACTCACGGTATCTGTAACACCCAGGGCTTCACAAATAGCATGAATCAATGTTGTTTTACCGGTACCCATCGGCGCATAAAAAGCCCAAATAGGGGTATCCTTTCCTTCTTTCCAAACGGCAGCTGCCACCTCCTTAATTTGGTTTAGGGTAAAATTTTGATCCATAAAACAAATATACAAACAAAGGCCTCCGAATGAAGTAACTTTGTAATAAAATACGTCTTATGGAAAAAGTGAATTGGAAGGTAAAAGGCATGAGCTGTACCAACTGTGCACTTAGTGTAGACAAGGTACTTACTGGTTCAGGAATGCAAGATGTAAAAGTGAATTTTATGAGCGGCGAAGCTAGTTTTAACGCGCCTGAAAATACCAATAAAAAAGCTTTACAAAAAGAAGTGGAGGGACTTGGTTACGAAGTATCCGGAGAAGGAATAACGACAGAACAACAATCAAAAAAAATATTTAATTCTCCCCTTCAACGTTTTTGGTTTTGCTTTGTTTTTACAGCGCCGCTAATGCTGCACATGATTCCTGGTGTTCATATACATTTTCTAATGAACCCCTATGTGCAACTTGGATTAACTATTCCTGTTTTTATAGTTGGCATGGGTTACTTTGGTAAGAGTGCGATAAAAAGTCTTTCCAAAGGGATTCCTAACATGAATGTGCTTGTAGCACTTGGCGCACTTGCTGCATTTGGCTACAGTTTGTATGGAACCCTTATAGGAGAAGCGGAAAACTATTTGTTTTACGAAACCACGGCTACTATTTTAACCCTTGTTTTTTTTGGTAATTATTTAGAAGACAGATCCATAGAAACAACGCAGGCTGCATTAAAAAAATTAGCGGTGTCTCAAAAGACAATGGCCAACCTCATTGCCTTTGATGAAAACCACCAAGAACTTGTTTTCCCAGTAGAAAATACCAGTTTAAAAGTAGGCGATATTGTACTCATTAAAAATGGAGAGACCGTACCCATGGATTGTAAAATTTTATGGGGCGAGGCCAGCATTAACGAGGCCATTATTTCAGGAGAAAGCGTGCCTATTATTAAAAAAATGAACGACCTGCTAATTGGAGGTAGTATGGTAGAATCTGGTACCATCAAGGCGTACATTACAGCTGTTGGAGAAAGCACTGTGCTTGCTAATATTTTACAACTTGTAAAACAGGCGCAAACAGAAAAGCCGCCTGTTCAACAACTCGCCGATAAAATAAGCGCCATTTTTGTACCCACTGTTATTGGTATTGCCTTACTCACTATTGTAGGAACATATTTTATAGCGTCGCTGCCATTTAGCACCTCATTACTTAGAGGCATCGCCGTACTCGTCATTTCTTGTCCATGTGCCATGGGCCTCGCAACGCCTGCTGCCATTGCTGTTGGACTTGGTAGAGCAGCTCGAAATGGGGTGCTATTTAAAAATGCAAGAAGTTTAGAAATCTTTAAAAGCATTAAACAAGTTGTCTTTGATAAAACAGGAACGCTCACAACCGGAAAATTTACGATTACTAATTTTACATTGTCTCCAACTGCAACAATCGACGAAACGACTTTCAAGCAAATTGCTTTTTCATTGGAAAAATATGCCAACCATCCTATTGCAAACGCCATTGCAGCAGCATGGAAAACAAAAGAAGATATTAGATGGCAAAAAATTGAGGAGCAAAAAGGACTAGGCATGTTTGCCACAGATAAAGAAGGGAATACCTATGTAGCAGGATCTTTTAAAGTTGCTACACAGCACACCACAGACCATAGTCACAATGTTTATGTTCTAAAAAATAATATTCTATTAGGCTACATAGATGTAGCAGATGAAATGAGACCTGAAGCCAAAGAAGTCATTGCAACACTAAAACGCATGGGTCTTCAACCCATATTACTAAGTGGCGACAAAAAAGAAAAATGCGCAATCGTTGCAAATGAATTAGGAATCACTGAATTTTATTATGAGCAAACGCCCGCTAACAAATTAGATAAAATTGGGGCTTTAAGTGTTCAAGCTCCAACCGTTATGGTGGGTGATGGCATCAATGATGCGCCAGCACTAGCCAAAGCAACTGTTGGGGTTTCATTAAGTGAGGCATCGCAAATAGCCATGCAAAGTGCGCAAGTAGTACTCATGAATCATGGTATTAAAAATTTACCGTTGGCGTTAGGACTTGGTAAACACACCTACCTCACCATTAAAGAAAATTTATTTTGGGCCTTTGCCTATAATATTGTTGCCATTCCGGTTGCAGCCTTTGGTTATTTAAATCCAACCTTTGGTGCACTTGTAATGGGTCTAAGTGATGTATTACTGGCAATCAATTCCATAAGACTCAATTTTAAACGGGTTACACGTTAAACGCAGCATGTCCACATCATTACAAATACTAGAAAAATATTGGGGGCATAGTCAGTTTAGGCCTTTGCAAGCGGAAATCATCGATGCTGTAATCGCACAAAAAGACGTGCTGGCATTACTACCAACCGGAGGAGGTAAATCTATTTGCTTTCAGGTACCCGCGCTATTACAAGATGGCATGTGCCTAGTCATTAGTCCACTTATTGCACTGATGCAGGATCAAGTAAATAACCTACACGAAAAAGGAATTGAGGCTGCTGTAATCCATAGTGGCATGTCGTTTGTAGCAGTAAAAGAAACACTTCAGGCTTGCACGAGTGGTGCTTATAAATTTTTATACCTATCTCCCGAGCGGATTGAATCGAATCTCTTTAAAGAGTATTTACCAGCCTTAGACATCTCACTTATTGCTGTTGATGAAGCCCATTGTATAGCTCAGTGGGGTTACGATTTTCGACCTCCCTATTTGCGTATTGCAGCTTTACGTAGTGAACTCCCAGGTGTTGCTGTAATTGCATTAACGGCGTCCGCCACTAAGGAAGTAGAAGCGGATATTATTGAAAAATTATCTTTTAAAGATAATACAATTTTTAGGCAATCGTATGTACGTCCTGCATTATCCTACAGTTATTTTGAAGTAGAAAGTAAAATGAATAAGGCCCTCGAAATTATTCATAATGTAAAAGGGGGTGGTATTGTTTATTGCAACACTAGAAAGCAAACCAAAGATATTGCCGAACTTTTACAGCTTCAAAAAATAAGCGCCGATTATTATCATGCAGGTCTTAATGCAGAGGATCGGCAGTTAAAACAAAAAAAATGGATGCTGGGAGAAACGCGTATCATGGTATGTACTTCTGCATTTGGGATGGGTATCGATAAAGATGATGTGCGCACGGTTATTCATTATGACCTACCAGACTGTCTCGAAAATTATTACCAAGAAGCAGGAAGAGCCGGCCGAGATGGAAAAAAAGCATACGCTGTTTTATTGGCTACCGCAGCAGATATCAGCAAAGCGCGTACCCTGCATGAAACAAGGTTTCCAGCCATTGCTACCATTAAAGATATATACCAATCGATTGCCAATTATTTGCAATTACCGGTAGGGATTGGTGAAGGTGGTTACTACGATTTTAACCTGCTTGCTTTTTGCAACAATTTTAAATTGGACCTTATATTAGTGACGCAAACACTAAAATTATTGGAACAAGAAGGGCATATCCAATTTTCTGAAAATATATTTTTGCCTACACAAGTATGCTTTACTTGCTCGAAAGAAAGTTTAGAAAATTTTGAGCAGGCATACCCGGAATTTGAACCCCTTATCAAAGCGCTATTAAGAAGCTATCAAGGTATATTTGATAACCGTATTTCGGTATTCGAAAAAAGAATAGCTGGTATTTGTAAACTAGACATACAAACTATTCAAAAGCAACTTCAACAATTAGCGGCAATGGGCATTATCGAATATTTACCTCAAAAAGAAACCCCTCAAATTCATTTTTTAGTCAACCGCGCGCCAGCCGCTTTTTTACATATCGATAAAGAACAGTACCTCAAAAGAAAAGAGGCGTTTACCAACCGAATAAATACCCTTATCCTTTTTGCTACAAACCCAGGCGCCTGCCGTAGCGTGTTTATAGGCAACTATTTTGGAGACCCTGCCAAAGAGGCTTGCGGCATATGCGACTACTGCCTTGCACATCATAAAAAAGACAAGCTAACTGGTAAAGGATTTACGAGTATTGAGCAGCGATTGTATTCAATTTTATCTACAACCCCTACTCCAATTGATCGAATGCTTGCTTCACTAGGTAAAGAGGATGAAGGGGCAATTTGGGAGGTTCTTCACTATTTAGAATCGGAAAACAAATTGATAATGAACGAAGACGGGACGATTCAACTCGTTTAGCGCTGTTTTAACAAAAATTTGGAGGTTCAATTGCACCAACACTTATTAAAATTTCTTTATTTCACACAAAACGTAATCCCATGGAAGAAGCAAAAAAATACAAGATTTTACTTTGTGAAGATGACACCAACCTAGGCATGGTTTTAAAAAACTACCTAGAATTAACAGACTACGATGTTACGCTTGAGCGCGATGGCCGTTTGGGATTAGCCGCTTTTCAGCGTGAAAAATTTGATATCTGTTTGTTGGATGTAATGATGCCAAATATGGACGGCTTTACAGTAGCAGAAGCCATTAGAGACGTGGATCCTGATATGCCATTATTCTTTTTGAGCGCTAAAACCATGAAAGAAGATATTATCCAGGGTTATAAACTTGGTGCAGACGATTATATCACAAAACCTTTTGATAGTGAAGTTTTGCTTTTGAAAATTAAAGCAATTTTAAAACGTAACGAAGAAGAAAATAAAATCAATGATAATATTGAATTTGATTTAGGTGACTACCATTTCAATCCAAGACTTCGTGAATTAAAAATTGGAACTACTGTTCATGTTTTATCTCCTAAGGAAAATGAACTTCTAAAAATGTTAGCTGATCATAAAAACGATCTACTACCACGCGAAAGAGCATTAAAAAAGATTTGGGGCAGCGATACCTATTTCAACGGAAGAAGTATGGATGTGTATATTGCTAAATTACGCAAGTTTCTTAGAGCAGATGCACAAATTCAAATCGTTAACGTTCACGGAAGCGGATTTAGACTTGTAGCTCCTTAGTAATCATTACTCAGAAAATAAATTGGGCTTATTAGATAGGCCTGCTAAACGGCCAAGGTGTGTATACGCTTTGGCCGTTACTTCTCTACCCCTAGGCGTACGTTGTAAAAATCCTTCTTGAATTAAAAACGGTTCATAGACTTCTTCGAGTGTACCCGCTTCTTCACCTACCGCAGTGGCTATTGTAGTTAAGCCCACAGGGCCGCCCTTAAATTTATCAATGATGGTGAGTAAAATGCGGTTATCCATTTCATCTAGTCCGTGGGCATCTACATTGAGTGCCTTGAGGCCATGCTGTGTAATACCTAAATCAATGTTGCCATCATTTAACACCTGTGCAAAATCTCTAACCCTGCGAAGTAATCCATTGGCAATACGAGGGGTTCCTCTACTTCTGCGCGCGATTTCAAATGCGGCATCGGTATTTATTTTTGTATTTAAAATTGTAGCGCTTCTTTCTATAATTTTTTGAAGGGTATCGGCTTGGTAATATTCGAGTCTTGATTTAATACCAAAACGGGATAATAGTGGCGCCGTTAAAAGTCCCGACCTAGTGGTAGCACCAACGAGTGTAAATGGATTTAAATTAATTTGAACACTACGTGCATTAGGGCCAGAATCAATCATGATGTCAATTCTAAAATCTTCCATGGCAGCATACAAATACTCTTCTACCACAGTACTTAAACGGTGAATTTCATCAATAAATAAAACGTCGTTAGGACCTAAATTGGTGAGTAGGCCTGCTAAATCACCTGGCTTTTCTATTACCGGGCCCGAGGTTTCTTTAATATTTACACCCAGTTCATTGGCTACAATCCGGCTCAGGGTTGTTTTACCAAGTCCAGGAGGGCCATGAAACAATACGTGGTCTAATGCTTCGCCTCTAAGCTTTGCCGCCTTAATAAAAATAACCAGGTTTTCAATGAGTTGAGGTTGCCCCGAAAAATCATTGATTTCGGATGGACGAATGGCATTTTCAAACTCCTTGTCTGCAGAAGTTAAATTAGAGGCGTCGGTATTTAAATTGGCGTTAGACATGTTTCAAATCTAGTTAAAAAAGAGCAGTTCTACACGACCACATTAATCATACGGCCTTTTACAAAAATGAATTTTTTAACAGGCTTTCCTTCCATCCACTTTTGAATCAGTGTATCGGCTAAAACAATGGCGGTTACTTCTTCCTCAGATGCGTCAAGTGCAATAGAAATATTGGTGCGCACTTTTCCGTTGATACTAACTGGATATTCTTTGGAAGATTCTGTTACATGCTTGGCATCAAAAACCGGATAGCTCGCATCCAATATAGATTCTTGATTACCGGTAGCGGTCCATAATTCTGCGGCTACGTGTGGCGCATATGGGGTTAACAAAACAAGCAGTGGCGATAACACTTGGGTAGAATGACATTTAATATCTGCTAAATCATTGACACAAATCATAAAGGCACTCACTGCGGTATTAAAACTAAAACGCTCCGTATCTTCTTCAATTTTTTTAATAGTGCGGTGTAAGATTTTTAATGCTTCAGGGCTAGCTGGCTCATTATTATAAACTGCTCCTTTTTCTTCGTCAAAAAACAAGCGCCATAATTTTTTAATAAAACGGTGCACGCCTTCAATACCTTTGGTATCCCATGGCTTGCTTTGATCTACGGGGCCTAAAAACATTTCATACATTCTAAAAGTATCGGCACCGTATTTTTCAACTAATATATCTGGATTAACGGTATTAAACTTAGACTTCGACATTTTCTCAACCTCAACACCACAGATATATTTTCCATTTTCTAATTCAAAGCTTGCATTTGCGTATTCATTGTTGCGCCATTTTTTAAAGGCTTCCATATCTAATTCTACGCCGTCCACCATGTTTACATCAACGTGTAATTTATCTACTTCTTGACCAGCAATTAGACCTGCAGAAATAAATTGCTGTGTTCCTTTTTTACGAAAAACAAACCTGCTGCTTCCCTGGATCATCCCTTGGTTTAAAAGCTTTCTAAATGGCTCGTCAAAACCAATATGACCAAGGTCAAATAAAACTTTGGTCCACATACGGCTATACAACAAATGCCCCACCGCATGTTCGGTACCACCAATATATAAGTCTACCTGATTCCAGTAATCACTCACGTTACGGTCACAAAAACTGTCGGTATTATGCGGATCCATATAGCGTAGAAAATACCAGCTGCTGCCTGCATATCCCGGCATGGTATTGGTTTCTAATTCTTTTTCTACCCATGCTGGGATGTTGGCAAGCGGCCCTTCGCCCTCAGGACCCGGACTATATGAATCTACTGCTGGTAATAACAAAGGAAGCTCCGTTTCGTCTAATGCAACTGCTACTCCATTTTTCCATTGTACCGGAAAAGGTTCACCCCAATACCTTTGTCTACTAAAAGCCGCATCACGCATTTTATAATTCACTTTGCGTTTGCCGATGCCGCGCGCTTCTATTTTTGCTAGTGCAATTTCAATGGCATCGCGCATCAGAATTCCGTTTAAGAAATCACTATTAAATAGCGGCGCATCTTTTGTTGAATTGGCTTCCTGCCCATTATAAGCATCCCCAATAATATTGGTGATAGGAATATTAAAATGTTGTGCAAATTTATGATCGCGTTCGTCCCCACATGGTACCGCCATAATTGCGCCGGTACCATACCCTGCTAATACATATTCAGAAATCCAAATTGGAATTTGTTTACCATTAAATGGATTGACTGCAAAAGCACCTGTAAAGCAACCTGATATTTTTTTCTCTGCTTGACGCTCTCTATCACTTCTACTTTTTACATACGCAATATAATTGTCTACAGCAATTTGTTGTTCTTTGGTAGTGATTGATGCAATGATATCATGCTCGGGTGCTACCACCATAAAGTCGACGCCAAAAATGGTATCAGGTCTTGTGGTGTACACCGTTAATGTAGCATCCGTATCAAGTGCCGCTGAAGCAATTTTAAAATCTATTTCGGCACCATAAGATTTACCAATCCAGTTGCTTTGCATTTCTTTCATGGCCTCGCTAAACTCAATGGTTTCAAGGCCTGACAACAACCTGTCGGCATATGCAGTAATACGTAAATACCACTGACGTAACTTCTTTTTTACAACTGGATGTCCGCCTCTTTCACTTACACCATTGACCACTTCGTCATTTGCTAAAACGGTACCAAGCGCTTCGCACCAGTTTACTTCACCATGGCCACAAAAAGCAAGGCGGTACTGCATTAAAATTTGCTGTTGCTCCTGATTCGAATATGCTTCCCACTGTGCTGCTGTAAATTGAACCGTTGCATCTGATGGACATGCATGTGACGCATTACCATTTTTTTCAAATTCGTCGATCAAATTTGAAATGTGTTCTGCCTTGTTTTTTTGCGTGTTGTAAAAACTATTAAATAATTGTAAAAAAATCCATTGTGTCCATTTGTAGTAGGTTGGCTCACAGGTTCTAATTTCTCTACTCCAATCGTAACAAAATCCAATATTGTCGAGCTGTGCTCTAAAGGTGTCTATGTTTTTATGGGTGCTTACCGCAGGATGCACCCCGTGCTCAATGGCATACTGCTCGGCAGGTAAACCAAAAGCATCGTAACCCATGGGGTGTAGTACATTAAACCCCTTCAATCTTTTATACCTGCTAAAAATATCAGAGGCAATATACCCTAACGGATGACCTACATGCAGCCCTGCTCCGCTTGGGTAAGGAAACATATCAAGCACATAATACTTGGGTTTTGAAGAGGTATTGCTCACTTTATAGGCATCCGACGTTTTCCAAGCAGCCTGCCATTTTTTCTCGATTTCACTAAATTTATATTCCATGTTTCAACCCTCTATGCTAGCCGTATACTTTACAACTATTTTTTACGTTATACTTATGTAAAAATTGGTTCTATTTTGGACTGCAAAGGTAAGCCTTTAGCCATAAACACTACCTTTGAGCCCTAGCAGAATAGCTTTGATTGAACCGGATTTTACAAGAAATTGAATCTATATAACCCCAATTTACCTGATTTACTATGACGGATAGTGCTAAAATGTCTTTGAAACGCAGCAAACCCAATTACATATACAGTATTATTGGTGTAGCCCTTGTGCTGCTAATAATGGGTATTATGGGCTGGTTTTTCTTAAATATCAATGCTGTTGGCAACACTTTTAAGGAAGATATTCGCGTAAGTGCCTACCTCAGAACCCTCAATAAAGATACCATTGGTCAAATTCAGGCATTTATAGCGGAGCGCCCGTACACAAAAACTGTAACATACGTTAATAAGCAATCCGCACAGGCTATCTGGAATAAAGAAAATAGTGAAGACTGGGCTAAAATTTTGGATTCTAACCCACTTCCTGAAAGCATTGACTTTTACGCAAAAGCCGAGTATGTTAACCAAGACTCATTGAGCAAAATTGCCACGGAATTAATGGCTCGTTATGGCAACCAACTTACCGATCTTCAATACCCCAAAAGTTTAGTAACCAGCCTCAATGAAAGAGCTTCAAAAATTGGGCTTATCTTTTTGGTGGTGGCCATTATTTTGTGTTCTATTGTAATTATTAGCATCGATAATACCATCAGGCTTGCTATGTTTAGTAACCGCTTTTTAATTAAAACCATGCAAATGGTGGGCGCTACACGCGGTTTTATTATCAAGCCTTTAACCATCAAAGCCATCATTAATGGACTAATCAGCTCTGGCATTGCCATTGCACTTGTTTTTACCATTGTAAGCTGGGCCGAAAGCCAGTTCCCGCAACTAAAAGCCATTCGTGATTTTCAGCATACTTTACTCTTATACGGTGGACTCATTTTAATGGGGGTGGGCATATCAGTGTATAGCACCCACCGAAGTGTATTAAAGTATTTGAAAATGAAACTAGACGACCTTTATTAGCAAACGCTTCTTATCTTCGATATCAATACATTTACAAAAACATTTTATGAGTTCCGAAAAAAAATCTTTACCAACCTTATTTACAAAATCAAATTACACTTGGATGCTCATTGGTGGGCTTGTAATTGCTGTCGGATTTTACTTACTCAGTGGTGGCAAAAGCACCGACCCTGCTGTATTTGATACCAAAGAAGTATACAGTACAACGCGTATTACCATTGCTCCTATTGTGATTATACTAGGTTTTGTAATTGAGATTTACGCCATCTTTAAAAAAGCAAAATAAGCCCTGGCTTTTTGTTTTTTAATCTAATTTTTATTCATGCAATTATTTGAAGCAGTTGTTATTGCCATTGTAGAGGGCTTAACTGAATTCTTACCTATTTCTTCTACGGGACATATGATTATTGCTAGCTCTTTGCTTGGTATTGCAGCAGATCCATTTACCAAACTTTTTGAAGTATGCATTCAACTTGGTGCTATTTTATCGGTAGTGGTACTCTATTACAAAAAGTTTTTTCCGCTCACTAACTGGAAATTTTATATCAAATTACTAGTAGCTGTTACACCAGCACTCGCCATTGGATTTGTATTATCTGACACCATAGATGCATTACTTGAAAGTCCTACCACTGTTGCTGTAACTTTATTAGTAGGGGGTGTTGTGCTTCTATTTATAGACAAGTTATTTAATGCACCAACGATCGAATCAGAAGAAAAAATTACATTCAAAAACGGTTTGACGATTGGATTTTGGCAATGTTTAGCACTGATACCGGGCATGAGCCGAAGTGCTGCTACTATTATTGGTGGAATGCAACAAAAACTAACCCGAAATGTTGCCGCCGAATTCTCGTTCTTTTTAGCCGTGCCAACCATGGCCGCAGCAACAGGTTACAAACTTCTAAAGGCGTATACAACAACCCCTGAAATCCTGTTAAACAAAGAAAACCTACTACTATTAGGAGTGGGTAATCTAGTAGCCTTTATAGTTGCGCTCCTCGCTATTAAATTTTTTATAGGGTTTTTACAAAAGCATGGCTTTAAACTATTTGGATGGTACCGCATTATTGCAGGTATCACATTACTAACGCTTATCTACACGGGAATATTAAAATAATTGCACGGCTGCTTTTGTTTTGTACTTGAAGCCCTTATCTTTAAGAAAACAAAAACGACTGCATGCAAACTGCACCCAAAAAAGTTATTAATGGTTGGGCCATGTATGATTGGGCCAATAGTGTATATAACTTAGTTATTACATCTACCATTTTTCCAGCCTACTACGAAGCTGTAACCGGCGATGATAACGCTGCTACTACCGTAGATTCAGTAACCTTATTTGGAAGAACCTTTGTCAATACGGCACTTTACAACTACGCCCTTGGTGTTGCTTTTGTAATTGTTGCACTCATGAGCCCCGTACTATCTTCTATTGCGGATTATAAAGGCAATAAAAAAAGTTTTTTGTTTTTCTTTTGCACGATGGGTAGTATCGCATGTAGTGCACTCTACTTTTACGATAGCAGCAATTTATTATATGGTCTCTTATGCATGATTATAGCTTGTGTAGGATTTTGGAGCAGTCTTGTTTTTTATAATTCATACCTGCCTGAAATCGCTGCTCCCGAAGATCAAGACAGGGTAAGTGCCAGAGGCTTTGTAATGGGTTATATTGGAAGTGTGATTTTACAAATCATTTGTTTTGTTTTTGTATTAAAGCCAACTCTTTTTGGTATCACAACCGGTAAGGCATCACAACTATCCTTTTTACTAGTAGGGGTTTGGTGGTGGGGTTTTGGACAATGGGCATTAAGGCGCTTACCCAAAGGAAAACCGGCTACAAAAAATCATTCAGGTAATGTATTTACTGGAGGATATAAAGAATTACACAAAGTATGGAAGTTACTTACCCACATGCCAGTACTCAAAAGATTTTTAGTTGCATTTTTCTTTTATAATATGGGTGTGCAAACCGTTATGCTAGCGGCTACCCTTTATGGAAAAAGTGAGTTAAATATTCCTACTACTAATTTAATTATTGCCATTTTAATTATTCAACTTGTTGCCATACCCGGCGCATTTACCATTGCCAAGCTTTCTAAAAAATTAGGCAATTTTACCACCCTCATGATTACGGTATCTATATGGGTGGTAATGTGTATTATGGGCTACTTACTACCCAGAGATGGCATTATACAGTTTTATGCACTTGCCACTTGCGTAGGCTTCATTATGGGTGGCATACAATCTTTGAGTAGAAGTACTTATGCCAAACTCATGCCCGACACACCTGATACTACATCCTACTTTAGTTTTTATGATGTTGCCGAAAAAATAGCAATTGTAATTGGTATGTTTAGCTTTGGTTTTATCAATGAAATAACAGGCTCCCAAAGAAATTCAATACTTGTACTGATCGTATTTTTTGTAATCGGATTTATACTACTAGGCATTGCCGCAAAAGCAAATAAATTACACGCAACAAAAGGAGAATAATGCTATGAAACTGTACACGGTTAATGCTGGAAATTTTAAACTAGATGGGGGTGCGATGTTTGGCGTAGTGCCAAAAAGTATTTGGAATAGAAGCAATCCAGCAGACGAAAACAATATGTGTAGCTGGGCCATGCGTTGCTTACTAATTGAAGACGGAAACCGTTTAATCCTTGTAGACAACGGTATGGGCGATAAACAAGATGCTAAATTTTTTGGTCATTACTATTTGCATGGGAATGATACACTAGAAAAATCATTAGCAAAACATGGATTTACCCCCAACGATATTACAGATGTATTTTTAACCCACTTACATTTTGACCACTGCGGTGGATCTATCAAAAAAGAAGGAGACAAATTAATCCCTGCATTTAAAAATGCTACTTATTGGAGCAATGAGGCGCATTGGAAATGGGCCATAGCACCCAATGCGCGAGAAAAAGCTTCTTTTTTAAAAGAAAATATTTTACCCATTGAAGCTTCTGGACAACTATCACTGATAGAAACGCCTTCGACTCATTTTACAATTGAGGGGTTACTTACGACCGGTACATTTACAAATCATATTGATGTTCGGTTTGTGCATGGACACACCGAAAAAATGATGCTGCCTCAGATTCATTACAAAGGACATACCATCGTTTATATGGCCGATTTGCTGCCATCGGTGGGACACTTGCCCCTTCCCTATGTAATGTCTTATGATATGTTTCCGTTAACAACCCTCACCGAAAAGAAATCTTTTTTACAGGAAGCCCTTGAAAAGGAGTATGTGCTCTTTTTTGAACACGACGCTGTGCATGAATGCATAAAACTAATTCAAACAGAAAAAGGGATCAGAGCCGGCGAAGCCTTTACAGTAGCAGATTTATAATTGGGCAGCATCTTAGCTTGCAACAAATCTATCTGGCTCTAACCAGGGAACTTAAAGGATAGCGAAGATTTTTAAAACCCATCATATCGGCTTTAATACTACCCACAATAATATCGCTTTCGATACGTATCGGAATATGGTTTAAATCGTCGGTGACCCAAATGGTCATTTTTTCACCTCCTTCAAACAATGCCCCTTTAAGAAGTAAAGGCTTAAATTTTATTGCATTAAACGTGCCATACTGGGTTTTTACACGCTCTTTACCAAGGTATTTGACATACACATTGTACACCTGGTTGTCTAAAAATAAATGAAAAGGGATTTTATCCTCTACCTTGTATGTATTAAAATCAATATTACGCAAATAATAAATTGAGCTCACGACATCCTGCACACAATTAGGAATTTTATAAACCCCCTCTGCACCAGTTGCCGTATTGAGTTTTTGATTGAACACTATATTTTCCTGCTTTTTATAGGTTCCTTCTTCAATATTCCTTAGAAATTTAATTGGCTGTAAATGAAGGGTATCGATGTATGATTCGTAGCGATCACGCACTTTAAAAATCCAATCGTAACGACTATTGGATGTACCTATGCAGGTTGCATGATAGGCAGGTATCTCATTGATTTTTTCTTGCGTTATGGAAAATTTTGCAGCGCCTGCCTTAATGTATAATCCAATAACAGAATAGTATAAGTTATAATTGATTTCTTCACCACTATTAAAAGCAATATTCTTAACGCCACAAAAGTCATCACCCGCTTTTATAGGGTGTACAACAAATAAACAGACAAAAACGTAAGCTGCTATTTTATGAATCATCTGATCAAAGTTAAGAGCGCTTTCGAAAATATTGTAAACGTAGTAGTATGAGTCCACCTAAACAAGCGGGTATAATTAAATTTAACAACCAAATACCGCCTGCTGCTGCTAAAATACCCAATGTGTTTGCACTATACATGCCAAACAAAAGTAAACTCACTTTTCCGCGAATGCCCAATTCGGCAAGTGTTAAGGTAGGTATAATAGCAAGAATTAAAAAAAGTATCGACGTAAGTGCCATCAATGTTGGTACATCAATAAATACGCCACACAACTTAAAAATTAAAACATATTGAAGTAAAAATACAAGGTATCTAACCCCTGAAATAACCGCAAGTTGCAGCAGCAACTGTTTAGGAATAGTTTGAATAGATGCTAATAAATAAACATATTTTGAAAAAAAAGAGACCTTTGCCAATTGATTTGCGAAAAATGGGATAGCTGCATAACAAAGAATGAATAGAACAACAAAGAAAAATAAAATCCCATAAAAACCAGTCAAAACCGATTCGGATAGTTGTAATTGCGCTTGTAATTGAAAGTGCAAACTAGGGTACATCCAAATAATTGCAATAAGGCCAACCAAAAGAGTTACTAGCAGTTGGCTGGCACTTGCTACAAAAGAAAGCACCACGCCTTTCAAACGGTTACCATCAGATAAAAGTATTGATTTGCCAATGGATTCACCCACTCTGTTGATACTCGAAAATGAAACTGCTTGACCCGTTAAAATTGCCGCATAAGCAGCCCTAAATGAAAGAGGCTCTAACCTTTGCGTGAGTTGTTTCCATTTAAAGGCTTCTAGTCCCCAATTAAATGCCGTTAATACAGTTATAAACATTAGATAGCTGAAAGCGGTGCCAAAGGGAATTTGCTGCAAAGAATGAATAAAAGTAGGTAGTTGCTCCTGCGCTTTTATTTGATGATAAATCGAATAGCAGAGCCATAGAAATAAAATCGGCGCTAACAGATATTGAACAAATATGTTGAGTTTCTTGTGCAGTGTTTTGGGCATTTAGGTAATTGAAAATGCTTGTTTAGCAAAAGTAGGTAGAATCTCAAAGGAAGCATGTAATTTCACATCAAATTGAAAAAAGAGCAGATCATATTAGGTATTGACCCTGGTACCCAACTAATGGGATATGCATTACTGCGGGTAACTGGCAATACGCCGCAGGTTATTTTTATTGATGCGCTCAAATTAACAGGGCAAAAAGATATCTATGCAAGGCTTGAAATGATTCATACCAAGGTTGTCGAACTCATCAAATTATACCAACCCACTTCTTTTGCTATCGAAGCACCCTTTTTTGGAAAGAACGTACAAAGTATGCTCAAACTTGGTAGAGCACAAGGTGTAGCTATTGCAGCAGCCATGCAAACTGGACTTTCTGTTACAGAATATGCACCTAAAAAAGTAAAACAATCCATTACAGGAAACGGTAACGCAAGTAAAGACCAGGTTTGGCAAATGTTACAACGCACCCTTCAAATAGAAGTAAAGCCACAATATTTTGATGCCACGGATGCCCTCGCCGTTGCGCTATGTCATTACTACCAAAGCACATCGCCACTGGCGGCAGCGGGTGGAAAAGGATTTAAAGGATGGGATGATTTTATTGCAAAAAATCCAGGAAAGGTTAAATTATAAAGTAGCGTTTTATAATGATAAAGCAGCTACAATTTTACTTTGTACTAGTGTCAATAATTCTGGCGTTGCCTTTATTTTTTCTCTTGTAAAATTAATATCGTTGGCACTATTGATAGGCATTAAATGAAGATGCGCATGTGGTACTTCAAGCCCTACAACACTTATGCCACAACGGTTACACGGAAAAGATTTTTCGATGGCAGCAGCAATTGGTTTTGCAAACCCCAATATTTTTTGAAGGTAGATATCCGGTAAATCTAAAAACTTATCGGTTTCGTTTTTAGGAACAATGAGTACATGTCCTTCAACAAGCGGAAAGACATCTAAAAAGGCATAAAAATATTCGTCTTCCAAAATTTTGTAAGAAGGAATTTCTCCAGCAATGATTTTAGAAAACAAAGTCATACAATAAAATTAAACAGTGATATTATCTATCCTGAATTTTAGAACGCCAGCAGGGGTTTGAATCTCTGCAACTTCACCCACTACTTTTCCCATCAAACCTTTTCCGATGGGAGAAGTACCTGATATTTTTTGTGCTTTTAGATCTGCTTCTTTTTCACCCACAAGTTGATACGTTACTGTTTTTTTAGTGGCCATATTGGTAATGGTCACTTTGGTAAGTATGGTTACTTTACTAGTATCAATCGTTTTTGTATCAACAATTTTTGCATTGGCAATAACCCCTTCGAGCTGCTTGATTTTTGCCTCAAGCATACCCTGCGCTTCTTTGGCAGCATCGTATTCTGCATTTTCTTTTAAATCTCCTTTTTCTCTTGCTTCAGCGATTGCCCTAGATGCCGCAGGGCGGTCTATCGATTTCATCTTTTGTAACTCTTCACGCATTTTTTCAAATGTCTCCATCGTTACATACATATTCGTATCACTCATATAGTAGCTTTAAATTGGATAAAAAAAGACAACGCCACATTTGACTGCAGCGTTGGGCGTCAAAAATAATTAATTTAGTTAGATTCCAAGCTTGTCAAGTACAATTTTTGCCATTAAATAGAAGGCTTCATGGCTATAACCGGCAATATGAGGGGTAATGATCACATTAGGCTGGTTACAAAGCCAGTCAAACTGTGCCTTTTCCACCTCCGAGTAACTCCCTAGGTTTTCATTTTCTAGGACGTCTAACCCAGCGGCTTTGATTTGACCATTTTTTAAGGCAGCAATAACAGCTGCGGTATCTGCCACTTTACCCCTACAGGTATTGATAAAATAGGGCGACTTTACAAGGCTAGCGAAAAAAGAGGTAGATGCGTAATGATGGGTTTCGGACGTTAAAGGCAAGTGTAAACTCACCACATCGGCGTTTGCACAGAGTGTAGCAAGATCTACAAATTTAACATTTGTTAAGTTGGTTTCCTGCTTGTATTTATCGTGCGCCATAATTTGTACACCAAAAGATTGAAGCCTACTTGCAAACGCATTTCCAGTATGCCCCATTCCAATAATCCCCACTGTTTTTCCCATTAATGCATCGGCCCTATTCGCATCTCTAATCCACAATCCATTTTTTACTTCTAAAAAACTAGCACTCACTTTATTCATGAGATTTAATACAAGCGCCATCGCATGTTCCCCTACTGCACCTGCATTACCTTCTGGACTACTTACGCAAACAATATTTTTAGATACAGCAAACTCGGTATCAATTAATTCCATCCCACTTCCAAGACGCGCTATCCACTTTAATGTAACTGCTTTTTCAAGCAAAGCCTGATCTATTTTTATACGCGTGCTAACCACAAGACCTGTCGCCGTAGAAATGATTTCTGCTAATGCATTGTAGGTAATCGATTCAGAACACACTACTTCAAAACCCTTGTCTTGCAAGCGTTCTGTCAAATAAGGATGAGCCGGTGCGGTAATAATTACAATAGGTTTCACAAGTTACATTTATTTCATTTTAAATGTGAGTGCTGCAAAATCTGCTACACTTAACTGCTCTGGTCTTTTGGTAAATATTTCTTCTTGTAATATTTCGGGGGTAAACATTCCTTTTAATGGGTTGCGTAACATTTTTCGGCGCTGACCAAATGCTGCTTTTACCACAGCAATAAATGATTTCTCGGAGCGCATGTCAACCACGTCATTTCTGCGGGTTAATTTAATTACTCCACTATCTACTTTTGGCGGCGGATTAAAAGATTCGGGAGGTACATCAAATAAATATTCGGTGTGGTAATAGGCTTGTACCAGCACACTTAAAATACCATAATCTTTATTGCCCGGACCAGATACAATGCGTTTGGCTACTTCTTTTTGAAACATACCAATCATAACAGGCACTTGATCTTTCCACTCAAGTACCCGAAATAAAATTTGAGAAGAAATATTGTATGGGAAATTTCCAACCACCGTAAACGGTTCTAAAAAAGGAGGCGCACAATCTAAAATGCTTTCATGTACAATCTTGCCTTTTATAGAAGGGAAAGTTTTTTCGAGATACGCTACTTTTTCGTCGTCTAGTTCTACGGCCTTAAAATCGAAGCCGGACTTTTGTAAAATATATTTTGTAATGGCTCCAGCACCCGGACCCACTTCTACTAGGCGCTCACATTTAGGAATGGCATCCACAATGGACAGACAAATTTTTTCGTCTTTTAAGAAGTGCTGACCCAGCGATTTTTTGAGTGTATATTCCACCCTGCAAAAGTAAGCAATTCTAAGGCGTAAGTGGGCGTTCGCCTCCTAAGTACGCTTAACCCATAAACATGCAATTATTGGGTCAAATATTCGTAATTTTATAGTCTAAAACAGCCCGGATGAGTATTGAGACGCAAAAACCAATTATAGGATTTTCATGTGGTGACCTAAATGGCATTGG
>CANHHX010000023.1 GCA_947461125.1 Bacteroidota bacterium | reverse complement strand
TAAGGCTGCCTGTTAAAAGGGCCTTAATTTTTGTTCTTTTATTAAACATAGTGGCTGCAAAGATAATTTGTTTAAAGAACAAGCAAACATTCTATCCCAAAGTTTGTTAAATTGAGTACACGAAACAATCACACCATGGAAAGAAAAGATTTTATCGAAAAAGTGGGTATGGGTGGTGCAGCGCTACTTGTTATGGGATGTTTTGGATCTTGCACAAAATCTGATGGAGGTGGCGGAAGTTCTCCAAACCCCAACCCCAGTAAGCCTGTCGATTTTACCATCAACATTTCTAATTCTCCATTTAATGTTCTCCAAAATAACGGGGGCTTTTATGTAGATACCGCCAATAACGTGATTATTGCAAAAACCACATCTGGTATGCTCATTGCGGTGAGTTCTTTGTGTACGCACCAGTCTGTAACGCTAGAATTCCAGGGTAACAACAACCGTTTTTATTGTCCAGGACATGGTTCAAACTTTAGTACTGCTGGCACTGTTTTAAATGGACCGGCCGCCTCTCCCCTTAAAGTCTTTAAAACGGCTTTATCTGGTTCATTGTTAAGGATTTACGAATAATTAGCTGCTGCAAAAAACTGTATTTTGCGCCAATTATTTATGGATGTTTGTGATTTTTGTGCTAACATTGCAACGGAAACAAACCCACAAGAGCCTCAGTTGCCTAGTTCAGGTTGCCTTCTTTCCACTATTTTATAAATCACCCTTTCTTAGTTATTCCAAACGCAAGTCCTAGAGTAATTCTATTTCACTTTCAAATTATTTATGTACGACATCTTACAATTAAACGATCTTTTGTTACCAGTGTTACAAGACATCGCACAAGGTTTAAAAATTACAGGTTTTAAAAAATTAGACAAGCAAGCGCTCATCTATAAAATATTAGACAGCCAAGCGGTAAGCGAAGCGTCTGCAAAAGACGATGGCAAAAAAAAGCCAGCATTAAAAGGTCGTAAGCCTGTTACCGTAAAAACGAGTAATGGTACCGAAGAAGCAGAAGTAATGAGTGAAGAACCAGCGGCTGCGCCTACACACAAAGCAAGACCTATAAAAAAAGCAAATCCAAGACCAGAACGTCCTGAGCGTCCAGAAAAAACAGAAGCGCCTGCTGCAGTAGCACAACCGGCAACTTCTGAAAATACTGAGGCTCCTCAAGCGCCTGAAAACGTTGAAGCAGCGCAGGCTCCAGAAAATACAACACCACAACAACACCAACACAGACCACATAAAAAAGAACCCGTATTTAATATTGAGTTTGAAGGCATGATTGAGGGCGAAGGCGTATTAGAAATGATGCCTGATGGTTATGGTTTTTTACGCTCTTCTGATTATAATTATTTATCATCACCAGATGATGTGTATGTTTCTCCGTCACAAATAAAATTATTTGGTTTAAAAACCGGTGATACCGTACAAGGTGCAGTTAGGCCGCCAAAAGAAGGTGAAAAATATTTTGCACTCATTAAAGTTGATTTTATCAATGGCAAAAGACCCGACGAAGTGCGTGACCGTGTGCCATTTGATTATTTAACACCATTATTTCCAAACGAAAAACTAAACCTCTTTACATCACCAACAAATTATAGTACGCGTATTATTGACCTCTTTACCCCAATAGGTAAAGGCCAGCGTGGACTGATTGTGGCACAACCAAAAGTAGGTAAAACCATGCTACTCAAAGAAGTAGCAAACGCAATAGCAGCCAACCATCCAGAGGTTTACTTGATGGTGGTACTTATTGATGAAAGACCAGAGGAAGTGACCGATATGGAGCGCAGCGTAAGAGCAGAAGTAATTGCTTCTACTTTTGATGAGCCCGCAGAAAAACACGTTAAGGTTTCTAGCATTGCCTTACAAAAAGCAAAGCGACTTGTAGAGTGTGGTCATGACGTTGTTATTTTATTAGATTCTATTACACGTTTAGCACGTGCGCACAATACCGTTGCACCAAGTAGTGGTAAAGTATTAAGTGGTGGTGTGGAAGCGAATGCACTTTTAAAACCAAAACAATTTTTTGGTGCAGCGCGTAAAATTGAGCACGGTGGTTCATTAACTATTTTAGCAACTGCGCTCATTGAAACCGGTTCTAAAATGGACGAGGTAATCTTTGAAGAATTTAAAGGTACCGGTAACATGGAATTACAACTAGACCGTAAACTAGCCAACAAGCGTATTTTCCCAGCTATTGATTTAGTAGGTTCTAGCACACGTAGAGACGATTTATTACTTGATAAAGAAGTACTAGGCCGCATGAATATTTTACGTTTATTCATCAACGATATGAATACCGATGAGGCAATGAACGAATTATTAAAACGCATGCGTGGCACCAAAGACAACGAAGAGTTTTTAGCGAGTATGAACAGATAATTTAATTGTTATGGCAGAACCCATTATCAATAAAGTAGAAGAGAGTGGTTTAATTTCATTAGACCTTGAAAAATATTATCCGGCTGGATCTATCCTAGTTTTTGACGTGAAGGACCATTTGTTTATGGGCCTCATTTTAAAAGAAAAAGATTTTAGAGCAGCACTCACCGCCACCGATTGGTCGCAGTATCAAAACGCCGCGGTGGCCATCACATGTTCTGCCGACGCTATTATTCCCATGTGGGCGTATATGCTTATTGCGTCTGCATTAGAGCCGTTTGCGAGTACTGTGTTTTTTGGTACCGAAGAACAATTAAAAGAAAAACTCCTTTTACAAAATATTGAAGCCATTAGCGCGGAAGATTATACCGATAAAAGAGTTGTCGTAAAAGGATGTGGCGATATTCAAATTCCAGCTGCTGCATATGTGAGTATCACCAACAAATTAAGACCTGTTACCAAGTCAATTATGTTTGGCGAACCTTGTAGTACGGTTCCTATTTACAAGAAAAAATAATTTATTGTTGGCGCGTAGTTGCGTCCACAAAACGCTCGTCGTAATCTGCGCGAATGGTATTAAAGAGGCGGTCCCACACCAGTGTGTACAGTCCGTAATTCCCCGTAAAGTATTGATGGTGCTGGTTGTGGTTGGTGGAGGTATTAATCCATCTACCAATTTTTGTTGTATGAAAACCGGCTGGGTATAATTCGTAGCCTAGGTGCCCGTAAACATTGTATACAATAGAAAATAAAAAGAAAATAGCGAGTTGTGTAATATGAATGGGCATGATAAAATAAAAAAGTACCACAATGCCATGCTCTAATACCGATTCTATTGGATGAAACGCATACGCCGCCCAGGGAGAGGGGTTGGTAGAACGGTGGTGCACAAGGTGCACATATTTAAAAAGTGTTTTATGATGCATCAGGCGGTGTATCCAATAAAAATAAAAATCGTGCAGTATAAACATGATGGGAAAAGCTAAAAAATAATAACCCCATCCGTAATCACTAATGTTTTGATAACGCGTGGTGTGCTCTGCAATAGGAGAAGAGTTGAGCACCATAATTAATACACTAAAAATGAGCATCGTTATTAATGAATAACCCGCTTCACGCAAATAGTCTGGAACTTTTGGAAAACGCTTTTGAATTTTTTTATAGGAAAGCTTTTGTTTGAATAGGATATAGAAAATTAAGAACGCAACCGATGCGGCCAAAAAATAGCGAGATCCAATTTTTATAAAAGCTTCTGGTACAATATCCCAGCGCAAAGAAAGTAATTGCTCCATCTTGGTTTTTTAATGTGCTTCTAACCAGTTATTACCGCGGCCTACTTCTGCTTCTACCGGTACGCCGTTTGGCAAAGGTAAAGCCGTAGTCATACATTCAATAATCAATTTTTCTAATGCATCTGCTTCTTCTGGGACCGCGTCAAACACAAGTTCATCGTGTACCTGTAAAATCATTTTAGACCCCCAGTTACCGGCACCCATTTGTTGGTGCACTTTAATCATGGCTAGCTTAATCATATCAGCGGCCGTGCCCTGAATAGGAGAGTTGATGGCGTTACGCTCTGCAAAACCGCGCACCGTAAAATTGCTGCTATTGATATCTTTTAACCAACGCTTACGGCCCATCAGGGTTTCTACATAGCCCTTTTCTTTGGCAAGTGCTACCTGCAAATCCATGTACTCCTGAATGTTTGGAAACTCCTTTTTATAGTTGTCAATGATTTCTTTGGCCTCTGTTCTGGAAATACCCAAATTATCGGCAAGCCCAAAAGCACCTTGTCCGTATATGATTCCAAAATTGACACTCTTGGCCTTGTAGCGCATTTCTTTGGTTACATCAGCCACATCTACGCCGTATACCTTGGCAGCGGTAGCAGTATGAATGTCAATACCTGCTTTAAAAGCAGCGCACATATTAGGGTCACCACTAATGGCCGCCACAATGCGCAGTTCTATTTGAGAATAGTCGGCACTCATAAGGATGCGACCAGGTTCACGCGGAATAAAGGCTTTTCTAATTTCTCTACCGCGCGCTGTTCGGATAGGTATGTTTTGAAGGTTGGGATTGGTGCTACTTAAACGACCCGTTACCGCCACCGCCTGGGCATAACTGGTATGCACGCGTCCGGTTTTTGGATTGATCATGAGCGGAAGCGCATCTACATAGGTAGATTTTAATTTGGTGAGCTCTCTAAATCCTAAAATGTCATCTACAATTTTATGTTGATTGGATAGTTTTACAAGCACGTCTTCGCCGGTGGCGTACTGACCCGTTTTTGTTTTTTTAGCTTTTGGATCCAGTTTTAATTTATCAAATAAAACTTCTCCTAATTGTTTTGGTGAAGCAAGGTTAAAACGAACGCCGGCTTGTGCATACACGTTTTCTTCAAACTGCTTGGCGTCTACTTCTAAAAGTTTACTGTATTCGTTTAAAAAGTTATTGTCAATTTTTACGCCTTCAAATTCCATATCGGTGAGTACGCGTACAAGTGGATTTTCTACACTTTCAAAAACACGTTCCACTTCTTTTTCTTTTAACAAAGGAACAAAAACATGTTTTAGTTGAAGTGTAATGTCTGCGTCCTCTGCTGCATACTCGGTTAATTGCTCGACCGCCACATCACGCATGCTGCCCTGATTTTTTCCCTTTTTTCCGATGAGGGCTTCTATATGTACGGGCTCGTACCCTAAATATTGTGCACTCAGTAAATCCATACTGCGCCTGCCTTCTGGCTCAATCACATAATGCGCGAGCATGGTATCAAAAATTTGAGTGGTCGGTACAACACCATACCATTTTAATACGAGTAAATCGTATTTTATATTTTGTCCAATTAAAACAAGTGCTGGATTAGAAAATACTTTTTCAAAATAAGAAAGTGTTTTTTTAGCACCAGCTTCATTTGGTGGGCAAGGAATATAATAGCCTTGTCCTGCTTTTTCTGAAAAACTAAAACCAACTAGTTCTACATTGTTGGCATCGGTACCCGTAGTTTCGGTATCAAAACAAATTTCGGAAGCAGTTAGTAGCTGCTCCGCAAGTGATTTTAATGCAGCTTCTGTTTCTACACAAATATATTGATGCGGTGTATTGGTTATATTTTTATCGGCTATAAGTCCGCGCTGTTCTGCTTCTTCACCGGCGTTGCCCACAGCTTCTGCGGCTTCCATAGAACCCGCACTCGCCGAGGCGCCTTGTGCGCCAGGGTTAGTGCCCGTATTTGCTGCGCTTGATTTTTTAGAAGGGGCAGCCACCACTTCGTTGCCAAACAAATCTGTTTGTACCCCTTCTGGTGCTGGCATATAGGCGTTAAAATCATCCCCTAAAATTCTTTTACCAAGTGTTTTAAATTCTAGCTCAACAAATATTTCGGCGAGGGCTTCTTTATTAATAGGAGAGAGCGCAAAATCTTCTTCATGAAATTCTACAGGCACATCGGTGATAATGGTAGCGAGCTTTTTACTCATAATCGCGTCGTCTACACCTTTTCTAATTTTTTCACCCATGGCACCTTTAATGTTGTGCGCATTGGCCAATACATTTTCAAGTGTATCGTATTCTTTTAGAAGTTTGGCTGCGGTTTTTTCTCCCACACCCATAATGCCCGGAATATTATCTACGGCGTCACCCATCAGTCCTAACATATCTACCACCTGCTCTACGCGGGCGATGTCCCACTTTTCACAAATTTTTTGCGCGTCTAATATTTCTGCGGCGTTGCCCATAAACGGAGGCTTGTACATATATACGCCTGGATGAATTAATAACTGACCGTAGTCTTTGTCGGGTGTTACCATATATACTTCATAGCCCTTGTCTGCGGCCTGCCAAGCAAGGGTGCCAATTACGTCATCGGCCTCATAACCATCAAGCTCCATTACCGGAATATTAAACGCCCTAATGATGCGCTGAATTTCTGGGATGGATTCAATTAGATCTTCGGGTGCTTCTTGTCTATTGGCTTTGTATTCTGTAAAGTCGGTGTGACGCTCGGTGGGCGCATGTGTATCAAAACAAACGGCAATATGCGTTGGCTTTTCTTTGTTGATTAAATCTATTAAGGTATTGGTGAAACCAAATTGAGCATTGGTGTTTTTTCCTTTCGAAGTAATACGTGGATTTCTGATGAGTCCATAATACGCTCTATAAATGAGGGCGAGCGCATCCAACAAAAAAAGTTTTTTAGCCATACTGTAAAGTTACAAAAAACCCCGGCGTTTTGCCGGGGTTTTGATAAGGTATTAAGTGCTTTATTTAATCTCGTACTTGTGTTTGTAACGATCATACAACTGCTTGTGTTTGCTTGTGATAGCAACCGCGCGGCCTTGTATAAAGGCGTCTGTAACAATGCTAGATTTCATGTCTAAAATGTCGCCTTCGCTAATTACAATGTTAGCGTCTTTACCTACTTCGAGGGTACCTGTTTTATCTGCTACACCTAAAATTTTTGCAGCATTTAAGGTAATGGCTTGAAGGGCGCCTTCTTTACCTAAACCATATGCAGCAGCGGTTCCAGCGTTAAACATTAGGTTTCTACCGCGGTTTTGAGGATCATCATCGTTTAAACAAAACAAAACGCCGGCGTTTTGTAGAACGCTTGCTGCTTTATAAGGCTGATCAATATCATCATCATCGGTAGTTGGTAAACTGTGTTCTTGGGTTAAGATAACAGCAATATTGTTGGCTTTTAACAAATCTGCAATTTGCCAACTTTCGCTTGCGCCCACTAGCACTACATCAAAACCAAATTCTTTTACAAAATCAATTGCTACAATCATTTGTTTTATTTGATCGCAATGCACAAATAATTTTTGTGTGCGGTTAAACAAACCTTTGGTTGCTTCTAATTTCAAATTGATTTGTTTGTCGGCTCCTTTTTGGTGATACGCTTTCGCTTCTCTAAAAATGGCTTTTACGCTTTCAATTTTGTCTAGTGCTTCTTTAGTAGGATCTCCTGCTGGGGCGCCGCCAAAGCCACGGCCAAAACCGCGTCCACCACCTCTTGATAACAAACTAGGCATGTAAAAATGCATACCCATGTCTGTTTTATACGCTGCGTCTTCGTAGTTCCAGGCGTCTAATTGCACCACCGAAGATTGACCGGCAATCAGTTGGCCGCCAGGAATGGTGTGTGCGAGTAAAATACCATTTAACCTTAGGGTATTGATAATTACAGACTCTGCTTTATACGCTGCAATGCTTCGTACGCTTGGATTAAACTCGCCTATTTCATTGATATCGGTGCTACCTCTAACGCCTGAAATTTCTTGTAGGCCCAAATTAGAAGAGGGTAAAATTAAACCAGGATATACCTGCTTGCCTTTTGCATCAATGGTGTTTTCTGCTTTTGGCGCAGCAGCTGCGTCACCCGCATATACAATTTTTCCATTGTCAAATACAACGGTTCCGTTTTCTATGACTTGTCCATTGCCTACGTGCACGGTGGCGCCTACAATGGCGGTTTTTTTACTTTGTTTTGCGGCTGGGTAAACATCATCTTGTGCAAAAGCTGCAGCGGTAAATGATACGAGCGCGCTAAGTGTAACTATTATTTTTTTCATGTCGCTACAGTTTATTTGTTATCGTTTTGGTTTGCCAGTTCTTCACCTTCTATTTCAAGCATTCCTAATTTATGTGAGTGGTCGTTGCAAATATGTACTTCTTTATAGCTTGGAGTCGCTGGTATGGTTGGTCTTCCTGCTCTTTTTTCGCCAGCCATTTTTGCAATTAAGCGGCTACGCTCTGCTTGCACTTGCTTACGCATTTGTGCATCTTTTTCGCGGTCAAAATAAACGATACCATCCACCATTGTTTTTTCTGCTTTCGCATAAATACTAAGTGGGTTATCGCTCCACACTACAAGGTCAGCGTCTTTGCCGGCTTTGATACTTCCTACCTTACTATCAACGTGTAGCATTTTGGCAGGGTTGATCGTTACCATTTTAAGCGCTTCTTCTTCGGTGAGACCACCATATTTTACGCTCTTTGCAGCTTCTTGATTTAAGCGGCGCGCCATTTCTGCATCATCAGAATTGATCGCAACATTCAAACCCACTTTTGTCATGATAGCCGCGTTGTAAGGGATCGCATCTGTAACCTCCACTTTGTATGCCCACCAATCAGAAAATGTTGATGCAGCTACACCGTGCGCTTTCATTTTATCAGCTACTTTATAACCTTCTAAAATGTGCGTGAATGTGTTTATTTTAAAACCATATTTTTCTGCAATACGCATCGTCGCTGTAATTTCACTTTGCACATAAGAGTGACAAGTAATGAAACGCTTTTTGTTCATGATTTCTACAAGTGCATCTAATTCTAAATCGCGTCTAGTAGCTGGGTTTTGTGCAAGTGCTGCTTCATACGCTTTTGCTCTTGCAAACGCATCGTTTAAAACTTGTTCTACGCCCATTCTGGTGTCTGGGTAACGGTTGTTACCTTGTGTAGAAGAAGTACGTTTTACGTTTTCACCAAGTGCAAATTTGATAAATGGATCGGCGCCTTTAAATAAAAGGCCCGCATCATCTGCGCCCCATCTTAATTTAATTAACTGCGTTTGACCACCAATGGTATTTGCAGAACCGTGTAAAATGTGAGAAGTTGTAACACCACCACTTAATTGACGGTAAATATCAATATCGTCTGGGTTAATATTATCCTGAATACGCACTTCCGATGTTACGCTTTGTCCACCTTCGTTGGTAGATGCAGAAGCAATATGTGAGTGCTCATCAATAATACCCGCAGTTACGTGTTTGCCGGTAGCATCAATAACTTTTGCGCTTGCATCCGATAGGTTTTTACCCACTTTAGCAATTTTACCGTTTTTAACGAGCACATCTGTTTGTTGTAAAATGCCTTCTTTTTCTGAGGTCCAAACGGTTGCGTTTTTAATTAAATACGCCTGTGCGTTGGTTTGTAAAGAATCTACGCCAAAGCCCATCATTGGAAAAGTTACTTTTCCCATTTTGCCAGCGCCAGCAGCACCGCCGCCATTACCACCCGCGCCCATACGGCCACGGCCTCCTGCATTTGAAGCAGTGTCAGGCTTAGCAGCAGAAGCATACACAGCAGTCCAAGTAAAATTGTTGCCATCTGCGTCCTGCGCTGTTCCGTTAAAAGTATTACCGGTATTAAAGCCCGTAAATCTAATATTGTTGCGAGAGCGCTTTTCTGGCGCAAAAGAAAACTTCACCACTTTACCATCGTAACTAAATGTTGCAGCAACGGTATCTTTTGCGATTACGGTTGCGCTATTGTTACTTTTAATTTCTAAAGCAAATGTTTGTGGTGTTGCTCCGTTTAATGTAAGTGTATAATTTCCATTCACACTTGTCCACGCAGATTCGTTAACAGCGTGCTTTTCTCCGAGTACCCAGTTTTGTAATAAGGTTGTTTTTTCTGCAAAAACTGGGCCTGTTGTAATTACAAAGTTGGCTAGTTTTCCAGCTTCGATGCTGCCTACTTTATCATACACACCAAACCAGGTTGCTGGTGTTTTAGTAAGTGCGTCCATCGCTGCTTTTTCTGATAAACCATTTTCAATCGCTTTTCTTACGCTCGCTAAAAATGATTTAGCGTCTCTTAAATCAGAACTTGTTAAGCAAAAAGGAATGCCCGCTTTTTCAATAGCGCCCGGGTTGGTTGGTGCTAGCTCCCAGTGCTTCATATCTTGTAAGGAAACAAGTCTTGCATCAGCAGGGTCTTCCACATCCATGGCCACAGGGAAATTTAAGTTTACAATAAGTGGTGCTTTGGTAGCAGCCACTTCTTTTATTCTTTGGTATTCTTTTCCGGTTGCTTTAATAATGTATTGTACACCAAACTCATCACCAATGCGGTCTGCGCGCATTACGCCCCAAACATCACCAGCACCTCTATCTGCGGGATCAAAAATTTGAGGAAGACCCGCATTTGCATTAAATGATTGAAGGGTAATATTTACGCCATCACCTTGTAAACCTGTTGCAGCAGGGTTGTTCTTATACCATGCAGCGTCTAAATAGGTTTGACGCAGTAACGCAATAGAACCCATTAATGAACTTGGGTAAGTTTGTGTAGAAGTACCTTTATTAAAAGAAAGTAGTGACGCCGCTTTTTCTTTAATCACAACAAAATTGTCTTTGTTGTTTGCAAGCGCTACAACCGTTCCGGTTCCTCTCACAATACCATCTTTCTGGTGTGTGAGTACGGAACCAAATCCTGTTTCTCTATATGATTTTGCTCTAGCATCATCTACCGAAAAAAGTTTATGGCCTTCTACATCCGATTTTAATGCTTGGTTCCAACCATACGCACCTTTTTGGTTATTGGTTAACTGACTGGGTCCTCCAAAACTAAACGCCGCTTGTGCGCGCTGTTGTTGAGGCATACCATAATCGGTAAAAGCGTCGATAAAAGACGGATAAATAAATTTGTCTTTACAGTCTACCACCACAGCGTCTGCTGGAACGGCAACGCTTTCACCTACTGCAACAATTTTCCCGTCTCTAATAAGGAGGGTTGCATTTTTAATGGTGGTTTGCGCATCTTTTACAATGGTTGCATTGGTAAATGCATAACAGCCGTCGCGTTTATCGCCAACGCCGTTTACTTGAAAGGTTTCTTGAGCCTGCACAAAATTTAAGAGCAGTAACCCAACAAACATCAGGCAGATTTTTTTCATACTTGTTGTTTTATTTTGTTTTTCCTTGGTCTACAGATTTTATAAAATTAATAACGCCATCCATATAAATTTTTTGATCATCCCACATAGCAAGATGGCTTCCGTTTGGACAATATAAATATTGACCATTTGGAAATTGTGTGCTCATCCATTTCATGTGTTCTGGATCCATCGTGTCATATTTTGCACCTATGGTAAGTGTAGGGACTTTAATAGAAGCGAGGGCTTTTTTGCGGTCCCAGTTTACAATACGTCCACTCACTGTAAATTCAGAATGGCCCTGCATCATCACATAAATTTCTTCGTTCACGTGTTGTAATGAGCGCGTTACAGAGTTTGGCCACTCCGGTAAACGGCAAAGGTGTTTGGTATAAAACTCACTAAATACAAGCGATGTATAAGTAGGGTCTTTATACATTCCCTTTGCTTCATAATTTTGTAAAGAGTCTATTAGTGAGGGGCGCATTTCTTTGCGCAACACCTTATTATAATTTGCATAATCAGGAATGCTGGCCATCATATTTCCAATCACCATGCCTTTAATATGCTGTTGGTATTTTAAAGCGTATTCGATGGCAAGCATGCTGCCCCATGAGTTTCCAATAATGTAAAAATTATCCTTGGTTAAATTGAGTGCCACACGCACCTGTTCTACTTCCTCTACAAAACGATCGATTGTCCAAAGGCTGCTATCTTTAGGTTGATCACTATAAAAAGAACCCAACTGATCATACTCAATAATTTCATATCCCTGTGCAGGCAAAAAACTTTCGAAGCACTCCATGTATTCGTGGGTCATGGCTGGTCCGCCGTGTAGCAATAATACTTTTACGCGGTCGCTATTACCAATAGATTTAGTCCAAACTTTAAAAGTGCCAACAGGGGTTTTAACGGGTATCATTTTGATGCCCGCCTCTTGAACACTCGAGTCTTTGGGTCCTAAAAATTGGGATAGTGTTGGCGCACTATTGTTATTTGTGCAAGCGGTAAACAGGAAAATTCCCGCAGCTACAATAGTGGTTTGTAATCGTTTTTTCAAGGATGGGATTTAGCTTATGAATGTACATAAAAAACCCATACCCTTTTTGTGGATTTATGTGAACGGATCTATCTGCCCATATAAACCATGAGTATTTGAATGTCGCTTGGATTAACGCCGCTAATTCTACTGGCCTGACCTAGAGTACTTGGTCTTATTTTTTTGAATTTTTGCATGGCTTCGTTAGAGAGCGCGGCCATTGCGTCATAGTTAAAACTATCTGGAATAATATGATTTTCCATTTGCAACATACGCGTTGCAATTTCTTGTTCTTTTTCGATGTAGCGCTCGTATTTAATTTGAATTTCTGCTTGCTCTAATACCTGAGGATGAAACCCTGCTAATGCTTCTTTTAAACGGGGCATAGCCGCTGAAAGGCCCACCAGGTCTACGTTTGGACGGAGTAGTATTTTTGAAGCTTTTTGTTTTTCGGTAATGGATGCCGAATTAATTTCATTGAAATAACCTTCAATTTCTGAGGGTTCAATGCTATAAGATGCGAGTAAATTTTTAATGTCCGTAACCGTATTTTTTTTCGCTTCAACAGCGTCCATTCTGTCTTGTTTGGCAAGACCCAATTGGTAGCTTAGTGGCGTTAGGCGAATATCGGCATTGTCTTGTCTAAGAAGGGTTCTGAACTCGGCGCGAGACGTAAACATTCGGTAAGGTTCTTCGGTTCCTTTACCTACTAAATCATCAATGAGTACACCAATATAGGCCTCGCTTCTTTTTAAAATAACTGGGTCCAATTCACGCGACTTTTGGTGTGCGTTGATACCCGCCATAAGTCCTTGGCAAGCGGCTTCTTCGTAGCCCGTGGTACCGTTTATTTGTCCGGCAAAAAACAGGTTTTCGATGAGCTTGGTTTCGAGTGAATATTTTAATTGTGTAGGCTGAAAATAATCGTACTCAATGGCGTAGCCGGGTCTAAAAAATCGACAGTTCTCAAAACCAGGAACACTACGAAGAGCTTCGTACTGAACTTCTTCTGGTAGCGAGGTAGAAAAGCCGTTTACATATATTTCAACGGTGTTCCAGCCTTCTGGCTCCACAAATAATTGGTGTCTATCTCTTTCCGCGAAGCGGTTAATTTTATCTTCAATACTTGGGCAATACCTTGGACCTACGCCCTCAATTCTACCCTGAAACATTGGGCTTCTATCAAAGCCTGTTCTTAAAAGGTCGTGTACTTTTTGATTGGTATAGGTAATATGGCAACTACGCTGATCGGCGGGCTTTATGCGTGGTGTGTCTTTGTATGAAAAGCCCACAACTTCCTCATCCCCAGCTTGTTCCTCCATTTTAGAATAGTCGAGGCTACGTCCATCTACCCTAGGTGGTGTACCTGTTTTAAGTCGATCGCTTTCCATACCAAGCGCTACCAACTGCTCGGTGATGCCCGTTGCGGCCTTTTCGGCTACACGTCCACCACCAAACTGTTTTTCCCCTATATGAATGATTCCGTTTAAAAAGGTTCCAGAGGTAACCACCACTGTTTTAGATCTAATTTCGTGACCCAGGCCGGTTATAACACCACCCGCTCTATTGTCCTTTATGATTAACCCCTGCACGGTATCTTGGTAAAAATCTACGTTGGGGGTTTCTTCTAGCATCTCTCTCCATTTGGCCGCAAACAACATACGGTCATTTTGCGCGCGGGGGCTCCACATAGCAGGACCCTTGCTCCTATTGAGCATTCGAAACTGAATGGTACTAGCATCTGTAACCAGTCCGGTGTATCCACCCATGGCGTCTATCTCGCGCACAATTTGACCCTTTGCAATACCACCAATGGCTGGGTTACAGCTCATTTGAGCAATGGTTTGCATATTCATGGTAACCAGGAGCACTTTACTACCCAGGTTAGCGGCAGCAGCGGCGGCCTCACAACCAGCATGGCCGGCACCTACAACAATAACATCATAATCTGGAAACATGGGTGCAAAGATAATCCAATCAAAAAGAAAACAAGATACTGGTGGGGTAATTTGAGTGTTTCACGTGAAACATCTTAGGGGCTCACATAATTTGCGCGTTCCACGTGGAACACGAAGTGAAAACGCCACAAACAAATCAGATACTCACCCCGGATCGTTCCACGTGGAACCTACATTTTAGTATAGCGCTTTAAGTAAGCATCTTCCTTGGCGCGCATGGTAAGAATATCCGCTTTACTCTTATCCTTGTAGCCACATAAATGTAGGGCTCCATGAAAAAGAACCCTAAGCATTTCATTGGTAAAGGTTACGCCAAGGATTTTGGCATTCTCCTTAACCCTATCTACACTAATATAAACTTCTGCTACTATGGGGGTTCCCTTTTCGTGGAGGCCAAACGTAATAATATCGGTGTAGTAGTCGTGGTTTAAGAACTGCTGATTGATAGACAGCAGGTATTTATCAGAGCAAAAGATATAGTTAATGGTAGCTAGTGGCGTCTTCTCTTTTTTAAATACGCTTTCAATAAAAGCCTTGATTTCGGTTTTAGCGGGTAAGGTAAGGGCGGCATCGGCCTTTTGGAAATTTACTTTTTGCATAGGTGCAAGTTAAGTTTAACTCCAAATTTCGTAACAATTTCTTTACCAGGGGCGGTATCTTTGCGGGAGCGAAATAAAATAAATGAGTGTATGAAGAAATTATCAGAGTTAGAAGCTGGAGAAGTGGGGATCATTCACTCATTTGAAAAAGATGAGCTTTATATTAAATTATTAGAAATGGGTTGTGTGCCCGGGGAGCCTGTAAAAGTGGTTCAGGTAGCGCCACTTGGTGATCCCATTTCGATTGAAGTTTCTGGCTATCATTTAAGCCTTCGTTTAAGTGAAGCAGACAGTATCATTGTCACTCCTGAAAACTAATTTCCACACAAGTGGTTGATTGTCAATATATTAGATGAAAATAGGCTTATATTTTGGTTCATTTAATCCAGTACACCACGGTCATTTAATGATCGCGAGTCACGTCGTGAACAGAACCGAAGTACAGCAGGTTTGGTTTGTGGTATCACCACAAAATCCATTTAAAACAGCGGGGTCGCTTTTAAACGAATATGACCGGCTACACCTTGTAAACCTGGCGATCGAAAATGACGAGGCAAGACTCCGGGCTTCCGACGTTGAGTTTAAACTACCGCGCCCCTCTTACACAATCGACACACTTATATATCTAGAAGAAAAATATCCGCAACACGAATTTTCAATCATTATGGGCAGCGATGGATTTGAAAATATAACGCGCTGGAAAAATGCAGATGTGCTTTTAAAAAAATATGCATTTTATGTTTACCTACGCCCAGGATTTGAAACCGTTGATACAATTGGCGCAAATGTTACCATCTTGCATGCACCGCTATTAAATATTTCTGCAACAGGAATTAGAGAAAATATTAGAGACCAAAAAACGATTCGTTATCTGGTTCCAGAAAATGTCAGAAAAGAAATTGAAGATCACAACTATTACAAATAAAAAAAGCCTCGCTAATTTGGCGAGGCTTTTTACTATCGTTAATAGATCTACTAATAAAAAGTAGAACGGTTATCGGTAATTTTTGCAGACTTTTTAATCGCTTCAAATCCTCTGTATACATTAGACTGAACGGCTTGTAAAAGTGCTGATTGTAAAGCAGCTGCATCTTGCATAACCGGCGCTGCACCAATGGTTTCGGGCTTTACGGCAAATACACCAGCAGACCCTTCTATAGCCGCAGTGCTTTTACCAAGAAGTGCTTTATTAAATGCAGCACCAACTACTTTTGGTTCAGCACCAACGCCTGGTACAAAGGGAGAAGCAAAGCTTAAACTATCTACGCGTTGCGCAGGAAAACCAGAACTCTTTACAAAATCTTCCAAAGTAGATCCTTTGAATTTAGAAGCAATAATTTGTTTTGCTTTTAACTCATTTCTTACAAGTCCTTCTACAAGTGGTTTTGCTTCTGCAACACTCAATGTTCCTTTTTCACCAATAGAAGTAATCATTGCAACAACATACGCGTCCCCAATTTCGGTTGGTTCAGAAATAGCGCCTACTTTATTATCGAAAACCCAGCGAACCGTTTCTCTACTTTTACCTAAACCGGTAATAGTGAAATCATTTTTCTTTATATCTACGCCATTTAAAATTTGTAGGTTGTTTTTGAGTGCATTTTGTTCAAACTCTTTTTGTGACTTTGTGCTCGCAACGAATGAAGCTGCTGCCGTAGACGCAGCTGTTACGGTTTCGCCACTAGCAACAATAGCTTTTGACAAGTATGCAATTTTATAAGCAGGAGCAAAATTCTTTTGGTCTAACACCTCGGTATAATGATATCCAAATTCGGACTTTACCACATCTTTGGTGCCCTTTGGTTTATCAAAAGAAAAATCATTAAACGCGCCTACCATTTGACCTTGTGCAAAATAATCATACACGCCGCCCTTTGCTTTACTGCCTTGGTCATCAGAATATTTTTGAACTAATGCATTAAAGTCCGCACCACCCGCAACAGCATATTTAATTGAGTCTGCTAGTTTTTTAGCAAGGCTATCGGGTCTAATTTGCTGGCCAGATCTTGGATCTACGGTAGCAATTAAAATATGACGAACCTTAGCACTATCAGGCCAGTTTTTAATACCCACCATTTTAGCTAATACATAAGCGTTACCATCTACATAAGGACCATAAACGGCTCCGGTTGGGATTTTAACAAGCGTGTCTTTATTCACCTGTTGCATTCTGCTCTTGCTAAAATAACCATCATAATAAGGTAAATCGCTTCCTACTCTATTTAAAAAAGCACCATTATCAGTAGCCGCAGCGAAATCCTGCTTGTTTGCAGAAATTTCACCTAGCACAGAAGCACTATCCGCACTACTAGGAACAGCACTAAATAAAACATAAGAAATTGATCTTGTTTCTTCGTCTTTTTTATAAGCAGATGCATGCGCTTTAACATAAGCAGCAATATCATTATCGGTTACCTTAATGGTACTATCAGCAATACTTGCATAAGGCACAAATAATACAGAAGCACTAGCTATTTGATTGTTATCAGCAGCTTGTTTTTCAACCATCCACTTTGGAACATATGCAGATTTTTGAAGTAAAACACTATACTTGTTACGGAGCGCTTGTTCTAAGATAGGTTGAATATAAACCTGGTTAATCATTTTAATTTGATCCGCATTTTTACTTTTCTTAATTTGAGCAAATGCTTTTTTAGCATCTTCTACTTTAAATAAGCCAGTTGTAGGATCTGTAAATTCTTGTTTTAATGGAGAATTTTCAGAGAATAAAATATCTGATAATTCTTTACCGGTTACTTGTAAACCTAATTTATTACACTCAGCTTCAATGAGTAAGCGGTCTACTTCTTGATTCCATAAAGAACCAATCAGTTGATCTCTTTGAGCACCTTGGCTAGCGTACATTTTTTCTTGCATGGCAAGTTTTTCTTCAAAAGCCGCTCTTTCTAATTTTTGGCCATTTACTTCACCAATAGTTGTTGTATTAGAAAAAGCGCTTCCGCCTCTACCAACACCATCTTGTAATATAAAAGCAATTAAGGCTACAGCGATAATAGTAAAAATGATCCACGTGCCTCTGTCACGAATACTTTGAATAACAGACATAAAAACGAATTATAATAAATAAAAATGAGCGGCAAATTGCCGGAGGGCAAAAATAAGGTATTGCGGGCTTATTTCTATCCACAAACTAGGGGTTAATAAGTAGTATTTTGGGTGGAAAACTGCCCTTTTTTACAGAAATTATGTGGATAGAACTCGAACAAGTAAGGAGGTTTAGGGGCTTAATCGGGTATTAGGCTAAAATAAACTCATTTTACACCCAGTTAATTAACAGTATACAAGTGGTGGATACTAAAAAATTTATCATTTAATAACCTTTCATAAAAATGATAAAATCAGTTAATAAACGAAAAATACATCTATTAAAATTGTTTATAAATCTGTGTATAAGGGTGTATAACAAGTGAACACTAAAAATATAAGTATGTGTATAAGAAGTTTATTAAGGTATTAACACCCGTAATAGTAATAGTTTATTTAAATAAAAAGGTATTAAATCTATTATTACGGTAATTATTAACACACAATTTTTATAAAAAAATTAGATTCAAAAAAATCAACAGCTTCTTGTAATTTCAATCTTATGAAAATATTAAAATTTTTATTTGCTTTTTTAATACTGTCGTACACAGCAAAAGCGCAACCTACTCAAAAACCTCCATTGCATGGAAAAAATTGGATGGCCATTACTGGTAAACCACTTGCTGCAACGGCTGGTTCTATTATTTTTAACAAAGGTGGAAACGCAGTTGATGCTGCCTGTGCAATGTTAGCAGCCACATGTACCATGTGGGATGTACTTAGTTGGGGTGGAGAAACACAGGCGTTAATTTACAATCCAAAAACAAAACAAGTAATCGCCATATCCGCTATGGGCGTAGCTCCTACCGGTGCAACACCAGAATTTTTCAAAAATAAAGGGATGAATTATCCGCCCGAATATGGTCCCTTAGCAGCAACAACACCAGGTACACCAGGTGGGCTTTGTATGATGCTTGCAGAGTATGGAACCATGCGTTTGGAAGAAGTTTTAAAACCAGCGATGCAACTTGCTGCTGGTTATCCAATTGATGCACAAACAGCAAATAGTATTGAACGTGGTAAGCAAAGAATTAAAGATTGGCCGTATAGTAAAAAAGTTTTGTTACCACACTTAGGTGAAAAAAGAGAAGCACCAGAAGCAGGTGAAATATTTATTCAAAAAGATTTACTAGCTACTTTACAAAAATTAGTAGACGCAGAAAAGCAAGCACTTAAAAAAGGTAAATCTAGAAAGGAAGCGATTTATGCAGCGTATGACCGTTTTTATAAAGGAGATATTGCTGAGGAATTTGTGCGTGGTTCACAGGAGCAAGGTGGTTTAATTACCCTTCAAGATTTAGCCAACTGGAAACCTATTGTAGAAACACCTCTACAAATTAATTATAAAGGAATTGACGTTTATAAGCTACAATCATGGACCCAGGGCCCAAGTATGTTACAGGCTTTAAATATTTTAGAAAATTATGACTTAAAATCAATGGGTTATAATTCTCCGGCTTATATCCATACGGTATATCAGGCTATGAATTTAAGTTTTGCAGACCGCGATTTTTACTATGGAGACCCATTATTTTCTAAACATATACCCATAAAAGGCTTACTCAGTAAGGATTACGCTAAAAAAAGAGCTTCAGAAATACCTACTGGCTTTAACAATCCCAATACAGCCCCCGGAGATCCGTATCCTTTTGAAGGAAAGGAAAACCCCTACTTAAATTTATTACAACAAAGAGCCGCGCTGTATAGTAATGATACAGCTACTAGAAAAACAGGGGTAATACCAAGTCATGACGGCTCGGAAATAGCTAAAAACGAAGCCATAAACAATGAATTATACATGGACCGTTTATGGAGAGGCACCACTTCTGTGGAAGCAGCGGACACTAGCGGATGGGTGGTTTCAATTACACCTAGTGGCGGTTGGATTCCTGCATGTATTGCTGGTAATACGGGTGTTGGTATGAGTCAACGCATGCAATCTTTTGTTTTAGATTCTATTCAAAATCCATTTAATGTGGTGGCGCCTGGAAAAAGACCACGCGTTACATTAACACCAAGCCTGGCTTTAAAAGATGGAAAACCATTTTTATCTTTTGCGGTGCAGGGTGGTGATACGCAGGATCAAAATTTATTACAGTTTTTTTTAAATATGGTTGAATTTGGAATGACGGTACAACAAGCGGCAGAAGCAGCAAACATTAATTCCAATCAATTGTGGTTATCGCTGGGGGGTAATAAAATTTCTGACAGAAAACCAAAACCAGGTAATATAACACTACATACAAATACCCCAGAAAAAGTTAGAACCGAATTAAAAAACATGGGTTACAAACTAAGTTTTGATCCAAGAAGTAGTGGCCCTATTAATGCTATCTTTTTTGATTGGAAGCACGGAAGCCTTTGGGGCGGCAGCTCTAATAATGGTGAAGATTATGGAATCGGTTGGTAAATCAATTATAAAATGAAGAAATTATTTGTTTTAGTTGTTACGTTATTTTTTGTTGTAGGTGTTTTTGCGCAGAAAAAAACACCGTTTGTTTTATATAATAGCAAAGGAAAAAAAGTAAGCTATAAAAAAATGATTCGTGTGTTAGCACAAAATGATATTGTGCTTTTTGGAGAATACCATAATAATGCCATTGCACACTGGCTCCAATTAAGTGTTACCAAAGAGTTATTTGAAAAAAGAAAATTAACACTTGGCGCCGAAATGTTTGAGCGCGACAATCAACAAGCACTAGATCATTATTTACAAGGAAAAATAAATTCGAAACAACTGGATTCCTCTGCGCGTTTATGGAAAAACTATCCTACCGATTATGCACCACTTGTAAATTTTGCTAAAGAAAAAAACATACCATTTTCGGCTACTAATATCCCGCGTAAATACGCATCACTGGTTTCTAAAAAAGGGTTTACAGCACTTGATAGTTTATCGGTGCAGGAAAAATCTTGGATCGCACCACTCCCTATGGCGTATGATTCAGAACTACCGGGCTATAAAAACATGATTGCGATGATGGGTGGTCATGGTGGTGAAAACCTACCCAAAGCACAGGCCAGTAAAGACGCAACAATGGCGCATTTTATACTGGCCACACAGCTTCCTGGTAGCCTATTTATCCACTATAACGGATCATATCACTCCGAAAACTACGAGGGTATTGGTTGGTATTTAGCAAAATCCAACCCTTTGCTAAAAATTAAAACCATTACCACGGTAAGCCAAAAAAACATCCAAAAACTTGAAGCCGAAAACCAAAATAAGGCACATTATATTATTTGCGTAGATTCCGATATGACTAATACGTATTGATAATCACTACTTTGTGTTTTTTAAAACAAATTGCGCATAAATACACGGCGGCTTTTCAAAAACCTTGTTCTACATTTAATAATTGGTAACAAAATAAGCCCCGCTAAACCCATTAGCTAAAAAATACTAAAAAAATTAGTTTATTTAACAAAGGGTACTTATCTTTGTTATCTATTAGCACGTAACAAGTAAAAACAACCATATGAGTAACACTGAAAAATTAAAGGCGCTAAAATTAACAATCGACAAAATAGATAAAGACTATGGCAAAGGTTCTGTCATGATGATGAACGAACGTAGCCAAGAACCCATGGAAGTGATTTCTACCGGTTCAATAGGACTTGATAGCGCACTAGGTATAGGTGGTTTACCAAAAGGTAGAATTATTGAAATATACGGTCCAGAATCTTCTGGTAAAACAACGGTTGCTATTCATGTAATCGCAGAGGCACAAAAAAAAGGTGGCATGTGTGCAATCATCGATGCGGAACACGCATTTGATAGTGCGTATGCTAAAAAATTAGGCGTAGACGTAGATAGTTTACTCGTTTCTCAACCAGATTATGGTGAGCAAGCATTAGAAATTGCTGATCGTTTAATATTATCAGGGGCATTAGACGTAGTGGTAATTGACTCTGTAGCAGCACTTGTTCCAAAAAGTGAATTAGAAGGTGAGATGGGTGATTCAAAAATGGGATTGCATGCAAGACTTATGAGCCAAGCGCTTCGTAAGCTTACAGCAACTATTAATAAAACAGGAACGGTTTGTATTTTCATCAACCAATTACGTGAAAAAATTGGCGTAATGTTTGGTAATCCCGAAACAACAACCGGCGGTAACGCTTTAAAATTCTATGCTTCTGTACGTTTAGACATCAGAAGAATGACGCAAATTAAAGATGGTGATGCAGCAATTGGTAACCACGTTAAGGTTAAGGTTGTAAAAAATAAAGTAGCACCTCCATTTAGAGCTGCAGAATTTGACATCATTTTTGGCGAAGGCATTAGCAAACTGGGCGAAATTATTGATATGGGCGTAGAGCTTGGTATTGTTCAAAAAAGCGGAAGCTGGTTTAGCTACGACACCAACAAACTTGGCCAAGGTAGAGAGTCTGTAAAAACACTTTTACACGACAATCCAGAATTAGCCAACGAAATTGAAGCTAAAATCAGAGCAAAAGTAATAGAAGCAAGAACCGCGGCCGCAGAAGCATAAGTTTTGCTTAAAAACGTATAATATTTGATGGGTTAGTAATAATAAAAATAGCCGTCCTATAAAAAGGGGCGGCTATTTTGTTTATTTTACAAAAAAAACCATTTGCTGTATCGTCTACTACTTTTCTTGATTCGCATAGCGCTTAAAATATTTTGTGTGTCTATTAAAGTACAGAACAAAACAGCGCTAAAGCAAAAAGGCCCCCTACTGATAGTTGCCAATCATCCCGATTCATTTTTTGATGCACTTGTTATTGCGGCAAATTGTACCTACCCAGTTTCCTTTTTAGCGCGCGGAGATGTATTTACAAAACCGTGGCATAATTTTTTACTCCGCGCACTTAACATGATGCCGGTTTACAGACAAAGAGAAGGAATAGAACACTTACATAAAAATCAAAACAGTTTTGATGCCAGTGTGGAAGTATTAAAAAATGGAGGCATTCTATTAATTTTTATTGAAGGCACTTGTTTAAATAAAAATGAATTACAGCCGTTTAAAAAAGGGGCAGCAAGAATTTTACAACAGGCAGTAGCCGCTGGCGTAACACCAGCAGTGCTTCCAGCGGTTATCACCTACAATGGGTTTAAGCATTTTGGTAAAAAAATATGTTTAATGTTAGGATCTGCGTTTCCAGCCAGCACGTTTTTTTCATCAAACACAGAACACCAAAACGAGGCAAACCAGCGAAATAATTTTAACAACCACGTGATGGAACAAATGAATTCACTTTTTAAGGAACCGCCTTCCAAAAAATACAAACGCCCTATTTATTTGTTTCCCATTATAGGCGTTGCTTGGTTTTGGCATGCACCACTTTTTTTAATGATAAAAACTTTTGTGGCATATAAAACAAAGGGAACCGTATTTTATGATTCGGTTTTATTTGCGGTACTACTATTTGCTTATCCACTTTATTTGATCCTGCTGTTTATATTGTTGTACCTCACCGGGATTCCCAACTTTATGAACTGTTTAATAATAGCCGCACACCCTTTGCTTGCTATCATTTATACCCAATCAAAAAAATAAATTAACTACCTTTCTGCTTTAATAAAACATACATGAAAAACATTAAAAAATTAGGTCCGCGAAAAAGAATAGCACTTGTGGCGCATGATAATAAAAAGGCGGATTTAATGGCGTGGGTAGAACACAATAAAGTAGTTTTGTCTAAACACGAGCTTATAGCAACGGGCACCACCGGAAAAATTATTGAAGAAAAAATTGATAGACCCGTTAAAAAATTAATGAGCGGACCCATGGGTGGCGACCAGCAAATTGGCGCTATGATTGCATCTGGTGAAATTGACATGATGTTTTTTTTCTGGGATCCCATGGAGGCGCAACCGCACGACAGCGATGTTAAAGCGCTACTAAGGCTTTGTGTACTTTGGAATATCCCAATGGCCTGTGATAGAGCCACTGCCGATTTTGTGATCACATCACCTTTTATGCATGGCGATTATGATGCCACCATTCCTGATTACAGCGAATATTTAAACAGGAAGATTGTAAAGTAGGATGCAAAAAATAAATATCAGGAACTGGCAAATTAGTGACGCACAAGCCCTTGCAGCAGTAGCCAACAACAGAAACGTTTGGAACAGCATTAGAAATGAATTTCCAAGCCCATACACCGTGATGGATGCACTCGCTTGGATTAAGCACGCCAACGAAGAAAAACCGGTTGCTAATTTTGCCATTGAAATAGGAAACGTGGTTGCAGGAAATATTAGTTGCACCTGGCACAAAGACGTATATGCTAAAACGGTTGAGCTTGGATATTTTATTGGCGAAAACTATTGGGGAAAAGGAATCGCCACAGCTGCGGTTGCACTCATGCTTGAGGCCATCAAAAAAAATAAAGAGATTGTGCGCATTGAAGCAAAAATATTTGGAGGTAACGGCGCTTCTGCACGTGTACTAGAAAAAAATAATTTTGTGTTAGAGGGAACAAGACAAAATGCAATTTATAAAAACGGCGTAATCGCCGATGAACAGGTATGGGTTTATTTAGTAGCATAAAAAAAGAAGATAAGTTCCAGTGGCGATGCAGTGCACTACTACTATGCTTTATGGCGGTGCTGCTATTTTCATGCACACAAAAAAAGTATGCCAATCCGCGCATAGAAATTGAAACCAAATACGGCGTTATTGTGGCCGAACTATACCCTAGTAAAGCCCCTCAAACCTGCGCTGCCATTTTATCTTATGTAGATTCTGGTTTTTATGAAGACGCTTCTTTTTACCGTGTTTTAAATGTAACCAACCAACCTTCTAACGCACCCAAAACCGAAATTTTGCAGGGCGGACTTTGGAAAACCAATTACATGAAGCTCTACGAAATGAAGGGGATTCCGCACGAACCTACTTCTAAAACAGGTATTAAACACACCGATGGTGTTTTATCACTAGCCCGCAATGTACCGGGCACCGCCAACGCCGAATTTTTTATTTGCATTGGCAACCAACCCGGTCTCGACGAAGGCGGCGAAAACGTAGAAGATAAACTTGGTTATGCTGCTTTTGGAAAAGTAATAAAGGGTATGTCTGTGGTTCGAAAAATATATATGTTAAACGATCACGAACAAATGCTCACACCACCTGTTGCTATTTATAACATCACTAGAAAATAACGTAAATGCCTTTTACACTTCAAGCACCCTACACGCCAGCAGGTGATCAGCCATCGGCCATTGATCAGCTCACAAAAGGTGTGCTTGAAAACGAGCAGTACCAAACATTACTGGGTGTAACAGGTAGCGGTAAAACATTTACCATCGCCAACGTTATTCAAAATACACAACGCCCAACGCTGGTGCTCACACACAACAAAACCCTCGTGGCACAGCTATATGGCGAGTTCAAACAGTTTTTTCCGGACAACGCCGTTGGATATTTTGTAAGCTATTACGATTATTACCAGCCGGAAGCCTATATGCCAGTTACAGGTGTTTACATCGAAAAAGATTTAAGCATCAACGAAGAGCTGGATAAATTAAGGCTTCAAGCCACCGCGCAATTATTAAGTGGCCGTAGAGATATTATTATTGTAGCGAGTGTGAGTTGTATTTATGGTATGGGTAATCCTACCGAATACGAAAATGGTATTGTGCGTATTCATACGGGTCAGGTAGTTTCGAGGCAAGCATTTTTACACGCTCTTATTAACTCTTTATATACCCGCACACAAGATGATTTTAAACGCGGTTCGTTTAGAGTAAAAGGCGACACCGTCGATATTAATTTACCATACGTAGATTTTGGATACCGCATCACTTTTTTTGGCGACGAAATAGAATCGATCGAAAGCATTGAAACCGAAACCAGCAAACGCATTGGTACCATGGACAATGCGGCAATTTTTCCAGCCAATTTATATTTAGCGCCCAAAGACATGATTGTAGAAGTGATACACGAGATACAAGATGAAATGCGCGCGCAGTATGAATATTTTATGCGCGTTGGAAAAAAACAAGAAGCCAACCGAATCAAAGAAAGGGTAGAATATGATTTAGAAATGATTCGTGAACTCGGTTATTGCTCTGGCATCGAAAATTATTCACGTTTTTTTGATAGAAGAAAACCAGGTACTAGACCCTTTTGTTTGCTCGATTATTTCCCCAAAGATTTTTTGTGCATCATCGATGAGAGTCATCAAACCATTCCGCAAATTGCCGGTATGTATGGTGGCGATAGGTCCAGAAAAATGACGCTCGTAGATTATGGATTTCGTTTGCCAAGTGCGATCGATAACAGACCCCTTAATTTTCATGAGTTTGATAACATGATTGGTCAAACCATTTTTGTGAGCGCTACCCCTGCCGAGTATGAACTTGAAAAAACCGGAGGTGTAGTGGTAGAGCAGGTTGTAAGGCCTACCGGCTTATTAGATCCGCCCATTGAGGTTCGTCCAAGCCACCATCAAATAGATGATTTACTCCACGAAATTGACCTTCGGGTTGCAAGCGGCGACCGCGTGCTTGTTACAACACTCACCAAGCGCATGGCCGAAGAAATGAACAAATATTTAGCCAAGCGAAACATAAAAGCCAAATACATTCATAGTGATGTAGACACATTAGAGCGTGTCGAAATTTTAAGAGACTTACGACTGGGAGTAATAGATGTGTTAGTGGGTGTTAACCTTTTAAGAGAGGGACTTGATTTACCAGAAGTTTCACTCGTTGCCATTTTAGATGCAGATAAAGAAGGATTTTTAAGAAACGAAAAATCATTAACACAAACTGCTGGCCGTGCTGCACGTAACGTAAATGGACTCGTTATTTTTTATGCCGATAAAATGACGATGAGCATGCAGCGCACCATCGACGAAACATCGCGACGTAGAGCCAAGCAAGTTGCTTACAACGTGGCCCACAATATTACCCCAACAACGGTTTCAAAAAGCAAAGAGCAGGTGTTTGCACAAACATCGGTACTTGATATTAAGGGTTACGACCCGTCTAACGCCGTGCAACAAAACAGTACCAACACAGAGCGTCAAACATTTGCAGAGCAGGTGGTATACACAACCATTCCTCAAATAGAAAAAGCCATTAAGCTTGCTAAAAAAGAAATGGATGCCGCTGCAAAAGACATGGACTTTATTGAAGCCGCCCGCCTCCGTGATGAAATGTTCCGTCTACAAAAAATAAGAGAGGAGATGAAATAACCTACTCAAGGTTTTGTAGAAAGTATAGATTTCTTATCTTGTTAGCCAACGATGCTGCCTATGCGCTTTATTTGGTCTCTATATGTATGGATTACCGGATGGAAAATCCATAAAAACTTTCCCTATCATTTAGATAAGTGTGTACTCATTGTAGCACCGCATACCAGTGCCTGGGATTTTGTAATTGGCCTTGCCATTAGAAGCGTAATGCACCTAGAGCACGTTAAATACCTTGGTAAAGACTCTTTATTTAAGGGGCCCTTTGCTTTTATCTTTAAAAACACGGGCGGTTTTCCCGTAGACAGGTTTAACAAGCACAATATGGTGGATCAGGTAGTGGGGCTTTTTAATAGCCACGACAAATTTGTGTTGGCACTATCTCCAGAAGGCACCCGCAAAAAAACAGAAAGGCTGCGCACTGGCTTTTATCATATAGCAAAAAACGCTGGTGTGCCCATTGTTATGGTGGGACTCGATTTTGGTAAAAAAGAAGTCACGTTTGCCGAACCGTTTTATACTAGCAACAACGAATCCGAAGATTTTAAAAAAATAATATCCTTTTTTGCGCCACTTCAAGGAAAAATCCCAGAATACGGAATGTCACATTTAACTGATACCTATGCAAACAACAACGCGTAAATACCAAACCTTAATTGATAAGTTTTGTGCTTTCGAAGCATCACAACCCGATCAATTATTTTTATCTGAACCAGTAGCCGGTGTGTATAAAAATTTTACTTGGGCCCAGGCCGGTCAGCAGGTAAGAAAAATGGCTGCTGCATTAAATGCCATGGGACTTGGAAAAGATGATAAGGTAGCGATACTAAGTAAAAACTGTGCGCACTGGATCATGGCTGATTTAGCCATTTCATTTGCGGGTTGTGTGTCGGTACCCATGTATCCAAACATGACCGCAGATTCTATTCAACAAATTTTAGAACACAGTGAAGCTAAGGCTGTTTTTTTTGGAAAACTAGACGGTGCCGATCAAATGCGAAAAGGTGTTCCAGAACATTTAATGGTGATTGGCTTTCCTTTTTATCTCGAAAAAAATACCCAAAACTGGGATGATTTAATTGCCAATCAACAACCCATACAGGGCAACCCAATAAAGGATTCTATGGCACTTGCCACCATTATATATACCTCTGGAACTACGGGTCAACCAAAAGGTGTGATGCATAATTTTCATGCTATTGGATTTGCGGTGGATAGATTTTTAAATCACATACCTCAAATTAAAAAAGAAACCTTTTTTTCTTATTTACCACTTTGTCATGTAGCAGAAAAAATGCTTGTAAAGTGTGGCGCCATATTTACTGGAAGCACCATTTATTTTGTAGAAAACCTAGATTCTTTTAATGCAAATTTGGTACATACGCAGCCCACTGTATTTTTAGCGGTTCCGCGCATTTGGGAAAAAATGCAAGAAGGTGTTTTATCTAAAATGCCACAAAAAAAATTAAGTACCTTACTTAGTATACCTATCGTTTCTTCAATTATTAAAAAAGCAATTAAAAAGAAATTAGGACTTTCTAAAGCCCGGTTTATTTTTACCGGTGCATCACCCATTAGTGTTTCGCTTCAAGAGTGGTTTGCAAAACTAGACATCATTATTTTAGAAGCCTATGGTATGACCGAAAATTCGGCACTATCACATGCCAACCGTGTGGGACACCATAAGTTTGGAACCGTTGGTCAAACCTATGAAGATGTTGAAGTAAGACTCAGTGCCGAAAATGAAGTGCAGGTAAAAAGTGACGCTTCGATGCTCGGATATTATAAAGAGCCGCAGTTAACGGCCGAATCTTTTGAAGACGGCTTCCTAAAAACAGGCGACGAGGGCTCCATCGACGAAAAAGGTTATTTAACCATTACTGGACGTATCAAAGATCAGTTTAAAACCAGCAAGGGGAAATATATTATGCCTGCCCCTATTGAAACCAAACTGTTAGCGCATTCTCTTATTAGTCAGGCTTGTGTGGTAGGTTCTGGTTTGACGTCGGCGTTTGTACTTTGTACGCTAACGCCTACCGACAAGGCGCCTGAAATTCTTGAAAGCGATTTGAGCGACTTTTTAGATCAAGTTAATAGTAATTTAGACCACCACGAACGACTTTCTAAAATGGTTATTTGTAAAGAAGAGTGGAGTATTCCTAATGGACTGCTTACCCCTACGTTAAAAATTAAGAGAAAATCGATAGAATCGTTTTATGGAAATAACTACGACGAGTGGCTAAAGGAGGAGAAAAAGGTTATTTTTGTATCGTAAAACGCCTAAAACGCAATTTTTTACCAAAAAATGCGTTTAATCATCGACTAACTATCAATAATTTATACTGTTATGAAACTAAAACAACTATTTACAGTAATCGGCGCTTCTGCATTGCTGGTTTCTTGTGTGAGCACAAAGAAGTTTAAAGAAAGTGAAGCTAAGTATGTTCAACTAAGTGGTTCTTACTTAGACATGCAAGAAAAATACCGTGCCCTTCAAGATGAAGTTAAAGCCATCCAAGCACAGTTAGAT
>CANHHX010000022.1 GCA_947461125.1 Bacteroidota bacterium | reverse complement strand
TTTGTAATCAATTGTTTTACACTCGTAAAATTACCTAATTGCTGATTGGCTATTATTTGAAGCGCAATAGCATCACTATTGTGTTTATTATAATCTGTTGCTTGTGATGCATAGGACAAGGCTTTGTCCCATCTTTTGTGTTGTGCATGTATTTTTGCAAGCTCTGTTAATGCAGCTGCTTTATATTCTACACTCATGGTGGCTATGCTAAATCCGTCAATAGCATCTGCCTCTTTATTTAACCGAGCAGCACTTACTCCATAATAATAATTTGCTGCACCATGGTGTGCATCAATGGCTATCGCTGTCTTAGAAATATCAAATGCTTTTTGATCCTCACCGTTTCTGATGTATAATTCTGCTAGCTTCACGAGTCCGTGTAAATGATAAGGATCTTTTGCCAAGGCCTGTTTTAGTTTAACCTCTGCTTCTGCAAACATTTTTTGATCCATCAATTCTTTGCCCTGAATAACAAGACCTTCTGCCGTGTTCCATTCAAATGACCCAGGTGTTTCTAAGGGTCTAGAAAGCGTATTAAAATTGGGATCGCTTTTCCAAACAAGTTGTTGTTTTGTTAGTGAAACCGATAGATCATTTTTTTCAAAACCTATTTTAATAGAATCGCTTACTGTTTGAAGTGGCTTTGCATGAATTGCTTTTTTAACAATCTGTTTACCGTCAACTATAATTTCTAATGTGTCATTAAAAAATGCAACAGGGGAGCAGTACCACTTTAAAAATCCATTTTCCATTCTAACATTTAGAGCTGCGAACTCTCCCGCTACAACAATACCTTTTGTTTTATTGACTGGATACCAATATTCTTTCCAGGTATCGGTAGCATGTGGTGCAAATTCTATATGCTTAAATGGAGTAAAGCTACTGTTTGACGCATTTTGGTTAAAGAGCCGTCCAGATTGTATTTCAGCGTACTGACCATCCGTGTCAGTTAATATTTTTTCCCAAATCATCCCCTGACGCGATAGTCCCCAAATCCATATTTTTTTTCCTGCTTTATTATCGTAAGGTGCATAGCGTACCATGCCGTAATTATCATCATGCCAATAGGCGCCAAAAAAATCAGTTTGTTTTCCAATGACATGGTAAGATTTGTAAGTCCCAAAATTATTTTCTTCATAAAAATTGATACGCTTACCATTGTCTTCATTGATAGGCCATGATGCATATTCACCGCCATGACCAATATAATTTGTACCAGGATAAATAAATTCGAGATTTCCTTTGGTTTTTATACCAGCGTTCATCCAGTGATAGTAGGGTTGTCCAATACTCGTATTATTATTCCAAATCGAATTTGTGGTAAAGTATGCTTTGTCTTTTGGTAAATTAATTTCTATTTGCCAGTTGGTTCTGGTTAATAAATCTAATACTCCAATAAAACAACTGACGCTACCATCGATATTGTTTTTAGTGCTGTAATCTACGGGTGTGGCACAATTGGGTGTATGGCCTATAATTCCATAATTAGCTTCGAGTCCGCCACTGGTCCAAGGGCCGCGCATGGCAATATCCCTAAACTTGACAACTTTGTTGTTGTATAAAAATTCTTTGCCTGTGGTTTTATCAATGGCGGTCCAGATTTTGCCACCTATTTCAGGGAGGATTACAACTTTGATGTAATCGTTTTCAAGTTCTACAACCGTCCATTTTTTGTTAATAGGTTTATTGGTAAAACCATCAAATCTATAATATGGATAAATGGCTGTTTGTGAAGCAATTGGATCCGGATCAGAAAATGGATACGTGACAAAAGGCTGTTGAGATACTTTAATATTAGAAGGCCCCTGTGCTATTGATTTAACACAAGCAATAGCAGTAAAGGATAGCAATAAAAAAAGCAATTTTTTCATGGCGTATAATTAAATAAAATGAATACTTAAATATAAGCCAATCCTTTGGAATTATGGCGCTATACGCGCTCCATTAAAATTAGTGTTCTAGCTGGGCTTTTAATTGCTGAATTAATTTATAATTATTTGCTTTTACTACCGATAGTATACGTTGATAACCAAAGTATCTTGTAATATACACATTGGTTGCATATACAAAATCGTCCGAGGTTAAAATGGCTTTTGTGGATTTGAGTCCCAATAAAAACTTTCGATATTCTTTTATGTCGGTGAAACCGTTTTCGGGGCTAAGTTGTTTATGCATATCAGGCTCCCATTTTCTTATCCCTGCGCCATGGTTAAATGTTAAGTACTTGTCTAAATAATTTATTCCAACATCATCAAAAAGTTTGTTGTTATCGTTTAGTTTTTTGAAAATCACTTCGTAGTAATAAGATAGTCCTGTTTTTAACTCTTTATCGTTTACATAGCTAAGCAACCCGCTTGATTGCATGTTTTTAAAGGTCGTGTTATTGACAAAAAGGGTTGTATAGCTTGGGATAGTTTTAATATTGTAGATACTGTCTAATAGTTGTTTTTCGGTAAAGCCCCCGGTTTTGTATTTGTATAACACATGTGACAAAGTAATTAAGTTGATCCCGTTTTTAGCCTCCGTAAAAATGCTATCAATTTTTAAGTTGTCTTGTTCTAAGTCAACAATAATAGCCGCATAGTTTTCTTGCATTCTATGATCAATGATGCTATGCTCTCTGTAATTTTCTGCGAAAAAACCAAGTGTTACCGCAAAAAAGAGCATAAAAAACTCTAGTAAATATTCTGAGATCTTTTTCTTGTGATTGGGATGATGCGCGTGATGTACTTCCATAGTTTATCAATGATTATTTTCTAAAGCGTCATGCTTTATTAGATAGTTTCTTAACAAGGTTAAAAGTGCGTGACATTGAGCTTGTGTTTTAAGAATATAACTTGTATTGGTAGATTCACGAATTGTTTGAAGCATACCTAAAATAGCAATATAATTATCCCAGTCGAGCTGATCTTTTTTTATCATTTTTAGATTGTCAGGAACGGGAATTGTAATTACTATTTTATTGCTATCAATTTTAAAATTATCTCCACCAACTCTTAAAAAATTAAACTTAAAATTGTTTATAGAAATAGGGTCTAACATTTTATCTATATAACTAAATTCTCGTTGTTCCCTTAATTTGAGACCACTACCTAAACTAGCGTACCGCTGGATGGTAGCTTTTAATTCGTCTGATTCTAAAAATTTTAAGGTACCAGAATTCTTAACTTCATCCAGTGCGAGAGAATTCATTTGATATAAGATTCTTCTTGTCATATAGCTATGAGCAGCATATACTGATGGTATCTCTTTGTCAAGCTCGTTGTTGTTGTAATACGCATTAATAATTTCAAAACAGCTATCTTGTTTATCTCTACTTTTTATTGTATTTGCATAACCGATTGAGTCGTTGATTACATCAACGTATAAATTTTTAGCACTTATTAGTGCTTTTTTGGTTTCTACATAATGTTCTCTCACATTTTCTGCACCATAGCCAAGTGTTACAGCAACAAAAATCATTAAACCTTCTAATAAATATTCTTTCCATGGTTTTGCATGGGTTGGAACATGTGGGTGATGATGTACTTCCATTTTATGAATGTTCTGGTTTTAATAATTTTAATAGTTTACCATTTTCTTCTTTAGCCATTTTCAGCGCCATTTGGTAAACAAAAATTTGATTGTAATATTTTTGTACATCAAAAATAATTTTTTCTGATTCTAAAATATTTTTTGTTTCGTTCAAGCTTAGCATAAAATTTACATAATTACTAGGATTATTTAACGCATAATTAGATTGATCAGTCCTCATTTTTCTAAAAAATGATCCAATACCAACAGGTAATGTTGCGCCAAACTCTTTGCCCGCTTGATCAAAAAAAAGATTGTTACTTTCTATTCTTTTAAAAACAACCTCATAATAATAAGAAAGCCTATTCTTTAATTCCTCTTCCTCTACATAACTAAGTAAACCACTTGATTGCATATTTTTAAATGAACTGTTATTAACATAAAGAGTAAATGTTGCAGCAATAATTTCCGGAAATGCTTTAATAGAATCAATTAATTGAGATTGATTGATAGCTTTATTTTTATGCAAGTATAAAAGATTGATCAACCTATCAAATCTGTTGATGATAAGTTGTTCATTTGCTAAAAGACTATCGATTGTAACTGCATCATTTTCTAGATCTTTTAAAATGGCAACTTTATTTTGCTCAATGCGGTGCGTAATGATGCTGTGTTCTCTTAAATTTTCTGCAAAAAAACCAAGGGTAACTGCTGCAAAGAGCATAATAAACTCGGTGATGTATTCTTTCCAGTTTTTTGGTTTGTGTGAGTGGTGATGTACTTCCATATTTTTTAATCAATAAATTTTTAGAACCATCTTATGATACCCACTATATCTACAATTACATAAAAGAAATTCATAATGAATAATGGCCAATCTTTTCTTTTATACATAAGTACTGACAGCCAAATTCTTGCTGTTGCCAATATTGGGAAGGCCCACTTTGAAGAGGGCAAGTTAAGTGCTAACAATGTTGCACCAATTAGAAGTAAGATGACGGATGCCCAATTTTGTTGTTTTTCTTTCATATGGATTATACTTTATTCATGGTTAATTGTAGTGAAAATAAACTTTATTTTTGAATTATCTTGATTTACAGCCACTGAATAGTGTTCCTGTATACGACAGCATAAAAAATAGAATTTTGGGCTCTTTTTTGAGGGGTTGTAATCTTCATTATTTCTATTAAGCGTCTTGCATATTTATTTAACTTTGAAGGATGCAAGTAGCTGTTTTAAGAGTCTTTAGAAAAGTGCACCGGTTAATGGGGGCAGTTTTATTTATTTTCTTTTTTGTTGTTGCAATTACTGGTGTTTTATTAGGGTGGAAAAAAAATACAAATGGCTGGCTTTTACCCGTTACCTCTAAAGGTACATCTACCAACCTTGCAGTTTGGAAACCCATTTCAACTTTACATGCAATTGCAGACAGTGTTTTATTACAGCGAGTTGACAATCAACTCTCCACTAAATTGGACCGTATCGATATTCGAAAAGATAAGGGTATTGTTAAGTTTGTGTATGTTAAACATTATTGGGAAGTACAACTTGATGGCGCAACAGGTAATGTGTTACAGGTAAACCTACGCAAATCTGATTTCATAGAAGACATACACGACGCTTCCTTTTTGGATACTTATTTTAACACCCAAGGCGAACCTATAAAACTAGCTTACACATTGATTATGGGCACAGCCTTATTTTTATTTTGTACCACAGGCTTTTGGCTTTGGTATGGACCTAAACTTCTTCGCAATAAAAAAAGAGGCTAATGATAACGACTCATTATCACCGATTCATAGTTGCTTTTTCGAATAATTCTTACATTGTGTTATAATACTACAATATGGAATTAATTGGACCCATTAGTCAATTAGTGAGTTTACAGGATTTGCCCCTTAAAGGCCCCATCAATGATAGTGCCCTCCAACCAATTTGCAATGCAGGTATTGCTATTGAAGATGGTACCATTAATGCAGTTGATACTTGGGATGCACTATTAACTGCTTATCCCAATGCAATTATTACTGAACTTCATGGACCTTATGTTGCGGTTCCTGGTTTTATAGATTGTCACACCCACCTCTGTTTTGGTGGCAATAGAGCACGTGATTTTGCACTTAGAAATGCTGGTGTTTCTTATTTAGAAATTGCAAAGTCGGGTGGCGGTATTTGGGATACGGTAACCCAAACAAGAAAATGTACCGAGCAGGAATTAACGCAAATTGTAATTCAAAATGCGAATAAACTTTTACAATTGGGGGTAACAACTATTGAAGTTAAAAGTGGTTATGGCCTTTCGGTAGAAGAAGAAATAAAAATGTTACGTGCTATAAACAATGGTAACAATGAGACAGCAGCAGACTTAGTGGCTACATGTTTAGCTGCACATCTTAAACCCAAAGATTTTACTGGCACCAACGAAGACTACCTACATTACTTGGTTACAAATTTATTTCCTGTTTTACAATCTCAAAATCTTACAAACCGTATCGATGCATTTATAGAAACTTCTGCTTTTTCAGCATCAGAAATATCGCCTTATTTACAAGCAGCAAAAGCTTTGAATTTTGATATCACCATTCACGCCGATCAATTTACCACAAGTGGTTCTCAGGTTGCTGTACAATATGAAGCTATTTCTGCAGACCATCTAGAGGCATCAGGAGATACAGAAATTGAATTACTTGCTCAATCAAAAACCATAGCAGTTGCGCTACCTGGTGCGAGTGTAGGACTTGGTTGTGCTTTTGCACCAGCAAGAAAAATAATCGACAAAGGAGGTGCTTTGGCAATTGCATCTGATTGGAATCCAGGATCGGCTCCTATGGGTGATTTGGTATGTCAAGCTTCGATACTTGCTACATTTGAAAAACTTACAACCGCCGAAGTCTTTGCTGGCATTACGTTTAGAGCAGCAGCAGCACTTAATTTATTTGATCGTGGAAAACTCATTGCCGGTAATAAAGCAGATTTTATTTTGTACTCTACTACTGATTATAGAGATATTCTATATTATCAAGGATCTTTGCGCCCATCTAAAATTTGGAAATCAGGAAAATTAGTTAGCCCTTCATCTATTTCATTTTAAAAATGATACAAACAATGACTTTTAAGGAAATGATTTTGCAGGGCATACCTCATCACCTGCCTAGTAAAAAATTAAGAGACGATAAATTTTCACATGCACCCAAGCGAAAAGATATTCTTACGAACACCGAAAAAAAATTAGCAATCGCTAATGCACTTCGTTATTTTCCTGCATCTTGGCATGCCGAATTGATACATGAATTTGTAGAAGAATTAAAATTATATGGCAGAATTTATATGTACCGTTTTATGCCAGATTACGAAATGTATGCAAGGCCCATACATGAATATCCTGCACAGTCTAAGCAGGCTGCTGCTATCATGCTAATGATTCAAAATAATTTAGATCCTGCTGTTGCACAGCACCCTCAGGAATTAATTACCTATGGTGGTAATGGTGCGGTTTTTCAAAACTGGGCTCAATATCTCATCACCATGAAATACCTGGCCCAAATAGCAAATACGCAAACTTTACATATGTACTCTGGGCATCCCATGGGAATATTTCCGTCTTCTATTGATGCCCCACGTGTTGTTGTCACTAATGGCATGATGATTCCTAATTATTCTAAACCAGAGGATTGGGAACGGTACAATGCGATGGGCGTAACACAGTATGGCCAAATGACGGCTGGTTCTTATATGTATATAGGACCGCAAGGAATTGTACATGGTACTACCATTACGGTGATGAATGCTTTCAGAAAAAAATTAGGGCCTGGTGTAAGTCCCAATGGGAAAATATTTTTAACAGCTGGTTTAGGCGGCATGAGTGGTGCGCAACCAAAGGCTGGAAATATTGCAGGTTGTATTACAGTATGCGCAGAGGTGAATGCGAGTGCTGCTATCAAAAGATTTGAACAAGGCTGGGTTGATAAGCTTACCCATACCCTAGATGAATTAATTGACATTGTAAAAGTGGCCGTATCAAATAAAGAAGTGGTATCTATTGCTTATGTTGGAAACGTTATTGATGTATGGGAGCGTTTTGATACTGAAAATATAAGTGTTGATTTAGGTTCTGATCAAACATCACTTCACAATCCATGGGCTGGTGGTTATTATCCAGTAGGACTTTCGTTTGAAGAGGCCAATGAAATGATGGCGAATGATCCAGCACAATTTAAAACGGCTGTTCAAGCTTCACTGCGTCGTCATGCAAATGCAATCAATAAACATACTTCAAAAGGGACTTACTTTTTTGATTACGGAAATGCTTTTTTATTAGAAGCATCAAGAGCTAATGCAGATGTAATGCACGACAATCATATTGATTTTAAATATCCAAGTTATGTGCAAGATATTTTGGGCCCTATGTGTTTTGATTATGGTTTTGGACCATTTAGATGGGTTTGTACTTCTGGTTCCCACGATGATTTAAAACGCACCGATCAAATTGCTGCAACCGTTTTAGAATCCATGTTAGCGAATGCCCCAGCTTCCATTGCACAACAGTTACAGGATAATATTACATGGATTAATGAAGCTGAAAAAAACAAATTGGTCGTAGGTTCTAAAGCAAGAATTTTATATGCTGATGCAGAAGGCAGAGCAAAAATTGCCGCCGCATTTAATGAAGCGATTGGTAATGGAATTATTACGGCGCCTGTTGTTATCGGTAGAGACCATCATGATGTAAGTGGCACCGATTCGCCATACCGTGAAACCAGCAATATTTATGATGGTAGTAAATTTACCGCAGACATGTCTATTCATAATGTTATTGGAGATAGTTTTAGAGGCGCTACTTGGGTGTCTATTCATAATGGTGGTGGTGTAGGATGGGGCGAAGTAAGCAATGGTGGATTTGGTCTTGTATTAGATGGAACAGATGCATCAAAAACCAAACTAGAAAGTATGTTGTTTTATGATGTCAATAATGGGATTGCCCGTAGGGCATGGGCTAGAAATAGTGGCTCACTCGAAGCCATAGAACGTGAAATGAAAAGAAGTCCTGACTTGACAGTGACCATGCCTAATTTGGTTGATGAAAATTTGTTACAGCATATTCAATAATTGTTATGAAGCATTACATAAATCCTTCTTCTACGAATTGGCAGGGCCGAAGTTCTAATAATCAATTGTATTGGCATCAACTTGTGCAACTAATTACGGATTTGCAAATTAAAGAAGGACAGGATCCTAAAATTGCATTGTTGGGATACGCTGTTGATGCGGGTGTTACGCGTAATGGTGGTAGAAGCGGTGCAAAAGATGGGCCTGATAGTATTCGTAAAATGTTAGGACCGCTAGCCAATCATTTAAATGCGTCAGTATCGGTATATGATTATGGAAATATAATTGTAGAAGAGGATCATCTAGATGCTGCTCAATTATTAATGCGCGATACCATTTATTCTTTTTTACAAGCCAATCATTTACCCGTTATTTTAGGAGGTGGCCACGACGCAGCCTATCCGCATTTTCTAGGTATTCAAAAACACCTAGCAACTACTGGCCAAACAGTTGGTATCATTAATTTCGACGCTCATTTTGATCTTCGTCCGTTAATCGATGGAAAAGGTCATTCAGGGTCTCCATTTTTTCAAATCGCAAATCAATTTTCTGATTCATTTAATTATTGTATACTAGGCATTCAAAAAGCGTCTAATCCAAAAACTTTATTTGAGACGGCTTCTTCTTTTAACTGTACGTTTATTGAAATTGAAGCGTTTACTGTATCAAACTGGGATTTTGTAAAAAATAGTATTGTAAATTTTATTGAATCCGTTGATAAAGTATATGTAAGTATCGATTTAGATGGATTTTCATCGGCATATGCGCCTGGTGTTTCCGCACCTTCTCCAATTGGTTTTACGCCCGAAATAGTAATGAAGGCGCTGGATGTAATTATCCAATCCAATAAGTTATTAAGTGTTGATATTGTTGAATTAAATCCTGTTTACGACAGGGACGATGCCACGGCAAAACTTGCAGCAAGATGTTTAGAATCTATTGTTCGTACAATAAACCAATAGTACACTTTCATTATATTCTAATGAATATCGCGAATGATTTTTAAGTGATGGTTGGTATGTACTGTAAAAAACCGAAGTGTTTTTGGTACATTTAAGTCCCCAAAAATTGGGTGTGTAAAATATTTATTTTGTCCGGTAGAGGCGAGTGTTTCTAAATTAGCTTTTGCGCGTTCTATTTCATCAATAATTTCTTCTTTCGAAATCGTTTTTTTAGGAATTACAATTTTTGGAGCTTTTACTTTGCCCTTAGGAATAAAGTTGGTGAACATTATCCAGTGGTATAAGAAGCTAAATTTAGATTTTGCTTTTGAAGGATCCGAATGGACAATGACATTTGTTATGGAATTGATTACTTGGCAACTATGTGCTATATGCCAACCAATTGTTTCACCAGAAATTGCGTCATTTAGCTTTTGATAAGAATTAATATGGCTTTCAAGCTGGTTTAATAGGAATACATTTTTGTGTAAACTGCTACGCATCATGCTTGAATATAGTCATTATCCTTCTTTTTTACTATTCGACTTTAAAAGGGTATCAATTTTATCGATCAGAAGATGAATGGTATTATTATTTACTTCATCCACTTCTATTCCTGCTTTAATACCACCCACATGGTTGGGTGTAGTCATGAGTTCATAAAAGCTTAGTTTTAGAGCTGCGGCTATTTGCTCAATTCTATCCACCGAAATATCAGTTTTACCTGTTTCAATCTGGCTGAGCGCACTTGGGGTGATCTTTAATTGTACGGCGAGCGCACCCTGTCTGATGCCCATGCTTTCTCTGTGTCTGCGTATATTTCTACCGATTATTTCTTTAACTTTCATAAGACAAATTTAATTAAATATAGCTTAATATTTATTGTATGCATAAATATTTTATCTTTTTTCAAAATTCCTTTAAATATACTGAAAAACAATGTTTTGTATAGATAGTTCAAAATATTTTCATTATTTATTTCAAATCAAGCGATTTTTCTTAAAAAAATTAAACTAAATTTAACATATAAATAACCAAAATTAAAAATGATGAAAAAACTAACTGTTTTTTTGGCGTTTGCTATGCTGCTAATAACACAGGCATACGCTCAATCCCCTCGAACAGTTACCGGTAAGGTAACCGATGACAAAGGAACACCACTTAGCGGTGTTACAATTAGTGCTGTTGGACTCAACAGAAATGCACTATCAGACAACAATGGATCTTTTTCTATTCAAGTTTCTGAAAAAGTAAAAACTTTAAAACTTACGTATGTAGGATTTGATTCGAAAGAAGTAAGTATTACAGGTGTATCAACTGTAACGGTTACATTGTCTCCCGAAGACAAAGCTTTAAATGAAGTAGTTGTGGTAGGTTATGGTACGCAAAAGAAAAGAGATATCACAGGAAGTATCGCTAGCGTTAAGGGCGAGGCTCTCGCAAACAAACCTACACAAAGTTTTGAGCAAGCTTTGGGTGGAAGAGCCGCTGGTGTACAAGTAGTGATTCCTAGTGGTGTATTAAACGCGCCACCGGTATTAAGAATTAGAGGTGCCAACTCTATTTCATTATCCTCTTACCCACTTATTGTAGTTGATGGTGTGCCAGTATTTACGGGTGATGGAAGTTCTACCAACGCAGCTGGTAACGTATTGTCCTCTATCAATCCAAATGATATTGAGAGTGTAGACGTTGCTAAAGACGCTGCTGCAACTGCTATTTACGGTAGCCGTGCTGCCAATGGTGTATTATTTATTACCACTAAAAAAGGTAAGCCAGGTCGTTCAAAAGTAACTTTGGATAGCTGGATTGGATTTAGTAATCCGCAGCGTTTACAACAAGTTTTGGATGCACAACAATATACCGACTATAAAAACGAAGCGTTAAGAAATGCAGGAACTTTTAATGCTGCAACCAATGCGTTTGCAACAACTGTGGGTCCTGATGGAAAAATAATTAATACCAATTGGGCTGATATTGTTTACCGCCAGGGTTTACAACACAGTAATACGGTAAGTTTATCTGGTGCCAACGAATCTACTAGTTATTATTTTTCTACTGGCTACACAGAGCAACAAGGTATTATCAGGAGAAATGATTTTAAGCGTTTAACATTATTAATGAACGTAGATCATAAAGCAGGTAAATTTTTTAGCATGGGTGGTAAAATCCAATACACCAGCGATCAAAATACGGCTGCTACAAGTTCTGGATCTTTAAATGATGCATTTGCTTCTGCTGGTTTAGGTCGTGTAGCATTAATTACTGCGCCTAACGTTGGTCCTTTTTTAGCGGATGGCTCGTATAACCAATCAGGTGGTTTAATTGGCGTTATGGGTAACAAATTAGGTCAAGTAGGATTTTTTAATCCACAAATTGCCATGGATTTAAATAGATCTAATAGTTATGGCGAACATTTGATTAGTAATTTATATGCTCAGTTTAAACCAGTGAGCTGGTTGGCTGTAAGAACACAATATGGTCTTGATTATTTAATGGTAGACAATGATATATTTTCTCATCCATTATCGGGAGAAGGGTTTTCAACTACAGGTTCTACTTCTGCTATTTTTAATAAAAACAAACGCTGGGTTTGGACAACTACTGCTCAATTTGATAAAGTATTTGCAGAAAAACATACCGTTAGTTTACTTGCCGGTATTGAGCATCAAAAATCAGACCAAAATAGTTATGGATTAAACCGTGTAACTGTTGCGGATCCTGCATTTACAAATATTCAGGGTGGTTGGGTTACACCTAACACTTCTGGACTTAACATTGGAGAAAATTATTTATATTCTGAGTTTGCTCGTGCACAATATAATTTTAGCAGAAAGTATTTCTTAACTGCTAACGTACGTAGAGATGGTGCCTCTCAACTAGGTGTGAATAGTAAGTATGGTGTTTTTTGGGGTGTGTCTGCTAGCTGGGATGTCTTATCTGAAAAATTCATTCAAAACATCAAGTTAGATAAAGTTTTTAGTAGCCTACGTTTAAGAAGTAGTTATGGTAAAGTTGGAAATATTGGTGGCTTAGCAAATTTCGCATCATTATCAACGTTTAGTTCTGGTTTATACGGAGGAGGTGGTACTGTTGCGTATAGCCAAGCAGGTAATCCTAATCTTACCTGGGAAACCAGTAAGAAAACAGATGTTGGTTTAAACTTTGGTTTATTTAATGATCGCTTAACTGCCGAAATTGGATACTATAATAGCAACAACGACGGTTTATTATTATTTGTTCCCCAACCACCGTCTGCTGGTTTACCATCAACTATCCCAACCAATGTTGGTTCTATGTACAATAGAGGTTTTGAATTTGATATTAGATACAATGTTGTACAAAACAAAGATTTCTCTTGGTCTACTTCATTTAATTTATCAACCAACGATAACAGAGTAACGTCGCTAGCACCTGGTATCACTAATATCATCGGTTCTACTGGTGGTTTAGAAAATCCAAGTATCACCATTCCTGGGCAACCTATTGGCATGTTGTTTGTAACAAGAACAGCAGGTGTTGATCCAGCTTCTGGCCGTAGAATTTTTGTTAACGGACAAGGTAGACAAGTATTATTCCAGCACGTTGCACCAGCGGGTCAATCTCGTTTCATGTATGCTGATGGTACTGTTGCGCCAACTGTAAGTAGCGCAGATGCAATTGTATACAAAAATACACACGCTAAAATATTTGGTGGTTTTGAAAACAATCTAAGATTCAAAAATTTTGAATTGAATGCCTTATTCACCTATCAAATGGGTAACTGGTTGTATTATGGTACGCAAGCAGGTTTAAGAGATCAACGTTTCTGGAACAATGAAGTGGGTGTATTAAACAGATGGCAAAAAGCTGGAGACGTAACTGAATTTCCAAGACCTGTATTTGGAGACAACGTTTCCAATGGATCTTCATTCCCACTTGACATCAATGTATTTAAAGGAGATTTTATCAAGTTAAGAACCCTAACATTTGGATACAATATTCCAAAGAATATGTTGGACAAAATCAAAATTTCAAATGCACGTTTTTATATTTCAGGAAACAACTTGCTGATCTTAACAGCCTATCCAGGACCAGATCCTGAGGTTTCTTCGAACGGAAACGGTACTACCAATTTTGGTATTGACAGAAACACCGTAGCAAACCAACGTACAATTACTGTTGGTATCAACGTTAGTTTCTAATTGTTAAACTATTAATTAAGAAAAATGAAAAAGAATCTATTATACATTTTGATGGCTGCAGGTCTTGTTCAAATGACCTCTTGCGCCAAAGAAAATTTTGTAAATCCGGTTCCTACCAACGTTATTTCTGACCTTACTGCATTTGATAGTAGGGACAGAGTTGAAGGTCAGGTAAGAGCTATTTATGCCTCTATTAAAAATGCAGGTATGTACGGCGGTCGTTACCAAATATTCAACGACATCCGTGGCGAAGACTTCATGAATGAAAGAACCAACGTTGTAACGGGTTTTGATGTTTGGAACTATACTCCATCAAACAGTTCTACCAACTCGGTTCAAAACCATTGGTCAAGAGCCTATTATGTTATTAACTTAACAAACGTTTTTTTAGAAGGCATGGCCGCTAAAGGAACAGCAGTTGTAGGTACGCCACTTTCAAATAACTTTCAAGCAGAAGCGCGCTTGCTTAGAGCTTTAAGTTATTACTCTTTGCTACAACTATATGCACGTCCTTTCTGGGATGGAAATGGATCTAAGCCTGGTGTGCCGATGCGTTTAAAAGGTAATACCGGTTCTGATGATTATGCAAAAGCAAGAGCAACAGTTGCAGAAGTGTATACGCAAATTATAGCAGATTTAGATTTTGCGGAAACGAACTTACCAGCTAGTTATAGCAGTGCTTTCAACAACACCACGCGCGCTCACAGAAATACTGCTATTGCGCTTAAAACAAGGGTTTATTTAAGCATGGGCCGTTTTGCAAATGTGATTACTGAGGCAAATAAAATTGTAAGTGCAACAGCGCCTTATACTGCGGCATCAGGTGTAGCACATGCACTACAAGCAGATATTACCAATGTATTTAAATCACCTTATACTACTACCGAATCGATTTTATCAATGCCATTTGCTTCGAATGAAACTCCGGGTACACAAAATCAATTGGGTTTTTATTATGGACCAGCGGCGTTTAATGGAGGTAATGGAGAGTACTCTTTGTTGCCTACTGGTATCATTGCTAATGCTGATTGGAAAACGGCTGATAGAAGAAGAACGATGATTGGTGTTTTTGGAGGTAAAAGCTATTTAACAAAATATAGCGTAGCTGCAATTTTTACCGACTTTGCACCTGTTATCAGATATTCTGAAGTGCTACTTAGTTTAGCAGAAGCGAGAGTGCGTTCAACTAACACCGTGGATGCACAAGCCATTGCTTTATTAAATGCTGTGCGTGGTCGTTCAGATGCATCAACTGTATTTACAGCTGCAGATTTTGCTAACTCAACAGCGCTGGCAAATGCAATTGTAACCGAAAGACGCATTGAATTATTAGGAGAAGGACTTAGAGGTACAGATCTTACTCGTTTAGGTCTTCCTTTACCGGCTAAGCCTGGTGTGGGTGAAATTAAAGCAGATGCACAACAATACATCTGGCCTATATCTTCTACCGAGTTGTTATTAAACCCACTTTGTAAAGACAATTAGAATTTTCTCTTGCATATTTAAAAGGTCCAGTTAGTTCCTAACTGGGCCTTTTTTATTTACCTGTACAGCTAGTTAGGGACTCTATATACCTGCCCCACCAACATATTTATTAAATATGGTTATATTGCAAACACCAATTAATATCTATGAAAAAAGCCATCATCTTTTGTTTGTTCTTGCTCCTCTCTTTTACGAATAGTTTTGGGCAGGGTGCAAAAATCGATTTTTCTCAAAAGCCACCCAATCTTGATTCGTTACTACCCAAAATAGCAGCTGAAAAAAATGATAGCGCCAGATATTATTTAGCCTTGTCGGCTTTAACGATCTCCGAAACCAATCCGGTAGAGGATATGCATAACTCTGAAATTATTTTATTGCACGGTCAAAAAAACAATGATTTAGTTTGTCAGTTGTTAGGTTATGCTTGTTTGTGTTATGATTATATCGCTTTTGGAAATAAAGTAAAAAGCTTAGAGTTTGGTATTAAAGCAAATCAAGTTGCCGAAAAATCCAACGATGATAGATTAAAAACTTTTGGCAAAGCCATGCTAGCCCTCACTTATTTAACAATGGGTGATTTTGAAAAGTCTATATCATATAATAAAGCAGCTATTGAAGCGGGTTCTAAATATGAACCTGATATTATTTCTATTTGTGCGGTAAATGATATGGGTACTATTTACTTGGCTATGGGCAAAATTGATTCGGCACTTATTTACACACAAAAAGCGTATGAACTTGCTATCAAATCAGGCATTAAATATTGGTTAACTTCTACTTATTTACAATTTGGCAGTATACATGCCGCCATGAAAAATTCTGGGTTAGCATTAAATTATTGGAACTTAGCACTAGAGGAAGCAAATAGAATTGGTTCTCCAAAATTTGCAAGTACTGCGTACAATGCAATTGCTCAATATTATTACGCTTCCAATCAAACAGATTCTGCTAAACTTTATGCTACCAGGGCCATTTCAAGCGTAAAAAATACCGCCTTTTATACCTTAAATATAGACCCAGCAAAGCTTTTGTTAAATATTTATCATGATACCAACATTGATAGTGCTTTTAAGTATTCCGAAATTTATAGAATTGCAAATGACAGCGTTTCTAATATAAGAGCGCTGCAACAAGCACAATTGATGGCTGTTGAAGAAGAAGCCCGACTTGCAGAAATAAAATTAGAAACAGAGCAAGCAAATGAAGCGCGCAAACAAAATTTAGAATACACTTTTTTAGGACTTGGTATTATTAGCTTTTTAATGGTATTTATTTTATTTAGTAGAAAGCATATTACCAACACAAAAGTGATTCAGTTTTTAAGTGTTGTTTCTTTGTTGATGGTGTTTGAATTTATTAATTTATTAATTCATCCGGTTTTAGAAAAAGTAACACATCATTCACCTTTTTTAATGTTATTAAGCCTTGTAGCATTAGCGGCACTATTAATCCCTATTCATCATAAACTAGAACATTGGGCTGTAAACAAGCTGATAGAAAAAAACAAACAGGCCAGATTAGAAGCTGCTAAAAAAACAATTGAACAATTAGAAAAAACGGCACATTAATATGTCTAGATTTTATAAGTGTATTATGTTACTGCTATCATTGCACTTATGCATGATTGCGCGCGCGCAAAAAACAACGGTATGGATTGTTAGACATGCAGAAAAAGATACTGCATTTATAAACCGTCAGGATCCAGATTTAACGGCTATGGGTCTACAAAGAGCCCTTGATTTAGCTGCGTATTTACATAACGAAAATATTGTAAAAGTTTTTTCTACCGATACCAAAAGAACCAAGCAAACTGCAAAGCACATTAAAGCCCCATTAGAGATGTATAATCCTAAAAATTTAACGGGATTATTGGATCTTATTACGCAACAAGCAAATGGTAAATCGGTTTTAATTGTGGGTCATTCCAATACCGTATTAGAAACCGTTGAAGCACTTGGTGGCAAAAGGCCCGTAACACTATTAACAGATGACGATTACGACTATTTGTTTAAAGTTGTATTGGCGGATGGTAAGCCTGCTATGGTGCGCAGTTTTCATTTTGGGCAGTACCACAGAGGTGGAACAGCTACTATGAAATAGCATTAACCTATTTCTTTTTAAAAAGGTCCCACAAAAGTTACGTATTTAAAGTAGTTCGGTTAATTTACGAACTCTAAACTACTTTATATGTTTAAAACAGCGGTTCTATTTGTAACCCTATTCGTTGTTACAATTGTTGGTCAAGCACAAGAAGTTCCTTCCCCTAAATCTCATTTTGGATTTAATATTGGTGATAACTATCAGCTAGCCAACTATACCCAAACAGAATCTTATTTACAAAAGTTAGCAGCCGTTTCAAAAAAAATGAAGCTTCAAAGTATTGGTACCACCGAAGAAGGTCGTACACAGTACATGGTGATTGTTTCTGATCCTGCGAACTTATCAAAACTTGCTAAGTATAAATCGATTTCGCAACAAATGGCGAGAGCCGAGGGATTAACGGATGAAGACGCAAGACAACTTGCCAACGAAGGCAAAGCGGTGGTTTGGATAGATGGCGGATTGCATGCCAATGAAGTACTTGGTATTCATCAGTGGATAGAAAGCTTGTATCAACTTTTATCTCGTAATGATGAGGAAACAAAAAGAATTTTAAAATCTACCATCATTTTATTTGTGCATGCCAATCCGGATGGCCAAGAACTACAATCTAACTGGTATATGCGTAATGCGGATACTTTAAAACGTAGCACTGCCAATTTACCAAGGCTCTATCAAAAATATATTGGTCATGATAACAACCGTGATTTTTATATGACCAATATGAAGGAGTCACGCAATATGAGCCTTCAACAATATGTAGAGTGGATGCCACAAATTTTATACAATCACCACCAAACAGGTCCTGCGGGTACCGTGGTAGCAGGCCCTCCGTACCGCGATCCATTTAATTATGTATATGATCCACTCCTTATTACGGGCATTGATCAATTAGGTGCTGTGATGAGTACAAGGCTGAATGCCGAAAATAAACCAGGCTATACCATGAAAAGCGGATCGGTTTATTCGACATGGTGGAATGGTGGATTACGAACAACAGCATACTACCATAATATTGTTGGCCTTCTAACAGAAATGATTGGTAATCCTACACCGATGAAAATTCCATTTGTGCCGTCTCGACTTATTCCTAATAGCGGTACACCTTTTCCAATTGCACCACAAAAATGGTATTTCAGAAATTCAATTGATTATTCGGTATCACTAAATTATGCGGTATTAAATTATGCATCTCGTCATAAAGATGAATTACTCATGAATATTTATACCATGGGTAAAAATTCAATCAATGCGGGAAACAAAGATTATTGGACTTTATCTCCAAGTAAGGTTGAGATGGTGAACGAATTAATGAAGGCAGATCAAAAAGACCAACGTACCGACACCATTGCATTACAGTACTATGAGAAAGTATATAAAAATCCAAAACTGAGAGATGCGCGTGGATATATTATTCCAATTTCACAAACAACGACTGCAACCAATTTTGTTAATATTTTAATTAAGAGTGGTATTCGAGTAGAAAAAGCAACTACTAATTTTAAAGTTGGTGATAAAGAATATGAAGCAGGTTCGTATGTTGTAAAAACCAATCAAGCGTTTAGACCACACGTAATTGATATGTTTGAACCACAAGACCACCCTAACGATTTTCAATATCCTGGTGGTCCACCGGTAAGACCTTACGATGCAGCAGGTTGGACACCCGCATACACCATGGGCTTAGAGTTTGACCGCATACTAGAACCCTTTGATGGTCCGTTTGAAACCATTTCGTATGGTCAGGAGCAAAAACATAAAGGTTCTTTTACAAAATTAGCAGGAGCAGCTGGCTACACATTTGCGACCAACGAAAACGCAAGTTTTGTGCTAGTGAATGATTTATTAAAAGAAGGTATTGAAATAGAAAAAACAAGCGAACATTTTTATGTAGCTACATCGGATAAAGCAGTTGCAATTCTAGAAAATGCAGCAGCAAATAATGGTGTAAAAATAATGGGTGTAGCGCAAAAGCTTAATTCTAATAGTATTCCTGTTAAGCCAAGTAGAATTGCACTATGGGATGCATATGGCGGTTCTATGCCATCAGGCTGGACGCGCTGGATTTTTGAGCAATACCATTTTCCATTTACAGTGGTATTTGCAAAAGAAATTAATGCTGGTAATTTAAAAAGTAAGTATGACGTTATATTATTTGTAGGTGGCGCGGTTCCTGCGTACCGTTCAGAATTATCAGTAAACACTGGCATGAGTGAATTTGAAGGTAGGGAGCCTAACGAAAAAGATATCCCTGAAATGTACCATGCGCAACTTGGAAGAATTACGGCTGCAAAATCTATTCCGGCTTTAAAAGAATTTACCGAAGCTGGCGGCACCATTATTACTGTTGGTAGCAGTGCTAATTTAGCCTACCATTTTAAATTACCTGTGCGCAATGCACTTGTAGAAATGGTGAATGGAAAAGAACGTCCACTCCCTGGCGAAAAATTTTATATTCCTGGATCTGTCATGCAGGTAGCAGTGAATAATACGCTTACTGCCAATTGGGGTATGAAGCCAACAGCAGATGTTTATTTTAGCGCTAGCCCTGTATTTAATTTACTCCCTAATGCTACATCTAGCGGTGAAATAACACCACTTGCATGGTATGCATCGGAAAAAACCCTTCGTAGTGGTTGGGCTTTTGGACAATCTTATCTAAATCAAACCGTTGCTGCATTTTCTGCCAATGTGGGCAAAGGTAAACTAGTAGTGTACGGACCGGAAATAACATTTAGAGGCCAAACGCACAGCACGTACAAAATGTTATTTAACCACTTGTATTTGGATAAATAAACTATATAGTTTTGATATGGTACGCTGCAGAAATTTCTTTTTGTAGCGTATCAATTTTTTTATCGAGCTCATTGTAAAAATAGAGCATACTAAAATTATATAAATCGTATCGTAAGTTTAGTAGTCTATTGTTGTACTCTTTTAATAAAATGGGATCGTACGTCATTAATGTAGCACCTTCTTTGATTGTTTTAGTTTTAGCATCTGCATAATTTGTGCCATCAAAAATTTTAAAGGTCATATTTTTGATGTTAGTTTTGTATTGAGTTATTGTAACAGCGTTAAAATCATTTAAATTTGCAATAATCTGCCAGTATTCAGATATCAGCGTTGCTACTTTTTTATCTTTAATTAGGCGCATACCACCTGATCTTAATTGAGAGGATGTTCTGTCAATAAATGTAATAGGTGGATTTCCGCTCGTTTTTAAACTAGCTCGGTACAACAAAATAATATTTTCCGGTGTTAATTTATTACTTGACAAAATATTAATAGCCGTATCTAAATATTTGATTTGAGTTGTTGTATACTCTATCGTTCTTGCTATTTGAACTTTATCTTGGGCCATATCTTCTAAAAAGCTTTCCATATACTGCTTTTCCCTAAGTCCTTCGATATAATGTTCTCTTTGATTTTCTGCAAAAAATCCAAGTGTTACAGCAAAAAACAGCATAAAAAATTCTAAAAAATATTCTGAAACCTTTTTTTTGTGAGCTGGGTGGTGTGCGTGATGTACTTCCATATTTCAAAATTATCATTGAAAATAAGAAATTTTTAAAATTTGAAGCATCCTTATATAAAAAGAGCCCAGCAAAACTGCTGGGCTCTTCATCAATAGAATCGGTAAACAGAGTTTACAATAATTTATTTAGGTAACACAACTGCATCAATTACATGGATAACACCATTGGGTGCAGTTAAATCCGCAGCTACAACTGTTGCAGAATTGCCTTTTTCATCTGTTAAAATTACTTTACCTTCTTTGATAGAAGCAACTAGGTTGCCACCACTTACAGTTTTTAAAGTAACAGATCCACCACCATCTTTAATGGCTTTAACAACAGCAGCAGCATTAAATGAGCCTGCAACTACATGGTACGTTAAAACCTTAGTTAGGGAAGCTTTGTTTTCTGGCTTTAATAATGTTTCTAAAGTTCCAGCAGGAAGCTTAGCAAATGCACCGTTTGTTGGAGCAAACACCGTAAAAGGACCAGCACTTTGTAAGGTACTTACTAGATCAGCAGCAGTTAAACCTGCTACTAGTGTAGTGTGCTCTTTTGAACCAACTGCGATGTCAACGATTGTTTTTTGTGCCTGCGCAGCAAATGAAGTTGTTAATACAGTTGCTAGAACCGCAACGAATAATTTGATTTTCATATTGTTATGTTTAGGATCATAAACAAATGATTAGACATTTTGTTCGATGAATTAATTGTTAATTCCCAAAATGCTTACTTACGGTTTATTAATGTTATATTTATTGAAAACAAGCTCTTTATGTTCAAAAATTTCACAGCTTCAGATTTATTAATGCTTACTGCTGCATTTCTTTCTTTAATTTTTTCTGAACTATTATGGTTTAATGGAGAAAAAGAATCTGCAATTTTTATAGGCTTATGGGTTCCTTCAATTCTTGGATTCGCTATTTTGCTCAAACTCATAAAAAATCAAAAATGACAGATTTCATACCCTATTTTGCAGGCTTTATAACCATTTTATTTGGTGTTGCTTGTGTGCTTGTTTTAAATAAATACAAAGGATACAAATAAGTTTAAATGAGTAAACTATTAGACATATCTAGTAATTACTTTGATACTTATTTTCATCCTGAAAAAGTAAGAAAAGTAGAATTGCTCATTTTAAGGTTAGCGATATTTTCTTTTTTATTGCATTTATTTATTATTTTTTTAGGAAACAATGTTATTTATTTCAAAAACTTCCAGCATAGTTATCTAAAAGCAATTTATACACCCTTTAGTTTCATACTATTTTATGAAGTGTTTTTGCTTGTAATTATAATCCCAAAATCTATCTCTGAATTTATTGGAAAACAGTTTGAGGTGATCACTTTAATTACACTTAGAAGCTTCTTTCATGATATTGCTGATTTAGATCTTATTCGTGCAATTGATATTAATAATCCTTTTTTTGTTAGTTTACTGTACGATTTAGCAGCGGCAATTGTAATGTTAGGCTTCACCATATTATATTACCGTATTTATCAAAAAAATAGTGTAACAGAGCAATCTTCGGAGTTAACCAATTTCATTGGCATTAAAAAATTAGTATCGTTAGGGATGATACTAGTGCTGCTCATGTTAAGTGTTATAAGCCTTTATCAATGGGGTTCTCAGATGATTGATGCGCTTCGTATCAATAGCAATTACCCCAATCCAAATACAGTTTTTTATATCGACTTTTTTTCCATCATGATTTTTGTGGATGTTTTACTATTGATCATTTCATTTATGTATCAATTTAGTTTCTTTTCTATTTTTAGAAATGCCAGTTTTATCATAACAACCATTTTAATTCGAATTTCTTTAACAATTGATAAGCCCATGAACTATATAGTCGTGCTAATCGGGTTTCTTTTTTCAATTATTGCTTTTTATTTGTATAGTCTTAGGAAAATAGTCAATAAACAATCAGTTTAGTTTTATGGTTTACATTTTTATTCTTTTAGTTAGTCATTGGTTTTTATCTTTATTTTTTCATACGTTTTTCTTGCATCGTTTTGCATCTCATAAAATGTACGAGACGAGTAAAAATTGGGAAAGAGTTTTTTATTTATGTACTTGGTTTTTTCAGGGGTCTTCGTATTTAGTGCCAAGAGCATATGGAGTCATGCACCGCATGCATCATGCATATAGCGATACAGATAAAGACCCACACTCCCCTCATTTCTTTACGGACATTTATGAAATGATGAAAAGTACCATAACTATTTATCGGTCCTTTTTATTAGGTCAAAATGTACCCGATGCTGCGTTCACCAAAGACTATCTCCCGGTTTGGGAAAAATTAGATCGCTTTGGTCATCACATACTCACAAGGTTATCTTTTGCGGCTTTGTATATTTTCCTGTATTGGTTATTTGCACCTAATTATTGGTGGTTTTTACTACTACCGATTCATTTTTTAATGGGTCCGCTGCAAGGCGCTATTGTTAATTGGTGTGGTCATAAATATGGTTATCGAAACTTTGATAGTGTAGACCAAAGTAAGAATACTGGACCCTGGGGTATTTTGTTAATGGGTGAATTATTCCAAAATAACCACCACCACAAAAAAGACGATGCCAATTTTGCCAAAAGATGGTTTGAATTTGACATTACTTTTCAGGTAATGCGTCTTTTTAATTACATAGGAATCATACAATTACGCCGTTCCTAAGAAGCCATAAAGCAGTATAGATGGTTACAATTGCTTTTGATGCTATTTATGCGCATCCTTTGCCGGAGAATCACCGGTTTCCCATGTTAAAATATGAGCTTATACCCGCTCAATTATTACATGAGGGAACTTACACGCCTGAACATTTTTTTATTCCGAAAGCATGTAACGCAGCGGTTATTTTAAAAACACACGAAGCGGACTACTATCAAAAATTAATCTCTTTACAATTAAGTGCCTCTGAACAAAGAGCGATTGGTTTTCCTCAGTCCAAGGCTCTTATTGAACGAGAGTTTATTATTACACAGGGCACTATTGATTGTAGTATTGCTGCTTTAACAAATGGAATTGCCTTAAACGTAGCCGGAGGAACCCATCATGCTTTTGCTGATAGAGGGGAAGGATTTTGTATACTCAATGATATGTGCGTTGCTGCTAATTATTTATTAGATAATAAGTTTTGTAAAAAAATAATGATTGTCGATTTAGATGTGCATCAAGGGAATGGCACTGCAAAAATTATGGAAAATAATCCTGATGTTTTTACATTTAGTATGCATGGTGCAACAAATTATCCATTCCGAAAAGAAAAATCAGATTTAGATATTGGCCTCGCTGATGGAACTAATGGGGAATTGTATTTGTCTATTTTAGAGGATACCCTTCCTAAGTTAATGCGTCAGGTAAAACCTGATTTAGTTTTTTATTTATCGGGGGTAGATATTTTAGAGACAGATAGGTTTGGAAAATTAAAAGTAAGTTTGGACGAGTGTAAGCGACGCGATGAATTTGTGCTGTCAAGCCTTAAAAAAAATAAAATTCCTGTAGTAGTAGCATTGGGAGGCGGCTATTCTCCAGATGTAAAAACGATTGTAGAAGCACATTGCAACACATTTAGGTTGGCAGCCGATTTATTTTAAAAACTATATCGTAAACTCGCAATTATATTGCTGCCTGCGGCAACAATTCCAGATGAATAGGGTCTGTAGCGCTGATTGGTTAAGTTTTCCCACCCTAGGTGTATTTGCAATTTACCAATATTATAATTTGCTTTTAGATTGATTGTATACCAGCTAGGGCAGAATGGTTTTCCACTATTATCTACTGCATAAATAGCTGTTTTTGCTTTTTCACTAGGTGCTAAATTTTCGCTATTTAATTGACCATTAAACTGCGTATTCACTTCAAATGCAAATTGACCTTTTTGCCACTGAATTGCACTACTACCAAATAAAGGTGGTGCATGTCTAAGCGGCACTTGTTCATTGCTTATATCATCCGTTTCATGGCCATCTATCCAATTTAGTTTAGTTTGCCATTTGATATCTTTATTAAAAAATAGTTCCCAACCTAATTGTATGCCCCAAACTTTTGCATTCGCTACATTTTGTATGGCGTTTACCCTACTTTTTGTTCCATCATAAACAATAGAGTCTTGTCCGTTAAAAGTAAAGGGTCTATTGGATAATGCATTGTTTAAAGTTGTTGTAAAAACAGATAGGTAATAATTTATTTTTTGAGGTTTATTGAACTGTACACCTATTTCATAGTTCCAAGCATATTCTGGCTTTAGTTGATTGTTGGGTACCACAACATTTCCTGGCGCCGATTCAAAAACTTTTCCAATATCATCTATGTTTGGCATTCTAAATCCAGTAGAAGCAAGCGCGTTTAATTGCAAATAGGCGCTAGGTTTAAATACGAGTCCAATATTTCCTGTGAGATTGCTATTACTAATTGTAGACGATGTAAATGGAAATCTAAAAAACGTAGTATCAAAACTCGCTTTTGTTTGTCCTGTGTTGTAGCGTAAGCCACTAGAAAAATTTACTTTTTCATTGATTTCTTTTTTGTAGCTAGTATATACTGCAAAAGAATTCCAGGTTGCACCATCTGGATATCGAGTAGCAACTTTTGTTTGTAGGTTATTAGTGATATTTACATTTGTAGCTTTTGACCCTACTACATTTCCTACCCATTCTGCACCGTAAAAAATTTCTTCCCCTTCTTTTAGGGCCTTGGTAAAATCTAAATTGATAGAAGTAGCATCTACATTTTCGGTTTGTGTTCTTTGATTATTATTGTTTCGTCTACGATCTATTCTACTTTCTTCATATTGTTGATAGGCGATAACAAATTTAGCCTCGTTGTATAATGTAGTGGCTTTTTTATGCAGTATTTGTACATTTTGCATACTCCAAAATTGAGGCCCATAGTTCCACTCGGCAAAACGTAAATTACCAGCAGCGTATTCAATTAACCTATCGTAGCGTGGTATATTTCCTGTTTTTGAATAATGGAATCCGTATTGAATATCCCAGTGCTCGCCCCGTTTATACCTTAATTTAGTGAGTAGGTTGTTTTGATGATACCCCGATTGTTTTTGAAGGTACGGATTTGTGTTTTTTACCATTATATCCTGGTTGCCAATACGCTCGATATATTCTTTGCGTAAATAACTGTCTTGACCTCCATTTTTACCCATTTGTAAATCACCAAAATCACTTGTGGTAAAGCTGGTTAAAAAAGAAAAGGTATTCGTAGCAATATTTATATTGGCATGCGCAGTTTTTTCTTGATTCGCAGATGCATACCTAACAAATGCATCTCCCTTTATCAACGTTTTATTTTCTGTAGCAAATTTTGGTTGTAGGGTATGAAAATCCATCACCCCACCAATAGCGTCACTACCATACATAAGTGAACCCGGCCCAAAAATAACTTCTGCATCTTCGAGAGCGAGCGGATCAAAGGATATGATATTTTGTAAATTCCCACTTCTGTAAATAGCATTGTTCATTCTCACCCCGTCCACAACAATTAATACCCGGTTGGTTGCAAATCCTCTAATCATTGGGCTACCGCCACCCAATTGACTTTTTTGTATAAATACTTCACCCGTTACCCCAATCGCATCGGCCATGGTTTGTGGGTTTTGTAAGCGTTGCTGTTTAAAATTAAATTTAGTAATACGGTTGGGAACTTCATTAATTTTTCTTTCCCAACGGTTGTAATAAACGCTAACGGGGCTAAGACTATTTGTTGAGTCTTTGCCGACCTGGGCAAATAAATTGGGAAGTGGTATTAAAAATAAAATAACAGCTAGGATGATGTTTCTTTTATTGAAGCAGTTAATTTTCAAGCCTAGTTATTGATAGATTTAGTATTTAGAGAATGAACTTGTCTACAATTGTTCATCTCTTTGTTCTATATAGGATATTTTACAAAAATAGAGTAAACTTCTCTTCAATTTTAAGCAAAATCGTAATAGATTCATTTAATTTTGTCAGATGTTAAAGCGTTTGACGACTTTCGTCGTATTGTTGCTTATATCAAATTATTGTTTTTCACAAAGTGATAGCGCAGCTCAATTTAAGGTGAGTGGGTATTTGGAAACTTATTATAGTTACGATTTTTTAAAACCCACAACAACTCCTAAGCCAGATTATAATTACAATTATAAAAATCACAATCAGTTAAGTGTTAACCTGGCTTTTGTAAAAGCGAATTATACTTCTAAAAAATTTAGATCCAATTTGGCATTGATGGTTGGAGATTATGCCAAATACAATTTGAGTGCTGAGCCTGGTTGGGCCAAACCTTTATTTGAGGCGAATGTTGGGTTTAAACCTTTTAAGCAGCATGCTATTTGGATTGATGCTGGTGTAATGCCTTCTCACCTTGGTTTTGAAAGCGCTATTGGGGGTGATTGTTATAATGTTACCAGAAGTATTTTGGCCGAAAATTCACCCTATTACGAGTCAGGGTTAAGGGTAAGTTATACCGACCCCAAAGAAAATTTGTATGTGGCTTTACTTGTGCTTAATGGATGGCAAAAGATTCAAATGCCCACTTCAAATTTTACACCAAGTTTGGGTGTTCAGATCAATTATAAAGCGGCTAAAAATCTTACCCTCAACTACAGCAATTTTATTGGGAACATAAATCTTGATCCTATAAATGCATTTAGAACTTTTCACAATTTGTATGCAATTTATGAAGCAACGGAACGCAGCTCATTTATAGTTGGCTTTGATATAGGCACTCAAAAATCAAAGCAAACAAATACCGCCATTTGGTATACGCCCGTTATTATTTCAAAAATTAAGCTGAATCAAAAACATACTATTGCGGGTAGAATCGAGTATTATCATGATAAAAATGAGATCATCATTCCAACGGCTACGCTGAATGGGTATCAGACTTTTGGGGCATCCGTGAATTATGATTATCAGATCTTACCCCAAATGCTTTGGCGTGCAGAACTCAAGCGTTATTCTTCAAAAGACCCAATATTTAAGTACGCTCAGCAGCACGGAAACCATACCGCTGCCACCATAGCTTTTATTGTAAGATTATAAGCGCCTACAATTCAAGTTTTTCACTTCAAAATTTGCGTTTAAAAGGGAATGACTTAATTTCACAAATAGTAACAAACATTCGTTAATGGGAAAGATATTGGTTATTGGAGCAGGCGGACAATTAGGTACAGAGCTTACGAAAGCTTTAGCTGAAAAATATGGCAACAATGCTGTCATTGCTAGTGATTTTCAGGATGCGGTAAAACAAAAATTTAGTTATTGTGGTTTTGAAACGTTAAACGTAATGGATAAAGCGGCGCTCGCTTTAATTGTAGAAACACATCGCATATCTCAAATCTATCATTTAGCTGCTATACTTTCGGCAGCTGGTGAAAAAAATCCATTGCATGCCTGGGATTTAAATATGGTTGGGCTTCTCAATGTTTTAGAAGTTGCTAAAACATATAAAGTAGATAAAGTATTTTGGCCTAGTTCTATTGCTGTTTTTGGCCCTAATACTATTCATGAACAAACGCCTCAGCAAACATTTAAAGATCCTAACACGGTATATGGGATTTCTAAATTAGCGGGTGAACATTGGTGCGAATATTATTACAATACATACGGCGTAGATGTTAGAAGCATTAGATACCCGGGTTTAATTGGCTATAAATCTTTACCAGGTGGCGGTACAACAGATTATGCGGTTGATATTTATCATAAAGCGGCGCTATCTCAAAAGTTTACTTGTTTTTTAAAAGAGGAAACGTATTTGCCCATGATGTATATGGATGATGCCATTAACGCTACATTACAATTAATGGATGCAGCTAAAGAAAGTTTAAGCATTAGAACGAGCTATAATATTTCGGGAATGAGTTTTTCTCCAAAAGAAATTTATCAAAGTATATTGTCTTTTTATCCGAATTTTGAAATTGAATACCAGCCTGATTTTAGACAACAAATTGCCGATAGTTGGCCAAACAGTATCGATGATAGTGTTGCTAGAAAAGACTGGAACTGGAAGCCTGCCTACGATTTATCAAGTATGACGGCAACCATTGTAAAAAACTTACCAGCATATTTCAATTATAACACAACCAAATAAATTATGTACGATCAATTTAAACCGGTATTGGTTAAGGAGTTAGAAGGGATTAAAGAAGCCGGACTTTTTAAGAACGAAAGAATTATCACCTCTCCGCAAGCAGCAGAAATTACAATAGCAGGTGGGAAAGAGGTTTTAAATTTTTGTGCCAATAACTACTTAGGTTTATCGTCTCATCCAAAAGTTATTGAAGCTGCCAAAGCAGCTATTGATACACATGGATTTGGTTTATCATCCGTACGTTTTATTTGTGGCACACAGGACATTCACAAAATACTAGAACAAAAAATAGCTGAATTTTTAGGAACAGAAGATACCATTTTATATGCCGCAGCATTTGATGCCAATGGAGGTGTATTTGAACCGCTCTTTGGTGAAAAAGATGCCATCATTTCTGATGCACTAAATCATGCTTCAATTATTGATGGCGTAAGGCTTACAAAGTCTATGCGCTACCGCTATGAGCATAACTCGATGGAGGATTTAGAAGTAAAATTAAAAGAAGCTATCGCTGCTGGTGCGCAACAAAAAATTATTGTAACGGATGGCGCCTTTTCGATGGATGGTACCATTGCTCAATTAGATAAAATTGTAGAATTGGCCGAAAAATATGAGGCGCTGGTAATGACAGACGAATGCCATTCATCTGGATTTTTAGGAAAAACGGGAAGAGGCGTTCATGAATTAAAAGGTGTGATGGGCAGGGTTGATATTATTACAGGTACACTTGGTAAAGCCTTAGGTGGTGCATCGGGTGGCTTTACTTCTGGACGCAAAGAAATTATTGAACTTTTAAGACAACGCTCTAGACCTTATTTATTTTCAAATACACTAGCCCCATCTATTACAGGTGCTTCTATTGCTGTTTTTGATTTACTATCTCAAACCACAACGCTTAGAGATACATTAGAAGACAATACTAAATACTTCAGAGAAAAAATTACGGCTGCTGGTTTTGATATAAAACCTGGTACACATCCAATTGTTCCAATTATGTTATATGATGCGGTGGTGTCTCAAAAAATGGCAGAAAAATTACTTGAAAAAGGAATTTATGTAATTGGCTTTTACTATCCAGTAGTACCAAAAGGGCAAGCAAGAATTAGGGTACAAATATCTGCTGCACATACCAAAGCACATCTAGATCATGCGATTGAGGCATTTATTGAAGTTGGAAAAGAATTAGGGGTTATAAAGTAATCCAGCTTTGGCGGTATTTGATTTTTAATTTATTTTTTATACATTTAAATCATGAAAAATCAATTAAAAAAAGCAGTAGCTGTTGCTTTCATTTGTTTTTGCACTATCAACGCTACGTATAGTCAAGCTTCCACTGCACAGCCACCTACTACATCAAATAATGCAAAGTATAGTAAGGATGTAAGTTCTGAAACTGCCATTATTAATGCATTGTACGAAGTGATTTCTGGTGAATCGGGAGAGGCACGTGACTGGGATAGGTTTAAAAATTTGTTTGTTAAAGACGGTGTATTGATTCCTACTACTAAATCTACAACAGGCGTTTTTGGCTACCGAACCATGACACCCGACGATTACATAACCATGTTTAGCACGCGAATCAAAACAGGTTTTTTTGAAAAAGAGCTAAAGCATGAACTGGTATCTTATGGTACCATTGCACATGTATTTAGTACTTATGAAACGCGTGAATCAAAAAATGGCCCTATCACCAATAGAGGGGTAAATAGTATTCAACTGTTTTTTGATCAAAACAGATACTATATCGTTAATGTACTTTGGTGTGCAGAGAGTATGGGTTTTACGCTACCTGCTGCTCGTTTGCAATAGTCTAATTTCTTATAAAAGGTAATTTGATCACAGAAGGATATTGTTTTGAATGGTGAATTTTATTTTCCACCGCAATACCTTTTGATTCATCATAGTTATTTCCGCCTGTATTAAGGTTACGATCGAACCTAGGGAAATTACTACTAGACACTTCGATGCGTATTTTATGGCCTGGTGCAAAATAGTTACTGGTTACCATCGGCGTTAATTCTACTTTATATACTTTGCCTTTCTCCATAAATATTTCTTTATCGTAACCCTCTCTGTAACGAAGGCGCTGAATCGTTTCATCTAAATTATACGCTTTACCATCAGGATATACATCAATTAATTTAATGGTTACATCGGTATCTGGTCCTGTAGAAGAAACAAAAAGCGTAGACTCAATGAAGCCTGTAATTTCAACACCCTCTTTTAATTCATCAGAAGTGTATACCAAAATATCATTTCTTAATTCCATTTGTGATTGATCAAAGCTGCCACCTTGTACC
>CANHHX010000021.1 GCA_947461125.1 Bacteroidota bacterium | reverse complement strand
TATTAAAAGTACTAGAGGTAGCACCACTAATAGCGCCATCATTTTTTAACCACTGATAAGTTTGCGCATTGTTAGCTGAAACAGAGAGTGTAAAACCAGTTGCGGTACAAGCTTCTGTTTGTGCGGCAGGTTGTGTTTGAATGGTTGGTGCATCACTAACAGTCACGTTAAATTCGTTGCTGCTAATTGTTGGAGAACAGCCATTGTTAACGGTAACGTAATATCTGCCTGCTCTTGCAGTTTGCATATTGCTGATATTAAGTTGTGCGCCTGTTTGGCCACTAATTGCAGTTCCATTAAAATACCACTGGTATGTAGGACTTGTGCTACCTAGATTGGTAATTGTTGTTGAAACTAATAAATTATTATTTACACAAATACTTTGATTGCTGATTGTAGTAATTGATGGTGTTGTAATCAGTTGAATGGTTGCATTTTGATTGTTGGTTGCAGTGCTAGTAGATCCACAGCTATTGGTAACTGTAAATGAATAGGTGCCTGTATTTGCAGACTGAAAATTAGGAACTAAAAGCGTTGCGCCATTTCCATTGGGAACAGCAGTTCCATTTAATGCCCATGCATATGTTAAATTGTTATCGCCATTTGCAACAACGGTTGCGACCAGTGAAGCAATAGCGCCAACGCATACATTAGTGGGCGCAGTAATATTAGTGATGCTTGGCTTATCTTTAATAGTTACTTGAGCGGTTCCACTTGTAGTATTGCCACAATCATTTGTTGCAACAAAAGTGTAAGCGCCCGCATCAGATGCAACAACAGAAGGAATAGTGAGGGTTTTAGTTGTATTGCCAATATCTACTCCATTTTTTTGCCATTTAAAACTTGTTGCGCTAATAACATCTGCATTTAGATTTAGGGTAGTGCCAGCGCATAAATGGTTTACAGGATTTGGATTAACTGTAATTGTAGGACATTGTGCAAAAAGTATCTGCGAAATAGAAACCAAACAAATGGTTAAAATTGCTCGAATTTGTAATGATAGCTTCATAAGAAAAAATACTTGAATTATTTAGTATACTTACTTAAAACAACTTACGTGTCGCTTAGCAAGGGTATTATCTTCGGTGGGGCGAGAAAATAAAAATTGAATCCCAACTTCAAATGCGTTTGCATTTTGTACATAGGAAATATTGGGAGCAATTGAAAAATTATAGGTAAAGGATGCTTTAATCACGTTCATATTTAAATTCACAAACGGAGAAATGGAATTATTTAAAACATATACACCCCCTACGTCAAATCCAATATAGTTATCATAGTCTGGGAGTATTTGTATCGCGCCAACAAGTGAAGTTGAAGATTGAGTTGCTCTAACTGAATGTAAGCCACCAAAAAAAACTTGACTGTAATCAGATAAAACTTTTGAGTAGCCTAATTGATAGTTAAAAGTCATTCCCTCTCTTGTAGCAAGTTTTAGCGGGTCTTTGCTAGACTGATTGATATTGTACATCGAAAATCCAGCTGTAAAAGATTCTTCTTCATTAACTGAATTGTATAGAATACCCGAATTAATATCTACATAATTAGCATTAATAATTTGAATAGGTTCGTTATTGGGTAATTGAGGAGAATAGCCTAAAATGTCAAATTGATTTGGGAAAAGTAATTGTGTATAATCAATTCTTTTTGAATTGTATCTTCCCTGAAAACCGAGTGATAAGGATTTGCTTCCATCATAATTTAGTCCTTTCGAATAGGACATTGTCGCGGACATAGCTTGATGCGAGTATACATCCAGTGTTTTGTGTGTATATGCATTGACACCAAACCCAAAAACATCATTATTGGGAACAAAATCTAATAACGGACGCATTTGAAAAGATGCATTCGAAAATGTAGATGTAACAAGCCTAGAATAGGATTGTGATCTATGCAGTGCATTGAATTTGAAGTCGTCGTCAATGAATCCAGCAAAAGATGGATTTATATTAAGCTGGTTTTGCGAAAATTGTGTGAACACAGGTAGCTGTGAACGTGCAATTTTTGATTGCATACATGCAACAAATAGCAATAAAATCCCAAGAGGGATCTTGCTTGACTTCCTTTTTTTCATAATAAAATTGAAATACAAAAAATTACTAACCAAGTGAGCCTATAAAACTACTAATTATAGTACAATTACCTAGTATTTATACTATATATATTTACATAATATAGAAAAATTTCTACATGTAAGTGTCATAATGGCAGAGTTATTGCTAGCAAAGGCTTTGATCCTAAAAATTAGGGTCATTTTTTGGCCAAATTGATAGCTTTTGGACACGTAAATCAAGGCGCATTTGGGTAAAGTGAATTCCAATTATTTGGAGATGTTATTTATTATTATATCTTTATGATATCAAAATAATATCAATTATGGAAAAATTACTCAAACCCCTTTCTGGGTACAAAGCAGCTCTAATCGCATTAGTATCATTTTTTATTGGCTTTGCACTCATTGTTGGTGGGGCACAACAAAATGAAGGAACCCAAGTTTTCTTTGGTGTACTGCTTTTAGCTGCGGCTGGTTTTTTAGTAAAAGGGCTCATGATTATTGATCCCAATTATAGCATTGTACTTACATTTTTTGGTAAGTATGTGGGTACGGTTAGGGAAAATGGACTTCAATTTGTAAATCCATTTTACAGCAAACTAAAAGTGTCTCTTCGTATGCAAAGTATTGAGAGTACAAAATTAAAGGTGAATGATAAACTGGGTAATCCCATCGAAATTGCAGCTGTTATTTTATACCAAGTAGAGGATACGTACAAAGCGGTATTTGATGTAACAAGTTTTAATGATTACATCCGTAACCAAAGTGAAGCCGCTGTTCGTCATTTAGCAACCACTTGTCCTTACGATAATATCGAAGATGAAAAAGCACATATTACTTTACGTGATGGTGGTGAACAGGTTATTGAAATGTTGGAACAAGAACTTAACCAGCGTCTAAATAAAGCGGGCGTATTAGTTACCGAAGCGCGTATAAGTCATTTGGCATATGCTGCTGAAATTGCAGGTGCTATGCTACAACGCCAGCAGGCAACAGCGATTGTAGCAGCACGAACAAAAATTGTGGAAGGCGCTGTGGGTATGGTTGAAATGGCCCTTGCTATGTTATCTGAAAAAGATATTGTGGTTTTAGATGACGATAAAAAAGCAGCGATGGTAAGTAATTTAATGGTGGTATTGTGTGGTGAAAAAGCGGCATCTCCAGTGTTAAATACAGGAAGCCTTTATTAATTCATCTAAATACTTTTTATGTCTCTTGCTAAAAAAACTTTTGTTTTGCGGATAAGCGAAGACACTTTTAATAAGCTGTCTAAATGGGCCGACGATGAATTTAGAAGTGTAAACGGGCAAATTGAAATGATACTTGATAAAGCATTAAAAGAAGCCGGTAGAAAAACGATTCAAAAAGAGGAGAAGCCGTCTCAAAATCCTAAATTGCTTAAATGAAAATCAAATCTATTGTTGTTAGCCTAGGAGCTTTGTTTTTTATTACTACATCATTTGCGCAAACAATTACAGTAGGCAGTTTTAATATTCGGTATGACAACCCACGTGATTCTGGTAATTTATGGAATGCCAGACTTCCCAGAGTAGCTGCCCTGATTGCGTTTCATGATTTTGATATTGTTGGAACCCAAGAGGGGTTACAGCATCAATTAGAGGGAATGCAATCTTTACTACCTGGATATACTTACTATGGCATTGGTAGAGATGATGGTGCATTAAAAGGAGAACACTCGGCTATATTTATAAAAAAAGATGCTTTTACAATTCTAGACAAAGGTGATTTTTGGTTGTCTGAAACACCCACACAACCTGGCTTTGGTTGGGATGCGCGAATCAATAGAATTTGCTCTTGGGTCTTATTAAAGCACAAGGTAACCCACAAAAAAATGTATTGTTTTAATGTGCATTACGATCATCAGGCCATGGTAGCGCGAAAAGAAAGTTCGAAACTTATACTTGAAAAAATCAAAACAATTGCAGGTGAATCGCCTGTTATTTTAACCGGCGATTTTAACGGGGATCATAGTTCGGCATGGTATCAATTAATTGCTAATTCAGGTATTTTATTGGACACTTACAAAAGAGTTGACGCACCGTATAAGCCCAATGGAACTTTTCAGGGGTTTGGTCCCAATTTAAACGCGGATCAGGTGATTGACCATATTTTTACCTCCTCGCATTTTACGGTTAGTAGGTGGGGCGTATTAACGGACTCTTACAATGGTAAATTTCCATCCGATCATTTTCCGGTATTAAGTCGAATCACGCTGAAATAAAGGTTTTGTGGACACAGGGCCGTTATTTTAGGGTCTAATTGTGCAAAAGCTTTCCTAAATAACGTGGCTTTGGCATTTTTATTCACAGGGCCTTGCTTCTTTTGTAGAACCCACTAATTTTAACGGTAATCAAACCCATAGTATGTTTTATTTATTACAAACAGACACCATCCAAAAAGCACTTGGTGCAGTTACTGCAAGTGCGCCAGAAAAAATTTCGATGCTTAGTTTATTAGAGAAGGGTGGTTGGATTATGTATCCCTTATATTTTTTACTAGTAGCTGCTATTTATGTTTTTGTGGAGCGTTTGTTGGCGATCAATAAAGCTTCTAGAATAGAACCCAATTTCATGAATATTATCAGAGACAATATTGTTACGGGTAACGTACAAGCCGCACGTAATTTGGCAAAAAACACCAATAGCCCAGTAGCACGCATGATTGATAAAGGGATTCAGCGCATTGGAAAGCCATTAGATGCCATCGAAAAAAGTATGGAAAATGTGGGCCGCCTCGAAATGTATAACATGGAAAAAAATCTTTCTATTTTATCACTCATTTCTGGGATCGCACCCATGTTTGGATTTTTAGGAACCATTATTGGTATGGTGCAATTATTTTATGGCATTGCATCTACCGGAGAGTATACGCTTAACACCATTGCGGGAGGTATTTATACAAAAATGATTACGTCTGCAACCGGTTTAATTATTGGACTTATTGCGTATGTTGGGTATAATTTTTTAAGTACCCTAATCGATAAAACCGCCAATAAAATGGAAGTGGCTAGCTCAGAGTTCATTGATATTTTACAAGAACCTACTCGTTAATTTACTACAATGAATATCAGAAAGCGTTTAAGATCTCATCCAGAAGTGCACACCGGTGCCTTAAATGATATTCTCTTTATACTACTACTCTTTTTTCTAATTGTATCAACACTTGCCAATCCCAATGTCATTAAAGTGTCTAATCCAAAGGCGGCAAGTGATACAAAAGCCAAGCAAACAGTGGTGGTTACGGTAGACAAAGACCAACAAATTTATATTGGATCCAAACCTATTGTACTTGACTCATTGGAAGCTGAACTTTCTGTTTTTTTAGCGAAAGAAACGGATAAGCCTTCGGTAGTGATTAATGGCGATAGTACTTCTCATTTAGGTACTGCCATTAAAGTGATGCAGGTGATAAAAAAATTAGGTGCAACACCTGTGATGGCAGTAGACAATAGCCAGTAGGGGAAGTCAGTTGCGAGTAGTTTGTAGCCATTTATTCGTTTTTTGTCGCTACAATCATTCGGTCATTATCAAATACATCTTTGTGCAGGCTGGTAACGTATGCGTGTTGCTTAAATGCATCTATGGTTTGAGAACCCAGTGCCTGATTGATTTCTACAAATATGGCGCCCATATTGTTTAGAAGGGCATTCCCAAAATTTGCAATGGCGTTATAAAAAATAAGCGGATTATTGCTTTCAACAAATAGCGCTGTTTGCGGTTCAAAGTCTAGTACATGCCTCGCTATATTTATTTTTTCAGTTTCTGCAATATAGGGAGGATTGGAAATGATAACATCATAACTACCCATTTTTGGCCAGCATGTTTCGTTTAAAAAATCTATTGTTTTAAACTGTATTGGCGCATTGTATTTTGCGGCATTGATTGTTGCAACTTCAATAGCAGCAGTGCTAATATCGATAGCCGTAATTTCTGCAGCTGGTATTTTTTGTTGCAGTGCAATGGCAATACAACCACTTCCTGTTCCTACTTCTAAAATTTTTAATGGAGCATGATTGATGCTATTCGCTGCGATCCAGCTTGCACATAAGTTTACAAGCTCTTCTGTTTCGGGTCTTGGAATCAGGGTATGCTCATTTACCTTTAAACACAGTCCTGCAAACCAGGCTTCTCCAAGTACATACTGCACGGGCATGCCCGTGCGAAGCTGCTTGGTATACTGTTGTAGTTGCTCCGTATGATTATTTGAAAGATTCTCGTTTTTTAGAAGCCAACGGTCCATTCTAGACCTACCTGTAACAAATTCCATTACCATACCTGCAATAGTGGCTGCTTCTCTATCATCGTAGAGGCTATGAATTGCAGTAGTGATGGATTGTTCAGCGCCTTCAAAAGTCATGATGCAATGTTAGTATCATTTAGGTTATTTTTGCGCCAGCCCTTGAAATTTATTTATCCATGCAAAATGCAGATCATTATTTTACTATCGAAAAGCCTTCCATGGCTGAATTTAAAGATAGGGGTAGTAAATTTTTAGGGTATGCGTTTCCCATCACATCGCCAGAACATTTTAAGCAGTATTTACAAGATTTAAAAAAAGAGCATCCAAAAGCGGTGCATCACTGTTTTGCATACCGGTTAGGTTTAACCAACAATATATTTAGGGTAAGTGATGATGGGGAACCCGCTGGAACTGCTGGTAGGCCAATACTTGGACAAATTGATAGCAGTAGCGTTACGAATACTGCTATTATTGTAGTGCGTTATTTTGGCGGCACTTTACTAGGTGTGCCTGGTTTAATTAATGCCTATAAATCTGCGGCCTCCATGGCATTACAGCTAACGCCATTTGTACAAAAAACAATCGAGTGTTTTTACGAAGTTTCATTTGACTATACTCAAATGGGAGAGGTGATGAATGTAGTAAAGCAATACGGATGTTCGGTTTCGGAACAGTCCATGCAACTTTTTTGCAACCTGCGCATAGGTATTCCAAAAGCAAGGCTTGAAGAAGTATTGTATAAATTTAAAGACCTACACACCGTAGGTGTAAAACCCTGCGCCTGATTTAACGCCTAATTTTTTATCCGCTACCATACTAACAAGTAATGGGCAAGGAGCGTATTTTTCTTCTTTGAATCCTTCGTGTAAAACCTCTAAAATACTAAGGCAAACATCGAGTCCAATAAAATCGGCGAGTTGAAGTGGCCCCATTGGATGCGCCATACCAAGTTTCATAATGGTGTCTATCGATTCTTTGGTAGCAACGCCTTGGTGCAATGCATAAATGGCTTCGTTGATCATGGGCATTAAAATCCTATTGGCAATAAATCCGGGAAAATCATTAACCACACAAGGTACTTTTAAAAGTACTTTACTGAGTTCAACAATGGTATCGGAAGTAGCCGCACTTGTTTCTTTTCCATTGATAATTTCTACCAGTTTCATAATAGGAACTGGGTTCATAAAATGCATTCCAATCACCTGTGCAGGTCTTTGGGTAACGCTAGCAATTTCAGAAATCGAAATGGAAGATGTGTTACTTGCTAATATGGCATGTGCCGGTGCGGCAGCGTCAAGCGCTTCAAATATTGAAAGTTTAATGGCTTTATTTTCGGTCGCTGCTTCTACTACTAAATCGGCGTTGGATACAGCTGTAGCAAGTGTTGTGCTGGTTGTTAAGTGTGCCAGTGCTGTTTCTTTTTGAGCGGCCGTAATGGTTTCTTTGGTTACCAAACGGTCTAGGTTTTTTTGAATAGTGGCAAGTGCTTTTTCAAGTTGCGCACTATTAGTATCTAATAGGGTCACATGAAACGCATGGGTTGCAAATACTTGTGCAATACCATTTCCCATGGTGCCTGCACCAACAACGGTAACATTTTTTATAGTAGACATAAAACTATTTTTTTCGCTTATAATCGCCACGTTTCCACGACCTAATAAAATCGGCCCAAGCTGCTGGATTTAAAATATTCATAGGTGGAATTTGTCCAGCATAATAATATTTATTGGCTTGTTGACGTAACTGATAATTGACTGCTTCTCTTCCATCGGAAGGTAGGGAGTTGAGTAAAATTCTATTGCGCGCTTCGTCTGTATTTTTTCTAGCCACTTCATACATGTCATCATTTACTTTGTTGTTTACAAAGTCTCTTTCGAATTGCTCACGTGTGGGTCTTGGCCTTAAAATAGTGGCTGGTAAATAAACAGTATCACTTACCATGAGTTGAATAACGCTGTACTGATTTTCGGTGAGGTTGGCTGGAATATCAATGCGTCTATCTTTAAAGCCAACACAAGAAAAAGTGATTTTATCTCCTTTTAAAACTGCAATAGAAAATACCCCATCAGGGCTGGTAATGGTACCTCTTCCTTTTCCTTCAACAATAATACTAGCAGAAGGGATGCCTCTTAAACTATCGGCGGTCATCACTACCCCATACAGTTGCACAACCGAATCTCTGTAGGCCGTATTTTGTGCCTTAACCTTATTTAGGCTACAAAAGGCAATGGCAATAAGAAGGATGCGTAGCATTTTATTCATCGGCTCAAAAATACGAATGGTTTTGACAATAAAAAGTCAATAAATGGGCTTGTTTATGGCAAAGTAAGGGCTACAGCAATTAACTTTGCACACTTCTAGCTTATTTTAACAAAAACTTGCGTGACCATGACCGAAGAAGCGATTTTACAGGCCCTTAGTAATGTACAGGAGCCCGATTTAGGAAAAGACCTTGTCACCTTAAATATGGTGAAAGATGTGAAAATTAATGGCAACGATGTGAGTTTTACCATTGTGCTTACAACGCCTGCTTGCCCCATGAAAGACATGATGCGCACGGCCAGTGAAAATGCAGTAAAACTGCTTGTGAATAAAGAAGCAAATGTTCAGGTAAACTTTACAGCCAATACCACTTCTACCCGAAAAGAAAATTTACAAATATTAAGTGGTGTTAAAAATATTATTGCAGTAGTGAGTGGGAAAGGGGGTGTAGGTAAAAGCACTGTTTCTGCAAATATTGCACTTGCTCTTGCGGAAGGTGGCGCCAGTGTTGGACTTATGGACGCCGATATTTATGGACCTAGTGTTCCGATCATGTTTGGTGTGCGTGGTGCGCGTCCAATGATGAAAGATATAGATGGCAAAGGATACATTGTGCCACTCGAAAAATACGGCATTAAATTAATGAGTATTGGACTACTGGTTGATGAAAAAAATGCAGTGGTATGGAGAGGTCCAATGGCAAGTAGCGCTATCAAACAATTTGTTACAGAAGTAGACTGGGGCCCTCTCGATTATTTAATTATTGATATGCCACCAGGCACTGGTGATATTCATTTAACGCTCATGCAAACCGTTCCGGTAACGGGAGTGGTGATTGTTACAACCCCGCAGGCCGTAGCTCTTGCAGATGCTAAAAAAGGGATTGCGATGTTTGGTCAGGCGCAAATTAATGTGCCTATTATTGGACTCGCCGAAAACATGGCTTATTTTACGCCAGCAGAATTACCTAACAACAAATATTATTTGTTTGGAAAAGAGGGCGGTAAAAAATTAGCCGAAGAATATGACCTTGCATTTTTAGGTCAAATTCCACTGGTACAATCTATTAGAGAAGGGGGTGATGAAGGCGTTCCGGCCATGATGGGTACCGATGAAATTAGCAAGCAAGCATTTAGAAATATTACGGCGCAAGCAGTAAGAAATATTGCCATCAGAAATGCGGGTGTACCTGCAACGCAAGTGATTAAAACAGAAGTGTAAGCATGAAAAAAATCATCATTACACTAGACGGATATTCTTCATGTGGTAAAAGTACCCTTGCCAAACAAATGGCAGCGCATTTAAACTATGTGTTTATTGATAGTGGTGCGATGTACCGTGCAATCACCCTTTATTTTATTAGACACCGTATTGATGTAACAAATTCTGATGCAGTCATAGAAGCCCTTACACATATTCATTTAGTATTTAAACTCAATGAACAAACGGGTAGGGCGGATATGTATTTGAACAACGAAAATGTAGAGGAAGAAATTAGAGGATTAGAAGTAAGCAACAATGTAAGCCAGGTTGCAGCGCTTGAGCCCGTGCGCATTTTTAGTGTAGCACAGCAGCAATTAATGGGCACACAAAAAGGCATTGTTATGGATGGAAGGGATATTGGTACGGCTGTTTTTCCAGGTGCCGAACTCAAAATATTTGTAACTGCTTCTCCCGAAGTACGCGTTGAGCGACGTTACCAGGAGCTGGTAGCAAAAGACCCCGCTATAACCAAAGCCGAAATTCAGGCCAATTTAGAAATGCGGGATCATATCGATTCTACTAGGGAGTTTAGCCCTTTAAAACAGGCTCATGATGCGCTTGTTTTAGACAACAGTAACTTAACTAGAGATGAACAACTTGATTTGGCGCTTTCCTGGGCCCAGGAACGAATAGCGAATGCTTAATGGATTATATTTGACATGCCTATAAAAAAAATGGTCCCTCCGTGGAAACGGAACGACCTTTTTTACGATTGCTTGCCATATGAAACTTGTTGGTACCGTTTAAGAATGAGTACCTATATTTTTAACAGGGAACCTGTTTTTTGCTTTTGTTACCACAAAGATACATTGTTACTGTGCTGTTCAAAAACAACTTAATGTTAAGAATATTACGCTTAAATGTATCTTTGTAGTCTGAAAGCCTTGCTATTACTGGATTTTTTTGTAAACCCGATATGATGTCCAACCGATTAGTGGATCCTTTATTTCAGTTAATTCACTCCCTTGAAAAAGCGGAGAAGCGGCATTTTAAGCTCTATATCAAGAGAAATTCGGCAAAAGAAGACCTCAAAATCATTCAACTATTTGATGCGGTAGCAGCGCTACCTGAGTATGACGAGCGGCTTTTACTTAAAAAGCTGAGCTCGATAGAAAAGCCCCAGTTGGCCAATTTAAAAACACATTTATACAAGCAGGTGTTGGCTAGTTTACGCCTTTTAAAAAGTAATGATAGTGTAGATTTACAACTCCACGAGCAACTCGACTATGCCCGTATTTTATATAGTAAGGGCCTCTACCACCAGAGTTTAAAAATTTTGGATAAGGCAAAGATACTCGCGCAACAATACCATCAGGATAGCTTTTTAATTCAGATCATATCACTAGAAAAAAAGATTGAGACGCTTCATATCACTAGAAGTATGACAGACCGTGCTGGCCAGTTAACGCAGCAGGCCAATCAGGTAAATGACAAACGAAAAGTAATTACCCAGCTTTCTAATTTGGCGCTTCAACTATATAGTTGGTTTGTGCAAAATGGTCATGCGCGTAATGAAGCCGATGAAATAGGTATTAAAACATTTTTTAAAGAAGCCTTGCCTGCGAATGCTGCACAGCTCACCGGATTTTATGAGCGGCTTTATTTGTACCAGAGTTATTGCTGGTATGCATTTATTAGGCAAGACTTTATCATGTATTATAAGTATGCGCAGCGTTGGTTTGATCTTTTTGAATCCAACAAAGAAATGATTGAGATTGAAACGGGGCATTATATTAAGTCGATGCATATTTTACTCAATGCACATTTTGACTTACGTAATTTTCAAAAGTTTGATATTATACTAGCGCATTTTGAAAAATTTGCTTTGTCGGAGCTACCCAATAAGCACGATATTTTTAGGGTCAATTCATTTGTATACATCAATAGTGCCAAGCTTAACAATCATTTGATGCAGGGCACATTTAAAGAAGGGCTGCAGCATGTGCCCGCGTTGGTCAAAGAATTAAAAGCACTAGAAATTTATTTAGACCAGCACCGCATTTTGGTATTCAATTATAAGATTGCCACCCTGTATTTTGGCGCTGGTGACTATGCCACATCTATCGATTATTTAAGGCGTATTATTAATGATCATATAGATTTAAGGGGTGATTTGCAGTGTTACGCGCGACTACTGCATATGATAGCACATTATGAACTTGGAAATATCGAACTCATTGAAAGTTCACTGATAAAATCGGTGTACAGGTTTATGGCAAAAATGGAAAACCTGACCGTGATAGAAGAGGAGATGTTTGCATTTTTACGCGGATCTTTTAAAGATCCGTCCCGTAAAGTAACGCAGGCATTGCAGGAGTTTTTAGCCAAGGTTAAAAAGTACGAGAAGTCCAGATTTGAAACACGTGCTTTTGCTTATCTCGACGTTATTTCTTGGTTAGAAAGTAAGGTTGAAAACAAAACAATGAGTGAGATTATTTATGCGAAGTATTTGAAGAGCCCGCACCGTTAGTAATTTAGCTTGTTACAGCCGCATAAGCAATACTTCCACCAACCCATGTTTCGTTTTGGTTGTAGCGAACCCCAATCATTTTTCCTTTACTGAGCCTTGCTATGTTAATAGCTGGAAAAGGCCTAGCAGCTCCTTGCTCCCACAAATAAAGTAATCTAATTTCTACTTTTGCTGGCGTAGTTGGCGTTTTAATTATGGGTTCGTAGTTTACTTTTTTTTGAAGCATCCAATTTGCTGGATCCGGTAAATCCTCTATATCCTTTTTAGTTACATCAATGACAACGCCGCTTCCTGCAAAAGAAAAGAGTGGTTTTAGTACATAGTTTTCTAGATCTTCTGGAATGCTTGCTAGTTTGTTTACATAATAGCTAGTAGGGATATTTGGATGTTGTAGTAAAGGCATGGTGTATTTACTGATGCGGTAAAACCAGTTGGGGTGCCCGGCCCATTCTACGTTTAGGTTTTCAAACAATAGGCGTCCTGCCTCTTTTATATCCGCTGGCATTTGATCTAGTTCATCAAAAATGATTCGGTTGTAAATTCTTTTGATTTCAATTTTTTCGCCTGCGTTGTTTTTGTAAAATAGTGTGTTTCCTTCTTTGATTAGCTCGGTGATACAAACAATGGCAATGCCGGTATATGCAGCAGTACAATAAAAATCAATCCTCGTTTTTTGCGTGTGTGGTTTTATTTCAAGTAACACCACATGTTTAGGATCATGCTTTCCTGCAATTATGGACTGTAGCTTTTGTAGGTATGAAGTTTTAGTTAGGCCATTATAGTACGCTGTGAATTGACCAGGAATCTCGTACGAACTACGCATGGCATCATCCAGCTGTGTCTGATAGCCAAACAGGCTAGCAAAACCCTGCATTTCTATAAGCTGTGGTACAATATTGTTTTGTTCATTTAGGCAAATGCCAAAATCAAAAGCTAAAAAATGCGGATGTCCCGTTTGGTTGGGTACGTTTTTATTAGCTGGTATTGCGCCGTTTGTTTGTTCCGTAAAATTTGAATCTACAATTTTATCAATGATGTAATCGCAGGTATCTAGCATTTGCTGATTACAATCTGCGTCTAAAAAAACGGGTGTTTCTGCAACTCTAAAATCGATGGCGCCTTCAAAGTCTTTGTTTAATTCGGATAACAACTGCTGGTAATTGTGTTCCGAAAAATTTTGATTGAAAGTATTTCTTTGATCAGGCACCATGGCATTTGAATTTAATGAGCAGTCGCATCAAGAATGGCCTGGTTTAAAAAATTAGGCAAAATAGTATTATAGGTAAGCATAATTTTTTCTGGGTCTAATACCTGATCTACCATGGATTGCCATTTTTCGATACCATGATTTTCTGTAACAATGCTTTTTTTATCTTCTTGTAGTAAATACAAATGCATACCCGGGGCGTCTACTTCTGCATGAAACTGGGTGCCTACAAAATAAGGGCTAAAACGAAGGGCCATAATGGCTCTTTCATATGGCACGTGTGGGCGTTCTTTTTCGATGGCTAAAATAGAAGCGCCCATCGCTTCAATGATATCATCGTTTGGCTCTATCACCTGAAAATCCCTGCTGTCTACGCCGTAAAATGGGTTGTTTAATCCGGCAAAAAGAGGGTCTGAAATACCCGCTGTTGTTGGGTGTACCGGAAAAACGCCAAAAGCAGTTGATTTTCTTTTGCAAACCGTGCCTACATGATAATATTTACAAGCAAGTTGAAAACTATGGCATATAAAAAATACATGTTTGGGTTTTTCATGTTCGCTATTCCAAATCTCCATGCTTTCTAGCCAGTCAAAATAAGCGGTTTCCCATTTGGTATCATTGGAGTCAAGTGGAGAGCCGGGTCCTCCACTTGAAATATAAATATCAAAACTGGTGTCAGGTGTTTCTAATGCTTGTCTTACATCAAATACCTGATAAGTGAGTGCCAGATTTTTTTGTGCAGCCCAGGCGTGAACAAGTTCATGAATACAACGCATACCCTCATTGGCATCGCCATCATATAAATCGAGTACGGCAACCTTAATGTTTTGCTCCATGTTTTTATTTACGCGTTATAGATAGCTCAGGTTTGTTTTAGGCGTAAGTGTTAAAAGCGTATGGTACATGAGTTTGATGGTTTCTTCGATGTCATCGTGATGTATCATTTCTACCGTGGTATGCATGTATCTGAGTGGCATAGAAATAAGTACCGATGGACATCCATCATTAGCATAGGCAAAACTATCGGTATCAGTTCCAGTACTTCTGCTCAGGGTTCTAAACTGTACTGGAATTTTATTTTTTTGTGCAACTTCTTCAACCACCGCTAATAATTTATTGTGAATCGCAGGTGCATAGGCTAGTGATGGTCCTTTGCCACACTGAATATCTCCTTCCACAATTTTACTAATCATTGGGGTGCTGGTATCGTGCGTAACATCTGTAATGATGGCAATGTCTGGTTTGATACGGCGTGCAATCATTTCGGCGCCACGTAGTCCAATTTCTTCTTGTACGGCGTTAACAACATACAATGAAAAAGGAAGTTTTTTCTTATTCTCTTTTAATAAACGGGCTACTTCTGCAATCATAAATCCACCAATACGGTTGTCAAAAGCGCGTCCAATGTAATAGCCGTTAGCTAGTTCATCAAAGCCTTCTTCATAAGTAACCACAGCGCCTATATGAATCCCTAAATCTTCAACCTCTTTTTTTGTTCTCGCACCGCAGTCTAAACTTAGGTTGTCTACTTTTGGTTGTTGTTCTTTACTGTCCGGATTGCCTAAACGCGTATGAATCGCAGGCCATCCAAATACCGCTTTAACAGGTCCTTTTTTTCCATGAATCCAAACTCTTTTGGCAGGTGCAATTTGGTGATCCACACCACCATTTCTTTTTAAGTAAATTAAACCTTGGTCATTGATATAATTTACAAACCAACTGATTTCATCGGCATGTGCTTCGATTACTACTTTAAATGGAGCACCCGGATTAATCACACCCACTGCGGTGCCGTATGGATCTGTAAAAATTTCGTCGGTATATTTTTTTATGTATTCGAGCCACACTTTTTGGCCACCCGATTCAAAACCAACTGGAGAGGGAGTGTTGATATAATTTTTTAAAAACGCCATGGATACTGCTGTAACAACTGCATCTTTTTTTTCTTTCTTCGTTTTTGTACTTGTTTTTTTTGTTGCCATAATATTAAATTTCACTTTATTGTATAGAAAATAGTAGGGTAGCGTTTAGGCTGCCACAAAGTGGACATGAAAAGGATTAGGTTTAATTCAGGATAATAATGTCGGTAGATACCACCGTGTCACTTTTATTTTTGGCTTTATCAGAAGCCCAAAATCTAAAAAAGCAAGTATCGTTTTTACCGCATCTTGGAATAGTGGTATTAATGCTGCCCGGAATAAATCCAGTATTATAACCCACTTCAAAAACGCCTCTTAAATTAGGGGTTGCTGTGAAGGCCGGGATTTTTACACGGTCGCTAAAATTATTACAGCCTTTTGTTTTGGTTACTTTTTGCACCCAAATGCTATCTGAAATATCGCCTTCGGCATCTGTAAATTCCAATGAAAAAATGATGGCAGTAGCTCCCGAAAAAACTTTGCCGTTTACCGACTTAAAAGTGAGCTGGGGTTTTGTGGTATAGGTATCTTTATTGCAAGCAAATATGGTTACAATAATTGCCGTTAATATCAATATTTTTGCCTTCATTCGTGTAGGTTTCTACTCAAATTTAGTAAAACAAACCAATCATTTGCTGTGTTGCCCTTAGATGTTAACAATATTTTCTCTACCGAGCCTGGTTTGTTTAACCAAGGAGCACTAGATCTCTTTGCGTATCAGTATACTGGGAATGCGGTGTATCGGCGTTGGTGTGATCTTATTGTTCCTGCGGATCATCCCAAAAATAATGGTGGAGTGCCTTTATTTGAGCATTATACGGGTATTCCGGCCATGCCCATTGGGTTTTTTAAAACCGAAACCGTGCAAACCGGAAATTACGAGCCGGCTCTTTTTTTTGAAAGCAGTGGAACCACCGGGATGGAGCAAAGCAAACATTACCTCAAAGACGAAGCCGTTTATCAGCAAAGTTTTTTTACCGCCTTTGAACAGGTGTATGGACCGGTTACCAACTGGTGTATTATTGGGCTATTGCCTGCTTATTTAGAGCGGCCACATTCGTCGCTGGTATATATGGTGGAGCATTTGATTCAAGCATCGAACAATGCTTACAGTGGCTTTTATTTATACGATCATGAGGCACTAGCAAAAACCTTAGAGGCCAATGAAGCAGCGGGGCAAAAAACATTATTGATAGGTGTTACGTTTGCACTTTTAGATTTTGCGGCGCAATATCAGATGCCTTTGCAACACACCACAATTTTAGAAACAGGTGGTATGAAGGGTAGACGAAAAGAACTAACCAGAGTGGAAGTGCATGAAACATTAATGAATGCTTTTCAGGTACCTACTATTCATGGCGAATATGGAATGACCGAATTGTTATCACAAGCCTACGCCACTGGAAATGGTATTTACAAATGCCCGCCATGGATGCGCGTGCTTGTCACCGAGGAAGAAGATCCGCTTACCGTGAAAACCAGTGGGAGAGGCACTTTACAGGTTATTGACCTCGCTAATATCCATAGCTGTTCGTTTATTGCCACAGAAGATGTGGGCGCCGTTTACGCAGATGGCAGCTTTGAAGTTTTTGGCCGAATGGATCATTCGGCCCTACGCGGTTGCAGCTTAATGGTGATCTAAAAATTTTGCGCGAACGCAAATAACGAGTTACACACTTACATTAAAATCACGAAGTGCATCGTTTAAACTTGTTTTTAAATCGGTACTTGCTTTACGCTGACCAATAATTAAAGCACAGTTTACTTGATACTCTCCAGCGTTAAACTTTTTAGTAGTGGTACCCGGAATCACTACTGATCTTGCTGGTACACGTCCTGTATATTCTACCGGTGTTGAACCGCTTACGTCAATAATTTTTGTTGATTGTGTTAATACCACATTGGCACCAAGTACCGCTTCTTTTTCTACAATCACACCTTCTACCACAATACTTCTGCTACCTAAAAAACAACCGTCTTCAATAATAACAGGGCTTGCTTGTAATGGCTCTAATACACCGCCAATACCCACGCCACCACTGAGGTGTACGCCTTTTCCAATTTGTGCGCAACTACCTACTGTTGCCCAGGTATCAACCATGGTACCCGCATCCACATACGCACCAATATTTACATAACTAGGCATGAGTACTACCGAGCTAGCAATGTATGCACCGTAACGCGCCACAGCTGGCGGAACGGCTCTAACACCAAGTTCCTTGTAGTTACTTTTTAATAACATTTTATCGTAAAACTCAAAAGGAGGGAGCTCCCAAGTTTGCATTTGTTGAATACCAAAATACATTAGAATGGCCTGTTTAACCCACTCATTTACTACCCATTTGTCTCCCTCTGGAGAAGCTACGCGCAAACGTCCTTTGTCTACATCTTCAATCACTGCTCTAACGGCACCACTGTGCGTTGCTTCTTTTAATAAATCTCTATTTGACCAGGCTTCAAGTATCAAATTTTGTAAAGACATGCTTAATTTTTTTGCAAACATAAGCAACACATCTTTAACTACCACTAACTAGGTTAATTCTCGTTAACAAATTGTAATTTGCCTGCGTGACCCCATTATTTAATGCAGATATAGAAGCCTGTTTGCGCGTTTTAGAAAGCGGGGGTCTTATTTTGTACCCCACCGATACCATTTGGGGTATTGGCTGCGATGCTACAAATGAAGACGCCGTAGAAAAAATATTTACTTTAAAAAAACGTATCGAAAACAAGGCCCTTATTGTGCTCATTGCAGACGAGCGTTCACTATTACAATATGTGGCGAGCCCGCATATCGAAGTGTTTGATTATATCCAAGGTGTTTCTAGGCCCACCACAATTATTTATGAAAATGCTATTGGACTTGCGGGTAATTTACTAGCAGAAGATGGCTCTGTGGGCATACGTATTTGTGCCGATGAATTTTGTAAGCACCTCATCAAGCGTTTTAGAAAACCCATTGTAAGTACCTCTGCGAATGTATCTGGTTTTCCACCACCCAAAGTATTTTCAGATATTGATATTGCTGTTAAAGAAGGCGTGGATTATGTGGTCCATTACCGTCAAGATGATATGACGCCAGTGGAGCCTTCTGCTGTTGTGAAATGCGGTAAAGACGGGCGTTTCACAATTCTGAGACCCTAATTGGCTCCTTTTGTTTTCTTTTGGTTATTTTTGCATTATGCACCGCATACTTGTTATTCAAACTGCATTTATTGGAGATGTGGTGCTCGCAACAGCGCTCTTACAAAATTTGCATGCCGCATACCCATCAGCAAAAATTGATATTTTGGTAAGGCAAGGTGCTGATGAACTTTTTACAGATCACCCTTACATTAACGAGGTACATGTATGGAATAAAAAGAAAAATAAATACCAGCATCTTTTTCAAATCATACAAACCATTAGGCGAATCAAATATGACGTTGTCATAAATGTGCAGCGTTATTTGGCCACTGGCATCATCACGGTTTTGTCGGGTGCCAAAAAAACAATTGGCTTTGATAAAAATCCACTCAGCTTTTTATTTTCGGAAGTAGTTGCGCATCAGTTTGGCGCAGCCGCGGAAGCGGCTGGGAGCGTGGCTGAGTCGGGCGCGCGCGCGCGCGCGGCTGGGCATGCGGCAGAGGCGGGTAGGCGTGCGGCAGAGGCCGGCGGGGGCGCTGCGGAGCAGTATTCAAGCAGCGCGTATTTGCACGAAACCTCACGCAACCATGCGCTGCTCGCATCACTTACAACAGCGCCTGTTTCAAAGCCAGCACTCTATCCCTCTACTGCTCATTTTGCAGCCGTGAAAAAATGGCAAGGCGCTCCTTATATTTGTATGTCGCCGGGGTCGGTGTGGGAGACCAAAAAAATGCCCGCACAAAACTGGATCGATCTTATTAACGCAGTACCAACAAACTATACCATTTATTTAATGGGTGCGCCTAACGAAACTGCACTCTGCGCGGAGATACTGAGTGGTTCATCGAGAGAGGGAGTGATCAATATTGCTGGACAACTAAACTTGTTAGAAGCAGCGGCTCTTATTAAAGGCGCCCGTTTAAATTATGTAAACGATTCGGCGCCCATGCATTTGGCGTCTGCAACAAATGCGCCTGTTGCTGCCATTTATTGTTCTACGATTCCGGCGTTTGGATATGGCCCATTATCATCCGTACAGTTTATTATAGAATCTCTAGAAAACTTGCCCTGTAAGCCCTGTGGCCTGCACGGAAAAAAGGTTTGTCCACTAGGTCATTTTAATTGTGGGCATAGCATTACAACAACGCAATTACTAGCGCCTCTTTCGCTTATATAAATGAGCAAAGCGCTACATTTGCAAAGCATGGAAATTAATTGTTCACCACTCGAAACCCAACTCTTTAAAAAAATAGGTGCCGCAGCAGATAAGCTGGGTGTACCTGCTTATTTAATTGGTGGATTTGTGCGTGATAAAATTATTGGACGTCCTACCACCGATGTAGATGTGGTTTGCATTGGAGATGGTATTGCATTAGCAGATGAAGTAGCTGCACTATTTTCACCAAAGCCTACGGTTGCATTTTTTAAAACATTTGGAACGGCGCAAATAAAAATTGATGAATTTATTATTGAATTTGTTGGAGCGCGCAAAGAAAGTTATGCTTCAGAAAGTAGAAAGCCAAGTGTAAGCCCAGGCAGCATCGAGGATGATCAAAACAGAAGAGATTTTACCATCAATGCACTCGCTATTGGACTACATGAAGGCGCTTTTGGACAACTCGTAGATCCATTTGGAGGACTTGAGGCCATTCAGGATAAAATAATTAAAACACCTTTGGCGCCGCATCAAACATTTAGTGATGATCCGCTGCGCATGTTAAGAGGCATCAGGTTTGCGTGTCAGTTAGGCTACACCATTGTGCCTGAAACCCTTGACGCCATTGCAGATAGTGCACACCGGATTAGTATTATATCGCAGGAGCGTATTACCGAAGAACTGAATAAAATAATGCTTTGTGATAAACCATCGGTAGGATTTGATTTACTCTTTAAAGTAGGTTTATTACATAAAATATTTCCGCAGCTTGTAGATTTATACGGCGCCGAAAATATTGATGGTATGGGTCATAAAGATAATTTTTACCACACCCTTCAAGTGCTTGATAATATGGCGGCTAGCACGCCGGATTTATGGTTACGCTGGGCCGCATTACTACATGATATTGCAAAGCCAGCCACTAAAAAATTTGAAGAAGGTTTTGGATTTACGTTTCATGGTCACGAAGTAGTGGGGGCACGCATGGTGCCTAAAATATTTACCAAACTAAAGCTTCCTTTAAACGAGAAAATGAAACTCGTTCAAAAATTAGTGTTGTTGCATTTAAGGCCCATTAGTTTAACCAAAGAAAATATTACGGATAGTGCCATTAGGCGTTTAATTTTTGACGCTGGCGAAGACATTGAAAGTTTAATGCTTTTGTGTAACGCTGATATCACTAGCAAAAACAAGCAAAAAGTAAAGCGCTATTTGCAAAATTTTGAAATGGTGCGTCTCAGAATTCAGGAAGTAGAGGATGGGGACAGGCTCCGTAATTGGCAGCCGCCGGTTACCGGCGAAATGATCATGGAAACCTTTGGGCTTAAGCCTTCAAAAGAAGTGGGCACCCTTAAAGATGCTATCAGAGAAGCTATTTTGGATGGTATTATTCCCAACGAACAGGAGGCCGCTACAAAGTTTATGCTTGAAAAAGCTGCTACTTTAGGCCTTCGCCCCGTATAAATAATTGTATTTTAGCAAAATAAACAAAAGAGCATGGCTGTTTTAAAATTTAGGGTTTATTTAGAAGAAGATGACGCGGTGTACAGAGATATATGCATCAAACACACACAAACTTTTGCTGAACTACATTACGCTATTTTAAAAGCGTATGAATTTGATACCAAACATCAGGCAACTTTTTACAGAAGTAACGATAAGTGGTTACAAGGCCGTGAAATAAGTTTTGAAGTGTACGATAAAAAGTATGTGGCTCCCCCATTATTAATGGCCGACACTGCTATTGGAACAGAAATTATCAATACCAATCAAAAGTTTGTGTATGAGTATGATTTTGCAAAAGGTTGGTTGTTTTTAATTGAACTGATTCATGTCAGTAAAGAAACAGACGTAACATTAGCTTATCCACTTGTAACCCGCAGCGAAGGCATTGGTCCGCAACAATATGGCACCAAAAGTTTGCTTGGAAATAAGTTTGCCGACATCGAAGAAAAATATGATTTATCAGAGGCTTCCGATGGCTTTGGTGAAGAGGGGGATGAGGAGGACAATGGAAGTGATGATGCAGATGACGATGTTGTAGACACGCAAGACGAATATGGACAAGACGAATATTAATAAAGTCTTAGCGCTACTCTCAAGCAGTAGTGATTTTAATCCACAACAACCCACGGTTATTATTATTGTAGGCCCTACCGCAGTAGGTAAAACGGCTTTTGCGATAGCACTTGCCAAACATTTTAATACGTCTATTATTTCTGCCGATTCGAGGCAGTGTTACAAAGAACTTTCTATTGGTGTTGCCAAACCTACAACCGCAGAACTTGCCGCAGTGAAACATTATTTTATTGGTACTCATTCAATTAATGAAGAAGTGAATGCGGGTGTTTTTGAGAAATACGCACTAGATGCAGTGGCAACAATTTTTGAAACAAATTCGGTGGCTGTAATGGTGGGTGGCACTGGTCTTTACATCAAATCATTTTGTGAAGGAATAGACGATATGCCAAGTATTGACCCAGCGCTTCGAAATAGTATTATAACGGATTACGAAACGAATGGGCTCGAATGGTTGCAACATCAAGTAGCCGCTAAAGATCCAATTTATTGGGAAAGCACACACGAAAAAAACAATCCGCAGCGGCTCATGCGCGCACTCGAAATCCTGCTTGCAACGGGTAAATCCATCACTCATTTTCAATCAGCACAAAAAATTACCAGACCCTTTAATATTTTAAAAATTGGGCTTTCTATGCCCCGCGAAATACTGAATGAGCGCATTCATAATAGGGTAGATGCTATGATGGAGGAAGGGCTGTTGCAAGAAGTTACAAGCCTTCTACGAAACGCAAATAGGAATGCATTACAAACCGTAGGCTACCAAGAAATGTTTGCACACCTAAGTGGTGAAATAACACTGGAAGACGCAGTAGCGTTAATTAAACAACATACTAGGCAGTATGCCAAACGTCAAATGACTTGGTTTAAAAAAGACAATCAAATACACTGGTTAGAACTTGATGCCAAAAGTTAACATCACTGTTCCTCTGGATCCTGTTTGCGATGCAAAAGTATTGGGCTTATCGTTTAAGCGGTACGCAAATTGAACATCATTGTTCATGATATGTGCATAGCTAAGATCAATAAAAATACCATGGTCTCGGTAGCCAATTCCTCCTGTGGCAAGCATTCTACTCGCATCCAATGCTTTGTCGGCGTAGGGGCTACCATAGTAAGCGCCACCGAGTCTAAACATAACGGTATGAAATTTTATTTCACCACCCAGCTTAATATTAAAGTTGCCTCTGTAGGTTTCTTTGATGACATCGTTTACTTGTTGGTAGTAGTCTTTACCTGCAATACTTAAACCTCCAATTTCAGAAGGGTCGGCTTCGGAAAATCGGGAGCTCTTATAATTTACATATTCAATATCACCACTTAAAAAAGCACGTTGTTTGCGGGTGTCTTTTACTTCTCTAAAAACAAAACTCGCACTCGCAGTGGCTCTCCATGGGGTAATGAGTGTATACACACTTTCTCCTGCATTGCCACTATTTAGCGCATCACTATTTGCCGATCTAGTGCGTGCATAAGATTCCGTGTTGGCAATCATGGAAGCCCTTACTTCATCTTTAAATCCAATGATTTGAGGGGTATGAAAGGCAACACCCACGCGCCAAAACTCGGTAGGTTTATAAATGGTTCCGAGTTTTAAGCCCATACCAATACCTCTGGAAGAAAAACTTTCTTGAAAAGTGAAACTTTCAAATTGGTTATTGGGGTTACTCGTGGCATCTTTTTCGGTGTAGGTGAGTTCGCGATTGTAATTGATGATTGGAATAGTTAAGCTTCCGCCTACATACATTTTATCTTCCATATTACCTGCTAAACCAAGCGCCAATTCGTGGTAACCTCCATTTGTATTGGCGTCATAACTTTGGTTCACTCCCGAAGATATTGGAACCATACTTTGGTAGCCATCAAATCTACCTTGTGCGTTGTTAGAAGTGTCAATTAAAAAAGTTCGGAACGCTAACGATGATCCAAAAATATAATTACTAAGTGCTGCATTGGTATCTGCTAAGTCGCGGGTTAATTCCTCGAGGTATTGCTCCGAAAAAGAACTCATATTATTGAAACCTTTAAACGTAACCCTGTTATTATAATTGGCAACTTGATTGATAGAAACTGCAATGGCATTGCTGGTCCATTTGCTTCTTTTGTTGTTGCTAAATCCAAAAACAAAACCACTTGTACCATATTGCATATTATTTTTTGCACTGGTAGTATCTGAACCTCTATAATTAAATTTATTGTTGTTGAAATTCATGCCCGGAGACAAAACAAATTCAGATGTTTTAAATAAACCAAGTCCAGCTGGGTTTACGTGATTGGCTGTAATATCTCCCCCTAATGATCCCATCACACCACCAGTAGCTATGTTTCTAGCAGATCCATTTTGTGTAAACCACGCTGTACGAAGTGCGTAGTCGGGTTGTTGTGCAAATAAGGTAGTAGCAAATAATGTTGCCACAGCGAGTATCGTTACTTTCATAATTGTTTGATTGAATCCTTTACAACTAGTTATCTCTTCCGCCTCTACCACTTGTTGCGCTAGAGCCAGTGCTTCTTACACCACCACTATTGCCACCGGCATTACTTGAAGGCATTGATATACCATTACTTGAGTTAGAAAAACTTCTAGTAGGCCTATCCCAGCTGTTGTTGTTTACAGCCCCTGCAACGGTTGTTGCGGTAGAAAAAACCCGTTTTACAAGGTTCCCAAAACTATTGTTGTTGTTTCCTGTTTCAAACACGCCCGTTTTTGGATTGCGGTAGCCTAAATTGATGTTGCCATAGGTTCTATTTTTAAACGCGGAAACATTAGATCCTGCACCTCCGCCAATATTCATCCTTGGATTTTTAAAAGCAATGATGGTACTAATTGGATTCATAAAAGGGTTACCCCAGCCAAAACCTGGATTAAACCCAAAACCTGGATTAAATCCAAAGCCACGATTAAAACCAAATGCTGGATTAAATCCAGACCATTGGTTAAACCCGTTCATGCAACCGCAGTTGAAATTGTACCTGAAACTGTTGAAATTATTATTGAACCTATTACCCATAAAATCAAAGCGGCTATCGTTCCAATAATTAAAATCATCAATGCAATTAAAGCGGTAGCGGTTGCTTAGTTTGAGGCGTAAAAAACGGTCTTCTTGCAGCTCGTTATAGCGCTCATATTGGTCCCTGGCTTCTTCTTCGCGTTCTAATTCTTTTCTATTAACACCATTCGCCGGCGAATAGTAAACGTCGTCGGGGGTTTGCCCAGCTTCGTAAACGGTGCCGCAACTGGTTGCAAAAACAAGTAATACTGCTACGGAGAGGAGGTTAGTTTTCATGGCAGATGGGTATTTAGGTATACTATAATGCGAAGTTACATACATTTGCGGTGCAGACAACTACAATTATAGGACTGGTATTTAATATCTAAACTAACAATTGTAAGCCTATTTTATTGTTAAGAATATTGTAATTCAATTATGAGTAAGGAAATAACCCCAAGAGCCCAGGATTATTCGCAGTGGTACAACGATTTAGTGATCAAAGGAAGCCTCGCAGATTATAGTGCGGTTAGAGGCTGTATGGTGATCAAACCCTATGGTTTTGCACTTTGGGAAAACATGCGTGATGTACTTGACAAAATGTTCAAAGACACGGGTCACCAAAATGCATACTTCCCTTTATTTATTCCTAAAAGTTTATTTGAGGCCGAAGAAAAAAATGCAGAAGGTTTTGCAAAAGAATGTGCCGTTGTTACGCATTACCGATTAAAAACAGATCCTAATAATAAAGGAAAATTAATTGTAGATCCAGAAGCAAAGCTAGAAGAAGAACTAGTAGTGCGTCCAACATCGGAAGCGATTATTTGGAATACCTATAAAGGATGGATTCAATCGTATCGTGATTTACCAATACTCGTTAATCAGTGGGCCAATGTAGTGCGCTGGGAAATGAGAACCCGACTTTTTTTGCGCACCGCAGAGTTTTTATGGCAGGAAGGTCATACCGCGCATGCGACCAAAGAAGAAGCAGTTATTGAAACAAAAAAAATGCTAGAGGTATACGCCGATTTTGTAGAAAATTGGATGGCGCTTCCGGTTATTAAAGGAGTGAAAACGGCCAACGAGCGTTTTGCTGGGGCCGAAGATACGTATTGTATAGAGGCTATGATGCAGGATGGTAAAGCATTACAGGCAGGTACCTCACACTTTTTAGGACAAAATTTTGCAAAAGCTTTTGACGTAAAATTTTCTGATAAAAACAACAACCTCGAATATGTGTGGGCTACTAGTTGGGGGGTGAGTACCCGTTTAATTGGGGCGCTTGTGATGGCACATAGTGATGATCAAGGGCTTGTGTTACCACCAAAAATTGCGCCACTACAAGTGGTGATTGTTCCAATTTTTAAAGGGGACGAACAAAAAGCAGCCATCGATGCAAAAGTAACGGTGATGATGGCCGAATTAAAAGCGCTGGGTGTTTCTGTGAAATATGATGATAGTGACAATGCAAGACCGGGATGGAAATTTGCAGAACATGAAATGAAAGGGGTGCCGGTAAGAATTGCTATTGGAGCAAGAGATCTTGAACAAAATATTGTGGAAGTGGCAAGACGTGATACCAAAGAAAAAGCAAATGCATCAATTGATGGTATTGGACTTCACGTAAAACATTTACTTGATGAAATCCAGCAAAATATTTTTAATAGAGCTAAGGCATTTAGAGATGATCATATTACTGAGGCCAATAACTGGGAAGAGTTTGTTGAGTTACTAGATAACAAAACCGGATTTATATCGGCGCATTGGGACGGTACACCTGAAACCGAAGACAAAATTAAAGAACAAACCAAGGCTACTATTAGATGTATTCCATTAGATAATAAGCAGGAAGCGGGCACTTGTATTTTATCGGGTAACCCTTCTACACAGCGCGTTTTATTTGCGAGGGCTTATTAATCTATGAAGAAGCAAAAAGAGTACCATCCATCCATGCAGCCCTATCTTGATGGGCAGGTGATATTATTTGATAAGCCACTCAAATGGACTTCTTTTGATATCATTAAAAAAGTGCGTTACCAAACGCGCATAGCAAAAGTGGGTCATGCCGGAACACTCGATCCACTCGCCACGGGGCTTCTTATTGTTTGCACGGGAAAATTTACCAAGCAAATCAATGATTACATGGGCATGGAAAAAGAGTACACTGGTACCATCACACTCGGTGCTACCACCCCTACTTTTGATTTAGAAAGTGAGCCCACTCATTTTACTACCCTCGACAATATCACTGCACAAAAAGTATTGGATGCCACTGCTCAATTTACCGGAGCTATTATGCAAATGCCCCCTATGCACTCTGCAATTAAAAAGGATGGACAGCGCCTATATTATGCAGCTCGAAGTGGGGAGGTCGTAGAAATTGATCCAAGACCCGTTACGATTTACGAATTTGAAATTACAGCTATTGAATTACCCGATGTGCATTTTAGAGTGCGCTGCAGTACCGGAACCTATATTAGAAGTTTAGCCAACGACTTTGGCGCAGCGCTGGGTGTGGGCGGGTATTTGAGTAGTTTGAGAAGAACAAAAATTGGAACTTTTGCAGTAGAAGACGCCATGCAAATTACTGCGTTTGAACAGCATATTGCTACACTAAAAGGGGAGACCAATACCGAACTGTAAAGCCAGGTTGTTTACTTTTAAGCCAGAGGCACGCGTTTCTGTAATAGCAAAATTTTTAACACTCATCCATCCATTGTTTTGTTGACGCGCAGGGTCTTTAACCCGGTACGCTAAATCAAAACGTAATAAAAAATACGAGAAGTCAAACCTAAGTCCAGTACCTAATCCAATGGCTAGGTCCCTTCCAAAATTTTTAAAACTAAAATGTGCATCAGGTTCTATCGCATTTTTTTTAACGTTCCAAATATTTCCAATATCAGCAAATACAGCGCCACCAATTTTTACAGATGAAAAATCGGCAACCGTAAAACGGTATTCAATATTTGTTTCGAGTTGCATGTCTCCAAAACGGTCTCTGTACGAAGAGTTCACGGTATCACTAAACACAGAGCTTCCAAGCCCTAGCTGTCTTAAACCCCATGCGCGCATACTGTATGGGCCCCCTGCAATGAATTGTTTAAAAAAGGGTAGGCTTTTGCCAATTACAGGGTCGGAACCATAGTTGTAACCAAAGCCAGCAAAGGCACGGTAAGCCAGCTCAGATTTTGGATACCTGTTTAATTGACGGTATTCGGTTTCGGTTTTAATATAACGGTAGATATTATTTTTGATGCCTGGAAAAATTTCAAAAATACCACCTGCTTCTTCGGCACTGATGCGGAGGTAGTGACTTCTGTTTTTGTGTTTAGCACTATTAACAGTTCTAATAAATGAAAAGCTCTGGCTAAAAATATTGCCCTCATTAAATGAAGCTTGTAAAAACGGGTTGTTTTTGATAAGGCTATCAAGTCCTGCTAGTCTACTGATGCCATAGAGTTCAAGGTTGAGTGGTTTGTAGAGCCAAATATTGTCACCGTTCTTTTTTTGTTGGTGCCATTCATAACCAATACTGGTTACCAGTGATTTCAATTGATAATAATCTCTTCGATCAACATAAGAACCATTTACTGAAATAAGCGTACGCTGGTTGTCTAAGGCTTTTATTTTTTTCCAATTTTTAAATGGCTGCATGATATGCGGAATGGCATAGGTATGTCCAGCATTGATTAAAAATGTTTGCACAATATTATTGTCTGTGGCGCCAATTAAATTTAATTCTACACCGGTTCTAAAACTGGTTACCGATTGAATGGCCTGCTTCCAAACATTGCGGTTGGTATAGTTTAAATTGGTAGAAATCCCAAGCGTATTACCGGTTACAATATCAGCAGAGTTACGACTGCCTTCTAAGTCAATGGAAGCGCTTTGCTTGATGGCAGGCACTAAAAATAAATGAATATCAAGGCTGTCATTTGCAGTTTTTAAAATGCGCGCATCTACTTGTTGCCATGCGCCAATTTGTCCAACGGTATTGAGTGTTTTGTAATAGAGTCCTTCGTTGTAAAGGGTTCCAGGATATAAATAGTTATGTTGAATGAGGGGTTTGCTGCTAAATTTTCCCGTTTTATGGTGGAATAGTATTTGCTTGTTAATATTATTCGTTAAATATTTATTGCCAATTAAAGTATCTGGGGATTCATAAATACTTACTTCCGGATAGAAGTGCACGGCTCTAATGGTAAAGGGTGTTGTTTGAAAAGTATCTAATGCCTTTTTATTTTTGATTACAATATCCCAGTTGATATTTGATTGTTGTTTAGCTTGTATGCTGTCAATTCTATTAATTTGTTGAAATGGATTGGTTACAATTTCTAATAATTTGGTATCTACGGTATCCACTTCTGCTACTAAAATTTCTTTGTTGAAACCATAGTAACCATTGCTTCTGTATAGATTTGTTAATCGTTCCAAATCTTGACTGATAGCTTCTTTGGTATAGGCATTGCCTTTTACAAGACGGCTTTCTTTATTGTTTTGATAGGTAAGGGCTTGTAAGCTACTATCTTCAATGGCGTACCCCACTTTATTGACCAGTGTTTTACTGCCCGGTGTAATGCGCAGAACAATATGCGTTTGCAACTGATCGCCAACCGTATCTATTCTTACAGAGTCTGAAAAGGAGGCCCTATAAAACCCCCTTGTTTGTAAATAGGCGTTCATGAAACTAATAGAGCGCTGTAAATTGATGGGTTCAAATACCGCTGGCTGTTTCATTTTATAGAAAAAGCCAAATTTTTGAATGCTTCTGATACGAATACTGTCGTCCCAATAATTATCTAGTTCGGTAGTTAACTGTTTTTTCTCATCTTTGGACCCTGTACCGGCAATTTCAATTTTATTGTTGTAAACGAAAGCCTTGTTAATAGGGTAGTTGACAACCGTAGTTCGTCGTTGCTCGGAACAGCTAACTAGCAAACAAATCACTACCATAGTGACAAGGGTGCTGGCTAAATGATTAAAATTGCTTACTAAACGCATAACGATGGTAACGAAGTCTGAGCTCAAATATATCCAATCTTTGTCCGACAAAAAAGTTAGACTTGAAAGCGGTTGTTTTATAGCCGAAGGCGTAAAGCTGGTAGGCGAAATGATTGCCGCAGGCTATCCTTTAAAAGCGGTGTATGCACTTGATAGTTGGGTCTCTCCAGATGCAACTCTTGAAGTGACCCGCATTGAAGCATTTGAGCTTGAAAAAATGAGTTTGCTTCAAACACCCAATCAAGTATTAGCGGTTGCTATGATGCCTCAAAACACAAATCCGATTGAGTTGGCCGGGCAATTAACCATTGTATTGGATGGCATTCAAGATCCTGGAAATTTAGGAACGATTATTAGAACCGCAGATTGGTTTGGCATACCCCAAATTGTAGCGAGCGAAGACACGGTAGATGTCTATAATCCAAAAGTAATAGGTGCCTCGATGGGTAGTTTTATGCGCGTACAAGTGCACTATAAAAATTTAGCAGCATGGATGCCTACGGTAAAACTACCAGTGTACGGCGCATTACTAGAAGGTGAAAATATTTTTACAACCAAAGCGCCTAATGGGGGGGTGCTTGTGATAGGTAGTGAAGGAAAAGGCATTCGTGAAAATATAATTGACTTTGTTACGCATCCGGTAACGATTCCTAAAACCGGTGGCGCAGAATCTTTAAATGCTGGTATTGCCGCAGGTATTATAATTGCGCAATTAACGCGTTAATTATTTAAACTCAATGGCTTTTACTGGACTCACTTTTGGGATGAGTAGGGTAGGTAAAAACAGAGAAATAAAACATACTATACTGGTGCCAGCGCAAACAGCGGCTACTTGCCACCAAATAATTTTGATGGGTGCCACTGTAATATAATAAGACGCTTCGTCGAGTGTGATAAATCCAGTAGCTTGTTGGAATAAACAAATGCCCACGCCTATAATCAGTCCAAATCCAACTCCAGCAAGGGTTATGAAGGATGCGTATAGAATAAATATTTTTTGGATGGTCCAATTGGTGGCCCCCATCGATTTTAAAAGTCCAATCATATTGGTGCGTTCTAGCATTAAAATGAGTAGACAGGTAATTAAATTAATAAGTGCTACAATACCCATTACAATAAATACAACATTTCGGTTGACGTCTTGAATGTCTAGCCAATCAAAAATATTCGGGTATATTTCTTTGATACTCTTACTCATCCATTCAGAAGGTAGGGCATTGGATAAACCACTACTAATGGTATCTAATTGTTGGTATTGATCCACAAAAACCTCATAGCCTCCAATTTGATTGGATTCCCAGTTATTGATGCGTCTTATTAAATTAATATCTGCAATCATAAATAATTTATCATACTCATCTATGCCGGTATGATAAAAGCCTACCACCACTAATTTGCGGTAGGTTTTTTGCGCATCCGCATTTGTTGAAACAAAATGCACTTTGATGGTATCATTAATTTTGATTTGCAACTGCTTTGCAACGGCGTCTGAAACAATGGTTTCTTTGCTGTACATACTACCCGTAAAATCCATCCATCTGCCCTTTACTAAAAACTTTTTTAGAGCACTATGATTTTCATTTTTTTCGATGCCTTTTATGAGCACGCCCTCAATTTCAGTGTTGGATTCTAATACCGCAGATTTGGTGGCAAAACTTTGATAGGATACCACGCCCGGAGTAGCCGCAATGATTTCTTCAATCGCTTTGTTTTTGGTAAGAGGCAGCTCCTCAGAGATCAAGGATTTTCCCGTCTCATATTTTTGCACCCGAATATGCCCCCAGAAGCCAAATATTTTATCGGCTACTTTTTCCTGAAAACCATTCACAAAAGCAAGGGTGATAATCATGGCTATAATGCTCACAGCAGTAGCTACCACCGAAAGCCGGATGATAAATCTGGAAAAACTTTGCTGCTTGTTAAAGGCGATGCGTTTGGCAATATGGTAGGATAGACCCAAAAAGGTTGTTTTGGTAAAAATACGAATAGTATTTTTGTAAGCATGAATCTATCCCATAAATATTGGACCAGCTGGTTGCTTTTACTCTTTGTTATCATTACAGCTAGTAGTAAAGCGCAGCGCGCGCCGGACCAAATTTATATGCCAAATATTAAAACGGCGCTTCTATTTCAGCAAAACGATCAACTTTCTATTCCTATTATAAGACTTCAATCATCTGATGCATTAGAACTTCATTTTGATGATTTGTCGGGCGTTCCTAAAAATTATTTTTATACGTTTCAACTTTGCAATGCCGACTGGACGCCTGCTATGTTACATCCATTTGATTACATCGGAGGCTTCCCGCAAAATAGAATTAGCATGTACCGTGTATCCAGTGTATCAGCAACCCGTTATGTACATTATCAAGTGCTATTACCTGAAAAAAATTGTGTACCTACCAAAAGTGGAAATTATATTTTAAAAGTTTTTTTAGACAACGATACATCAAAACTTGCCTTTACAAAAAGGTTGTATGTGCTTGATGAAAAAGTAACGCTAGGTGCTGGTATCACTCAGCCCTTTGCTTCTGACATCATGCGTACGCATCAAAAAATTCAGGTTAATGTAGGTACCAAAGAGTTGAATATTTTAAGCCCGGCAAAGCAAACAAAACTTTTGATAGAACAAAATAATGTGCATACGGATGCTAGCTTTATTACTCAGCCTACATTTATTAGAGGTAAAAATTTTGAATATTCTACCGAAGATGCGCATCAAGTTTTTGAGGCCGGTAAAGAATTTCGCTGGGTGGATATTAGAAGTTTACGGTTTGAATCGGACCGTGTTGTAAGAACTGACAGGAGTAAAAATCCTGTAACGATTACCGTAAAACCTGATTTTACAAGAAATGATCAGCGGGCTATTTTTTATATGGACACCAATGGTTGGACTTCGATTGCAAGTACCGAACTGATTAACCCTTGGTGGCAGGGCGATTATGCCTATGTGAATTTCACCTATGTGCCGGCTGGTTTAAAAGCGCTCCCCAGCAAAGAACTTTTCTTGGTGGGGCAACTTACCGGACATACGCTTGGCGACACTGCACAAATGGAATTTGACCCGGGTGTAGGGGCGTATACCAAAACACTGCTTCTAAAACAGGGTTTCTATAATTATACCTACCTTACAAAAGAAAAAGGGGCTCCTTTTTATACAGCTTCTTTTGCTCCCACCGAAGGTAATTTTTGGGAAACCGAAAACGATTACACTGTTTTTTACTACTACAGGTCGCTAGGGGGCCGTCATGACGAGCTAATTGGCTTTGCCAAAGTAAATTCACGAAATCAACTCGGAATCAGGTAGTTTGGCTTATTTAATCCGTTAAAAATTAGGGAGAATTGAGGGCAACCCTTACTTTTGCACCGGCAGGTCTTACACGACCAGCTCCTGCGAACCTCCCCAGGGTAGGAATACAGCAAGGATAAGCGGTTGAGCGGTGCGATGTGAGTAGCCTGCCATTTTTTTTTATTCCCCGTCT
>CANHHX010000020.1 GCA_947461125.1 Bacteroidota bacterium | reverse complement strand
TTGAAAAAAAAATTTTTTATTTCGTTATTTTCCCCATTACAAACCAGTGTTCGGATTTTATCTGTTTTTAAGCCCTAAAAACCTACTTTTGAATCCTAAAAAATATACCACTATGTCTTACGAGATTACCGGAAAATTGGTTGCAAAATTTGATATTGTTCAGCGTACAGAGACCTTTAAAACCAGGGAATTTGTGATAGAAAAGACCGAAGACATTGGAGGTCGCAGCATTACTAATTACATAAAATTTCAATGTGTTCAGGACAAGACGGCTATGCCCGACAAGTACAACCTAGGGGATGACGTTCGGGTTCAGTTCAATATTAAGGGTACTAAGTGGGTAAAAGAGGGCAAAGAAAATTTTATTACAAATTTAGACGCTTGGCGCATGGAAGGGGTCAAATTAGGCCAAGACAACGCTAACGCCAACGAATATTTTGATATGCCGCCTTCGCAAGATGCGGTAGACGACCTTCCTTTCTAATGCAAAAGCAAGTCCAATTACAAGTCACGCCCTCAGAAGCCGCAGATCCTGCTGTTATTAAGCAGTATGTAGCAAATGCAGGCGGACATGCAATTACAGCAGTTACTGGGTTTCATATTCTCAAAAAATCGATAGACGCCAGAAGTAGTAAGCAGGTATGGATTAACCTTACGTTACAGGCCTTTATTGATGAACCTTTCACGCCTCGAACCCTTGCCCCTATTAGCTTCAAGGACGTTAGTCATGCCCCTACCAAGGTAATTATAGTAGGTGCTGGCCCTGCGGGCCTATTTGCGGCCTTAAAATGCCTAGAACTTGGCATAAAACCTCATATTATTGAGAGAGGTAAAGAAGTAAGGGCAAGACGCCGCGATTTAGCTGCACTTAATAAAGAAGGGGTGGTAAACCCAGAGAGCAATTATTGTTTTGGAGAAGGTGGCGCAGGTACGTATTCCGATGGTAAACTATACACCAGAAGTAATAAGCGTGGTGATATTAACCGCATTCTTCAACTACTTGTGCAGCACGGCGCCGAAGAACAAATACTCTATAACGCACATCCACATATTGGCACCAATAAACTCCCACAAATTATACAGGCCATGCGTCAACAAATTTTGGACGCCGGCGGTATTATCGAATTTGAGCAAAAAATGGTGGATTTTGATGTAGAAAATGGAGTTGTAAAATCGGTTCAAACACAAAATGGTAATACCATTACAGGAGACGCTGTGGTACTTGCCACGGGCCATTCTGCAGGTGATATTTTTTCACTACTAAGCAGTAAAAAAGTATTGATTGAAGCCAAGCCATTTGCACTGGGCGTAAGAATTGAGCATCCTCAAGAAATTATAGATAGGGTTCAATACCACTGCATTTTAAGAGACGAAAACCTCCCTCCTGCCTCCTACGGGCTTGTTGAGCAAGTGCATGGTAAAGGTGTATTTAGTTTTTGTATGTGCCCTGGTGGTATTATTGCACCAGCAGCAACCAGTGCGGGCCAGCTCGTGGTAAACGGTTGGAGCCCGAGCAAAAGAAACAACCCCTATGCCAATAGTGGTATGGTGGTGGAAGTGCAAAAGCAAGATGCACTCGAATATTTTAAAGAAGCTAGCCACAAAAAATTATTGGAATCGATGTTTCCATTGGCTCAATTAACTGACCTAGAAAACGACCCGCTTTTATTACTTTATTTTCAGGCCATGGTGGAGAAAAAATCGTACGATGCAGGTGGTGGAAAATTTGTAGCACCTGCCAACAGGATGGTAGATTTTAGTACCAATAAAACATCTACCACACTTGCTAATTGCAGTTACATTCCTGGATTAGCCGCGCATAATTTAGAAAACGTTTTACCCAACTTTATTAGAAAAAATTTACAAGACGCATTTGTAGTTTTTGGCAAAAAAATGAAAGGTTATTATACCAATGAAGCGCAAATTGTCGCCACAGAAAGTAGAACCTCCTCTCCGGTACGAATCCCACGAGACGCAGGCACACTTTCGCATCCAGCCATCAGTAATTTATACCCTTGTGGCGAAGGCGCCGGTTATGCGGGTGGAATTGTAAGCGCTGCGATGGATGGCGAGCGCGTTATTGATGCTATCTTTTTAAGGCACGCAAAAAGCCATCTTTAACCAGCGAATTTTGCTGATACGCACCGAGCTCTTTTTGTAAATCCTGCGCTAACGAGGTGTTTTCAAAAGCAGACAAATCTGGCTTACCTGCATCTACCCAGGCCGTGTACCAAAAATCAGCAATTAAATTAGCAGACTCTATAAGCCTTTCATTTACCGTATTTTTTAATGCGGCGCCGTATGCTTTTGCAAATGCAAGTGTGTATGCTTTTGTTTCCTTTCCGTACCACATTTTCATTTCAAACTTATCTGCTTCCGTAAAATTTTTAGAAACTGTACGTTCCGTCTCAAGCATATGATCAATCATACCAAAACCTTTGCGCACCGCAATCCAAATAGCAGTTTGCGGAGAAGGTAAATAAGTTGCTTTATGGTTTGTGTATAAATTGTATTGCGCCATTTCAATATCAGGCACAGTAGACTCCCATAAATTATGCATTCCTTTTTGTCCAGTCAATTGTCCATCATAATTAATTGTGGTATGAAGTGGCACGTGCGCATCTCCAATATAGTGTCCTAAATCGGCAGCATAAAACAAGATACTATCTTTGTTTTTTTGCTTAAAGGCCTCCGTTAATTTAGACTGCATATAAATAATATGATACGGCACATAACCATATTTAATCAGTGAATCTTTGCTAAATATAGCAACCGCTTTACTCCACTCTTCTGGCATTTTATTAACTGCATCAGTACCAAACATTTCTAAATCAATAAAGTGCTTGGTAGCTTCTGTTGGATCTGAATTTCTACGCTGATCTGGTCTTACTGAATTTGAAACCACATTATCGATATGGGTGTAAAAAAAGGATTGTAAAGGAACTGGCAACAGATATACTGCTAGTTGATGGGTGGTTTTATGAACCAAAAAACCCCAACTACTTCCAACGAGTAGGATACCAATTAAAACTGCTGATACAATAAGACTGCGCGTTAACTTCATATATAAGGTGTATTTACACCTACGAAAGTAAGATTTTTGACAACCGCTTGTCATTAAAAAATACCTTACCTAAAAAATAAAGGCGCTTGCCCTTATAATTCATAATTTTAATATTCAAAGTTTAATCCCTATGCATAATATTTTAGAGTTAAAGAACCTTCAAAAACAGTACGCCACACAAAAAGCAGTGGATGACGTTAGTTTTTCTATCGAGCAAGGAAGCATTTTTGGCCTACTAGGCCCTAATGGTGCCGGTAAAACAACCCTACTCCGTATGATAACGGGCATCTTTTACCCAGACAGTGGTGATTTGCTCTTTGATGGCAAACCCTTTGACCCACAAAACGATTTTGTGCATATTGGTTACATGCCAGAAGAAAGAGGCCTCTACAAAAAAATGAAAATTGGGGAGCAAGCGATGTACTTGGCTCAATTAAAAGGGCTGAGTAAATCAGAAGCTCTCGAAAAAATAAAATACTGGTTCAAGAAATTTGAAATGGAGAGTTGGTGGAATAAAAAAGTAGAAGACCTAAGTAAAGGAATGAGCCAGAAACTACAATTTGTAACCACCGTTTTACACGAGCCAAAACTCATTATACTAGATGAACCATTTAGCGGACTAGACCCTTTAAACGCAAATTTAATTAAGGACGAAATTTATGGACTTGCGCAAAGAGGCAGCACCATTATATTTTCGACCCATCGTATGGAACAAGTAGAAGAAATTTGCGACCATATCGTACTCATGAACCTCGGCAAAAAAATACTAGACGGGACTGTTACAGATGTTAAACAACAGTTCAAAGAAAATAAATTTAACGTTCAATTTAAGGGACAGCCAACAGAACTTGCTAGCCCTATTTTCACCATTGAACACCAAGAAAAACAACAACTTATTGTAAAAATTAATGAAGGGTATACAAGTAACCACGTGCTTAATTATTTATTACAACAAGACGTTTTAATTGAGCGATTTAATGAAATCTTACCTTCTTTGAATGACATATTTATCCATTTAGTAGAAGGCAGCAAAGCCACTACACGAGCTTTTCAAAACAATTAATTTACACGCCCCATGAATAAGATATTTTTAGTTGCAAGCAGAGAATTTAAAACAAGGGTTCAAAAGAAAACCTTTTTGTTAAGTACCATTGGACTTCCAATTTTAATTTTTGGCTTCTACGCCCTCATGATTTATTTCCAGGTTAAAACAACCGATAATTTTAAGGTAGCCGTTAGCGACCAGTCAAAATTATTTAACGGAAAAATTGATGATAAAAAAAGCACCGAAGTAATTTTTAGTTTTATTGATGCAGATACCGCTGCCCTCAATAAAAAATTAATTGAGAAAGAATTTGATGCTTATTTATTTATTCCAAACGGCTATAATTTACAAAGTGGCGAACCTCAAATCGCGTTTAGATCCAGCAAGGCATTAGGATTAATGACCAGAGAAAAAATCGAGAACAGAATTAATAACGCATTAGAAGAAAAGAAATTACTTGCACTCAATATTTCAAAAGGACAATTGGATAGCGCAAGGCTTGAAAACAATGCCATTAGCTTTACCACCAATGATGGTAAAAAAGACAATGAAACAAAAGTGGGGATTAGCTATGCGGTAGGAATGATTGCAGGCTTTTTAATTTATATCATTTTATTTGTATACGGCACCATGGTTATGCGTGGCGTGATGGAAGAAAAAGTAAGCCGTATTGCCGAAGTAATCGTAAGCAGCGTAAAACCTTTTGAGTTAATGCTAGGTAAAATATTTGGTATTGGCGCTGTGGGTTTAATCCAATTTATTATATGGTTTGTGCTCGTCTTTGGCTTACAATTTTTAATCCCTGTTATTTTCCCTGAGGTAGCTGCGGGGATGCAGTCCGCACCTATTCAACCTGGGGCGATGGGCGCTGTAAATGTGGCAAAGGAATCTGGTGCTTTACAAAGCATTATGGCCGGGCTTGCCGAAATTAATTTCACACTGATTATTGGATGCTTTGTTTTTTACTTTTTAGGCGGCTATTTCATGTATGCAGCACTTTTTGCGGCAGTAGGTAGCGCAGTGAATGAGGATCCACAAGATGCACAAAGTTTATTACTACCTATTATGATGCCTATCATTTTTGCAATGGTTATCATGACCAAAGCAGTGAATGACCCTAATAGCACACTCGCCATTTTTGGTAGCTTATTCCCACTTACCTCTCCTATTGTTATGATGGCAAGAGTAGCGCATGGCGTTCCAGATGGTGTTACTGTGGTACAGTTAATGGCAAGTATGGCTTTACTAGTAATTGGATTTTTAGGTACAACCTGGGTGGCTGCAAAAATTTACAGAACTGGTATTTTAATGTACGGTAAAAAAGTAACCTGGAAAGAAATGTGGAAATGGGCTTTTAAAAATAATTAATAGCATTCATTTTACTAGTTCCCTTACTGCGCTAATGATACCCTTACTTTAACACCAGCCCTTGTGGTTGTTGATGGCGCTGCCGTTGAAATATATGGCTGCACCCGGCGCTGGTCAAAGAAGAATTGAAGATTCACCCTACTATTTAATACATAGTCTATCGAAGGTTGAATCACAATCTCTTTTTGCCCTCCTGTACCATATGCATTGGTTTGATCAAGCCTACTATTACTGTTAGAAATATCACGCATTGATAGATCAACTTTTATGGTGAGGTCATTTACGAGCTTGGCATTTTTCATACCCGGAATACTAAATGGTAAGTTAAGTCCCTGTGTGCGAAGGCTAAACCCAAACACCCACTCAGTGCTTCTAGATTCACTCAATTGATAATCCACTAAACTTAAACTTAACTGCCTTCCCTTACGGTATTCGAAGTGCATATTCAGCTGCTTATTGGTGGTAAAGTCAATACCAATAAGTGGCTCAAAATTTTCTTGCATGGTAATATTTGGTACCAAGAAAAATGGAATATAATTACCACTCACGGTATCCATAAATGAAGGACCGCCCAATCTAAACGGATCTTGATAGAGCAGCGCACTATTAAAACTATTCATGCTTAAGTTGCCCTTATAGCTATGTGAAAAAGAAATATTATTGAATTTCGCAGCGATAGCTGGAATTTTTGTAAGCCCCGTATAAGTAAGTCTCCAATTAGGCCTAGGTATAATGCCCGCAAACGGATTGGAACTTACTTTTGCATTAGATTGCTTGATAAGCGGCGCTGTATTTGGATCCGCGCCTGCATACGCTGCTAAAAATGCGGGCACCAAAACATCTTGCGAATACCTACCATAACCCCTTGCATAGCCATCTGGTGTGAACTTTTGAGAAGCTGGAAGTGTTTGCCAATAAGGGTTAGCAGCAGCAACACGCCGTGAAACAATTAAACGGTTGTCTTGGAAAGTTTTAAATGTACCAGAAATTTCGTTGGGTGTATATCCTTCAAAAATTGTTTTGAAAGATATATATGATACACTAAATCCACCTGTTGCAAGCGGGTTTAAATGCTCCATTCTGCCGGCGCCCAAAGTGTCTTTGAATAATTGCGAATAATCTTTGGTAAATGTTTTATCTAAGTTTAGGTCAATTAGCAATTCTCTTATAGGTTCTACCTGTGCAGTAATATTGAGACGTTGCTCAAAACTTTGCCTGTACAAAAAGTTAAACCCAGGATCTCTCGATAACAATCCTTTTGCTGCTTTTTGATTGAGCCACGTGGTATCGGGCTGCTTACCAAATACATAATCAAGTCCGGGCGCAAGAGAATTAAAATTCTGTCCCAAAAACTGAGTGCTATCTGTAAATCCTGGCACTCTGCTTCGGTAGTTGGCGGCGTAGTTCAACGACATGTTTTTAACCATCGTTAAAAGTTTACCTGAAAATCTTGTGACGCCATTGAGTTCTGGCATTTCGTTAGCCCTTAGCATTTTTGCAGCAATGCGCTGGTCTTTCTTTAATGTCTTCCACTTTTTCAATGCTTCTTTTCGTTTATCTCCCACCAAACCGTTGAGTGTTTCTTTTTTACTCAGCAGTACCGTCCCCAACAATTGTTCTGGTGAGGCTTTACTCGAAATTGTGTTGCCTTTTACTTTTGGCGGTGGAATATTATCGAGTGCGCGCAAAAATTTAGACTTCGCATACAGGCTCGCAAAATTAAATGGCACACTGATATTATTTTCCTGTGAATTTTCAATGGTATTTCCAAGCTCATACGCAAGCCTACTAGCGCCAATCCAGTTGTAAGTGGTGGCATAGGTATACCGTGCAGTTATCCAATCGGTAAGTGGGAATTTATTGAGCGGTACGGTATAGGAAATAGCAGCTTTTTGTTGATACAAAGTATTTCTACCTCCTCGTAAAAAGTTTTGCTGAACGCTATCTCTTTTTGGGCGCGTGTCAATTCTACCAAAAGGCTCATCAATACGTGCATTATTGGTTGCAGAAAAATCGAGGTTAACAGCATTAGATACATCCCATCGCAAATTATAAAAACGGTCAAACGTAAAATATTTATCGTAGGTAGTATCTACTCGTTCAACTTTACTATCACGCGTATTTACAATACGTGGAATGAATTGCCCAAATTGACGCTGCACATCGGCTCTAAAACTGAGAAGACTAGGTTTTAAATTAAGGTTGAAATCTTTGATGAGCGACAACCAAGGCGTGTTGGTTTTGATAACCTTTTTGAATGGATATATAAATGAAGGTTGTGCATTATAAGTATATCCAAGTCCGCCTCTTTGTTTGGTAACTTTATTTTCATCAACGATGGGGCTACTTTGAGCCGTTTGCGTATAAGAATAATTTAAATCAAAGTTACTAAGGCTAATGAGTGTTGTTTTTTCGCTAGGTAACACTTTAACATTGGTAAAATTGATGGTTTTAATTGTAGTTTGATCCATAGCTGCTTGCTTCATGGAATCTCTTTTATCTTCGCCCGTTCTGTTTAACTGTTCTTTAAATCGAATGTCTTTATCGTAAGGGTCAAATGCAGGCGTGAAAACAGTTCTATTAATACTTGCATAAACCGGTAATGATATGTTCGCTTTTTTAGGAAGTAGTTTACCTGCTTCTATATTTGCGGCTACATCAAATTGCGTCATATTTTCTTTGGCTCTTTCATTGACGCGCTGTTCAATCGTTCCAAATCCTACTGAGTGCGTATTTGCAGAAACAGACAATGTTCCTAAATCGGCTAATACCATATCTACCCTGCCAAGGGCCGACCACCCACCTTGCTCATCCATTTCTGATAACCTTAATTCGTTGGCCCACACTTCGGCACTAATGACGGGGCCATCTGGTAAATATTTATTTTCGACACCAATTAAAATACCGCGCACTTCTCCCAAATTTGGATTTCCTTGTACCGAAATTATTTTATTGCCAAGCCTTTCTCTATAAATATTAGAAACAGACAATCCTTTACTATTTCTTCGTTGTTTTAAATCAATTAAAGAACGAAGGGACAAGTCTAAATTGTTAAGCGCTGGCCATATCTTTTCTTCCTGACCTTTTGGATAATTACCAGGCCTCGTTACTTTTAATGGAATTTTAATTTCATAGTAATTATTCAAAAAATCTTGCCCAAGTCTCACCACTGCATACAGTTCGTCATCTAATAAGGGCCTTAATCCTGGAACCGATTCGGCATGTAAATACATAGAGAGTCTACCAAACTGTCTAAAATCAAAAGGCACCGTTTTAAATACGGCACGCGCATCACCAGAAGTTAGATCTCTAATTTGCATACTCATAGCCTGCTCATTTTGCTGCAGGTTAACACCATTGTTACTCAGCAATTGAACGCGCTCAACACCAGGAGGCATTAAATAATTTACTGGTTGACGACTACTATTTTCTTCTAGATTAACTGCTAGCGTATTAAAGGTGACACCACTATTTACAGGAATAGGCTGATACGACCCAGTAGTATCTAATTGAAAATTAAATTGACGCCACTGATTGCGCACTAAATCCATTCTTGCCATACGTACCACAACAGAATCTTCAAAATCTGTTAAGTACAACCGCGCAAAACGAATCGATTTAAAATCAGTCATATTACCCACTTTTCTGGTAAAACCCCTAATTGGAATACGGAATAAAAACCAATTTTCAGTTTTGACAGTTCCATCTGCTGCGTTTACAGTTAGCGTTCGCTTGTCAGTGATATACGGCGTTACGCCAACTGCCATACCAGGCTTTAATGACACTTCGTACTCGTAATACGCTTCGGTTTCATTGAGGGTATTGTCTCTATTTAAATCTTCATTATCAGGAAAAAGTGTTGCAGCAGGTGTAAATACACTAGCAGCGGCAATGGGCGAATTACCTTGTGGATTGTTATGATTTTTATACCTACCTAAAATACCCGTTCCGGCGGCATCAAAACTATTATCACGATACCACTTATAATTATCGCCGGCAGGATCAACAAGTGCTCTTTGATACACCAACGATGATGTTCCAAAATTGCTTGCCAACTTTTGTAATACATAATTCTTTTTTACTTTTTCGGCATTGTCATCGAGCCCGTCAAAACCAACATCTTGAAAAGGCCTGTCGTCAGGATCGTTACTAAATGCCTGCGTAATTTGAATGGGATTCACGGGCGTTTTTCCCCAAGTGTTACTACTATCAACTTGTGCAGGCACTTTTGGGGTATTCATCCCATTTTCATAAAAACGTTTGCCATCTTTTAAAATGTCTTCGCTTATATTTCCTAAGTTGAGTAATATTTTTCCGCCTCTACTATTGGGGCTCGTGATAAATGGATCTTGCATCCATATTTCAAAATACTCAATGTTTCCAGTTTCAAAATCTGTTTGATCAATGGCACGCATAATACCTCCCCACTTTGCCGAAGGATTTCTAAATTTACCATCGGCACCTAATTGTGTAGAACGTGTTTCATAATTATACGGACCTTTTTCTTTGGGATAATAGGCAAGGTCGAGTGTTGCCGTTTGTACATCGGTAATGTTGGTAGTACGTTGCGGAAACAACTCATTGGTAAATACCTGACGAACCCTTGGATCACTAAGCTCCGCTAGATTTCTTCTAAGTGGATTATTGCTACTATTTTTATCTTGTAAATTAGGTTCAATATTATACCACGCTAATTTGGCTCGATTAAAATTATAATCAATCGAATCAGTTAAACCTGCTTCCGGAAATTTAGGATTGCCTTGCGGTGTTGAGGCAAGTGTCCACGCTACAAAAGGGAACCTCAAGTCAATATTGGTTCTTGTACCTTCAAAGTCATCAATAAAAATAAGCCCTTGATCTCCTGATCCAATCTGAGGCGGATGCCCTGGCTTTAAAAATGCCCCTTCCCCATAGGCGTTAATACTAGACATGGTTTTGGTAGCATAAAAAGGAAGTCTATTTAATAGTCTTGTTACAGAAGGCAGTTCAGATTTATAACTAAAATCTAATCCGTACATGGTATTACGAATAGGATCATCTCCGTAATTCATTTTTGTAAAAAATGGACGCTCTCCCAATCTCACCGATGTTGCACTTACGCTAAATTTCTTATTGGCAATATAATCTAAGCGTAGTCCACTAAATCCTCGCATTTGCATACCAAAACCTGTATTGTTTTCAAATGAAACGTTCACCGGTACATTGGAACTTAAAATTGCAGCGTTTAAAATTTTTATACTTCCTAAATTATAATCGACACTATAATCGAGACCTTCTCTTAATTGCTGGCCGCCCGCAGTAACACGCACAGATCCTGGTGGAATATTAAAAGTATTGAGCTGAATTTCGGACCCACCACCTCCACTTTTTACTTGTCCTTGCATCACAAAACGGTTAAGGTTTGCGTAGGTTTGAGCAATGGCCTTAATGGAATCATACAACTGGTAATAAATATATTTTTGTTTGACCGCAGTTGACATCCCAGAAAAAGCAAGGGTATCTAGGTCATTACCAAAAGGTTCGAGTACTGGGAAAATAATTTTTCCTGTTTGCTGCAAAACTGTAAATCCATCCACAAAATCAAATACACCATCAGGTTGTGGATCGTTTCGATTGTTGAGTCTATCTAGATTTAAAATACGAAGTAATGGAAACCCTTCCGCAGCTTTGGAGGTTTCTGGTAAATATCTTTTGAGTCCACCGCTTGGTTCTTCGTACAAAACGTTGAGCTTAAAATCTTCGCGCTGTATACCGCCAAAAACGTCGAGTGAGTAAACGTTTTTCATCATCCAATCCCAAATGGGAAGTTCAATTCGCTGAGAAGTTGCTTTTAATAACTTTAAAAACAAAACTTTTTGAACGCCCTTACTAGAATCAAGCGCCACGTCTTGCGAAAATTCACCCACTTGATATACACGACCATTGTAGGTGTACTGGTAAGCTACTGCGAGCACTTCATCTGCTTGCAACTGTGTATTGATAGATAAAAAACCAATTTGCGGGTTAAAGGTAAATTCGGTCGTATTTAATTTTCGTGCAAATGTTTTTTCATAATCATCGACCGGCTTGAGACCTTTAGACAATAGTAAACTATTAATAACAGCTGGGTTCCTACTACTTGGGTTACTTACAAGTCCGGTATATAAATTATTGGCGCCATTAAATGGAAGCGCGCCACCAGTAGTGGCCGCTATTGCACCCGTATTATAAGGCCTAGGTTCACCCAAATCCATTAGACCTACTATATCTCTAGCCTCGGTAGTGGCCCCTGTTCGATTGGTGACCCACACTTCTATGCGTTGAATTTGTACCTGTGTATTAACAACAGGTAAATTTTTCATAGCCTTGTTGAAATTATTTTTAAAATACTGGCCCAATAAAAAGTGTCGGTTTTCTTCATAATCATCTAACTTTTTTTCAAAAGTCAACATAGAGGCTCCGCCCTGCAAAGCAACCGATTGTCGGGTAGACCGTTGGTTAGCGAGCGCCGCAGTAACAAATAGTTTTCCAAACTGTAGCTGTGTTTTAACCCCAAATAAATTTTGAGCCGACGGAATTAATGTACCCCTAGATTGAAATGATATATTTCCAGCCTCAATACTTTTTAGCAGCTCATCATCCATCCCTTTATAATCCAGCTTAATTTGATTGTCGAAATTTAAATTAGCAAGGGTGTTATAATTAATGGGGAATTTTAATTTATCACCGATATTAGCATTCACACTTAAATTGGTATTCATATCAAAATCAAACCCACCATTTTTTCTTGCCCTTTCAGGTAGTGTTGGGTTTTTAATATTTTGCCCCTGATAACCAGCCATAATGGTTACATCGCCTGTTGGCTTAATGTCTACATTTAATTTATTGGCAGCGAGTCCTTCTGCCGTATTTTTTAATTGATCCTTTAATGATCCTAGCTGTTCTCCTATTTGTTTGGCCTGATCTGTAAGTTGCTTTATTTGTCCACCGGCACTTCCCAACATATCACTCACACCAAAAATTCGATCAAACAATTTATCATACACCTGCATGGGTGGCCTATTCACTTTTTTATTGAGTGCCGTTAATGCATCCGCGCGCTTTTTAAAATATTCCCTTTCATCTTCTTTGGCCTGTAATTTCACATAGGTATCAAAATCGATATAACTAGGGGTGCGGTATAATTTTCCATTGATGGTTTCAACCACTTTATACTGTCTAGTGATGGGATCAAAAACCACCGACTTTTGTATCAGTGTGGTATCCCTGATATCGAATGGATTTTTACTAGGGGATACAATTGCGGCAGCCCTTCGATCCTTAATAGGATAACGAAGACCCGTTTTTGTTTGCGCATGCAAATACTGAACCGAACAGACCAGTAAATTGAACAACAAAAAAAAGCCAACTAAATATTGACGATACCGACTCAAAAAAGTAAGATTAGTAAAGTAGCGTTTTGATCGATAGTCTATAAGTTTTTTAAAGCAGTTTTAATAACATCTTCAAGTGGCGCCTCGGCACCCAATGCTGTTAGTGTTTTTTTAACGGCCTGTTCTGCTAATGGTTTTCCTATGCCTAGGGCCACTAAAGCCTGAACGGCGTCGCTATCTGGCGAAGATACAAAACCCCCTCCAAAAGGAGTGTCTTGATGCTGTTTTCCTAGTTTATCCCTTAATTCGAGCACCAAACGCTCCGCTGATTTTTTACCTATTCCCTTAATAGCCTCCAATTGCTTGGTATTACCCTGTACAATAGCCCTTGTAATTTCATCGGGTCGAAGGCCTGATAGCATCATTCGGGCAGTGGATGCACCTACCCCAGAAACGCTGATTAACTGCAAAAACAGCTCTTTTTCGGCGCCATCTGCAAAACCAAACAAGGTCTGGGCATTTTCTGTGATATGCAAATACGTATACAATTGACCTTCGGCAGCATTTCCAATGGCCGTATAGGTGTTAAGGCTAATTTGTAGATCGTAACCTACCCCATTAACGTCTACCACCACTCTGGCGGGGGTCTTAATTGCGTATTTTCCTCTTACAAATGCGATCATAATTGAACTGTAAAAATAGGCGTAAAAAACGATACAATTGGGCCTATCTTTACGCGAAAAATTAGCAGATTTTAAGAAAATCCAATATGCAGAACAGAAGAGCAACAATTACTGCCGTGGGGGGCTACGTTCCAGAAGACAAATTAACCAATTTTGACCTCGAAAAAATGGTGGAAACCAATGACGAATGGATTCGGACCAGAACTGGCATCGAAGAGCGCAGAATCCTCAAGGGAGAAGGCAAAGGCAGTTCCGATATGGCTGTTCCTGCCGTTCAGGAAATATTAAGAAAAAAGAATATAGACCCTACCGAAATCGACTGTCTTATTTGCGCCACTGTAACGCCCGACATGGTATTCCCGGCAACTGCCAATATTATTTGCGATAAAATTGGTGCCACTAATGCCTGGGGGTATGATATGAGCGCCGCATGTAGTGGATTTTTATTCGCACTTACTACCGGGGCGATGTACATAGAGAGTGGTCGTTTCAAAAAAGTAATTGTTGTAGGGGTAGATAAAATGAGTTCCATTGTTGACTATACCGACAGAGCTACTTGTATTATTTTTGGCGATGGTGCTGGCGCTGTTTTATTAGAAGCCACAGAAGACCAAAGCATTGGCATTAAAGATAGTATTTTAAAAAGCGATGGTAGCGGCAGACATTATTTACACATGAAAGCAGGCGGTTCCTTAAAACCAGCCTCTGCCGAAACTGTTTTAAACAAAGAACATTTTGCATACCAAGAAGGTCAAGCTGTTTTTAAGTTTGCCGTAAAAGGTATGGCCGATGTTAGCGCCGAACTATTAGAACGCAATCAACTCACTGGTAATGATATCGCATGGCTTGTACCACACCAAGCCAACCTACGCATTATTGATGCGACAGCGAACAGGATGGGTCTCGACAAAGAAAAAGTAATGATCAATATCCAAAAATATGGCAACACAACAGCTGGCACATTACCGCTATGTTTATGGGATTGGGAATCACAATTAAAAAAAGGCGATAACATTGTACTTGCCGCTTTTGGAGGTGGATTTACTTGGGGTGCAACACTTTTAACCTGGGGTTACGATTCAAAATAATTTAGTATGAAAAAAAAAGTTCCTTTAACGGGTATTAGTTCGGTGGCCATGCACGCAGCAGGACATCACAATGCAGAAGATGCGCATCTAACACCCATATTTGCTACTTCAACCTTTACTTTTGATAGTACCGAAGAAGGCATGAACCGCTTTGCAGGTAAGGACAAAACAAGGGTATACAGCCGTTGGGGCAATCCCACTTTTACGGCCGCCGAAAAAACAATTGAAGCATTAGAAGCTTTTGGAATCAAAGATAAAAACGGAGCGCCGCTTGAATTACGTGCACTTTTACATGCGAGTGGACAAGCTGCTATGACCACGCTTTTTATGAGCGAGTTAAAAACAGGTGACGCCGTTCTTTCACACTACTCTTTGTATGGTGGCACTTATGAACTATTACATAAAGTAGTAGCTGCGATGGGCGTTACCATTCTTATTGTAGACATGCGCGATACAACAGCAGTAGAAAATGCACTTGCTACCAATAGCCATATCAAATTAGTACATATCGAAACCCCTGCCAACCCTACCATTCAGTGTGTAGATATTGAAGCAGTTACTGCTATCGCAAAAAAACACCAGCGCCTCGTAAGTGTTGACAATACTTTTGCAAGTCCCTATTTACAACAGCCATTTAAATACGGCGTAGATTATGTGTTTCATTCTACCACAAAATTTTTAAATGGTCATGGTTCTGCTATTGGTGGTGTACTACTTGGTAGTGACCTTGAAAAAATGAATACCACTGTTTGGAAATGGCATGTGCTACTTGGCGGAAATGCAAATCCGTTTGATGCCTTTTTATTAGGGCAAGGCATGAAAACTTTGGAACTGCGCATGGAAAGACATTGTAGTAATGCACAAATCATTGCTGAATTTTTAGAAAAACATCCAGCCATTTTAAAAGTAAATTACAATGGACTTAGTTCGCATCCCGATTATGAAATTGCAAAAAAGCAAATGAAACATCCGGGTGCTGTGATGAGTTTTGAATTAAAAGGCGGCCTCGAAGCTGGTAAAAAATTTATTGACGCCTTACAAGTTTGTGTTCGCGCTATTTCACTAGGCACAGTAGACACACTTGTATCGCACCCAGCAAGTATGAGTCATTACGGCGTGAGCCCCGAAGAAAGAGCCAAATACGGCATTACTGATGGTCTCATTAGAATGAGTGTAGGCATTGAAAATATTGAAGACCTACTTGCCGATTTAACACAAGCACTTGGTTAATTTATTGTAAGAAAAAAGTAACATGCAAACAACAATAAGGCGCGCTACAATAGAGGATTGCCCAAGCATGCTTGGTCTTATCAATGAATTAGCCGTTTATGAAAAAGCGCCGGACGAAGTAACTGTTACGCTTTCGCATTTCGAACAAAGTGGCTTTGGTGAGAACCCCGTGTGGTGGGCCTTTGTAGCAGAAACCGATAACACCATTGTAGGATTTGCACTTTATTATATTAGATACAGCACCTGGAAAGGACAATGCCTTTATCTCGAAGATTTTATTGTAACCGAAAAAATGCGCGGCCAAGGTATTGGTAAATTACTCTTTGACAGGGTTGTTCAGGAAACAAAAGAAAAGGGCTTTTCAAGAATGGTATGGCAAGTACTTGAATGGAATGAGCCTGCCATAAACTTTTATAAAAAATATAAAGCCAACCTAGATCCAGAATGGGTTAATGGTATACTTGACGTATAAATTACAACTAACTTAATCCGTTTACCACCGCTTCTTTGTACACTTTTTGTACAAGGCCTTGCAGTACTTTTCCTGGCCCAACTTCTGTAAAATGCGTAGCACCATCAGCCACCATTTGCTCCACTGTTTGTGTCCATTTTACAGCACCCGTTAATTGATTGATTAAATTTTGCTTGATAGCAGCAGGGTCTGTAACAGCGGTAGCTACCACGTTTTGATAAACCGGGCAAATTGGATTTGCAAAATTGGTGGCTTCGATAGCTGCGGCTAATTCTTCACGAGCAGGTGCCATTAATGGACTATGAAAAGCTCCACCAACAGGTAAAACAAGTGCGCGTTTTGCGCCAGCGGCTTTCATACGCTCGCAAGCTATTTCAATTCCTTTTACAGATCCACTAATCACCAGCTGACCCGGACAATTATAATTTGCCGCTACTACTACTTCGTTTGTTTCCGCCATTACTTCTGCACAAATAGTAGCAACTGTATCATCTGCTAGCGCAAGCACTGCTGCCATTGTGGAAGGTACTAACTCACATGCTTTTTGCATAGCAGCCGCTCTGATACTAACAAGCTTTAACGCATCTTCAAACTCCAAAACACCATTAGCTACAAGCGCAGAAAACTCTCCCAACGAATGGCCAGCAACCATATCTGGTGTGCCATGTTCAAGTGTTTTATAGGCAATCACTGAATGTAAAAAAACAGCAGGCTGTGTTACATTCGTTTGCTTTAACGCTTCATCGGTACCATTAAACATCACTTCACTAATATCAAAACCCAAGATGGCATTCGCTCTGTCAAATAATTCCTTGGCTACTGGATTAGTTTCATACAAAGCCTTTCCCATTCCAATAAATTGAGAACCTTGACCAGGAAATACATACGCGTGCTTACTCATAAGTAATGATTTAGAACTCAAAGTAAATAAAAAACCCCGACACTTTTAATGTCGGGGTTTAAAAAATAAATGGGTGCTTAAAACTGTGTATTCAAACCCAAATATCGTAAAAACTCTTCTCTTACTTTTTCGTCTTTGAACTTGCCACCATAAAAAGCAGTAACCGTAGAGGACGTATCATCTTCTACCCCTCTACTTGCTACGCACAAATGTTTTGCATCAATTAAAACAGCTACATCATCGGTGCCTAAATCTTTTTGTAATTCTTTGGCGATTTGCATGGTTAAACGCTCTTGTACTTGTGGACGCTTTGCAAAATAATCTACAAGTCGGTTTAATTTACTAAGCCCTACCACGGTACCGTTGCTAATGTATGCAATGTGCGCCTTGCCCATAATGGGTACAAAATGGTGCTCACAATTGCTGTAAAATGAAATATTTTTTTCTACGAGCATTTCATTGTACTTGTACTTATTTTCAAATAGCGCCATTTTAGGTTTATTAGCCGGATTTAAGCCATTGAAAATTTCTTTCACGTACATTTTAGCAACACGCTTTGGCGTACCACGTAAACTATCATCTGTTAAGTCGAGACCTAGGATATCCATGATTTCTGCAAATCTTTCTTCGATAGCTGCAATTTTTTCATCTTCCGATTGATCAAATGCACCCGCGCGCATGGGGGTATCCACAGAAGTACTGATATGGTTGTCGCCTGCCGCATCAATTTCCTCTTCTGTAAGAATAATCTTACCATCTTTAAGATGGATATTCGACAAAGTTTCGTTCTGTTTCATATAATCTGATTTTTAAATCTAATGTTGAATTAATTTTTGCTCTTAGAATTTCGTAAATCACAACGGCAATATTTTCGGCAGTTGGATTGAGTGTTGCAAAATAAGTGGTGTCAAGGTTTAAGTTTTTATGATCAAACTTAGCGAGCACTTCTAGTTTGATAAGATCACTTAATTTTTTGGTATCAATCACATACCCCGTTTCAGGATCCGGATAGCCCGTAACCTGAACAATCAATTCATAGTTGTGGCCATGAAAATTTGGATTATTGCAAAGACCAAATACCTCATCGTTTTTTTCGGGAGTCCAAGTGCTGTTGTGCAAACGGTGGGCAGCATTAAAATGCTCCTTTCTAAAAACAGATACTTTATGTTTTTCCATTGCTAATGCGTTGGGAAATAGTTTTTGGGACGTACACTTACATCCACATAAAAAATAATTAAATCAAGTAAGGATTTTGTTAATGGCTAGGCACTGTTTCAGAAGTGTGCTGATCAAGTGGCCCTGCCCTCGTGTTCTACATTAACAAAAGAACCTGACGTCAAAGATAATAACAAGACGCTAGTAATTTTGTTTAGAATGCCCTTAAAAAAAGTGAAAATGCCCCTATTTACCGAAATATTCGACGTAAATACGGGGTGTTTCATAGAGTTTTATGCAATGAAGCTCCACAGAACTAGGCAAATGGGGTGCTAGCTGCTCCCAAATGGCAATGGCTAAATTTTCGGTACTGCATAGTTTACCCGCCATAAAATCGACATCAAGGTTGAGGTTTTTATGATCTAGTTTGTCTATCGCCTGACTTTTTATTAACTGACTTAACTTTTTAACGTCATACACAAACCCCGTTTCAGGATCTGGGTTGCCCTTTACTGTAACATACAAATCATAGTTGTGGCCATGCCAATTTTCGTTTGCACAAACGCCAAATACGGCATTGTTTTGCTCATTAGACCAATTGGGATTGTATAATTTATGGGCTGCGTTAAAATGTTCTTGTCTTGTTAAATAAACCATCTGACCAATATTTTGGCAAAGGTAGGCAGAATCGGAGTATTTTTGTACTCTATGCGGGTAATTATAACAGCTGCCACGAACCTAGAAATGGCTGGTTCTGCTAAAAAAGCAAACCAACTATTTAATAAAAGTAAACTAAAACTAAGCTTTCATGCAACCGGTATAGGCATGCTCGCCTCTGGAGTTAAGCTCACACAACTTGTTACCACCTACAAGCCTGACTTGATTATTCAAATGGGTATTGCCGGCTCCTATATTAAAGCGGAGCCCCTTGGAAAAGTAATGGTAGTTGCCTCAGAATCAATTGCAGATTTAGGGGTGCGTGAAAAAGGCCTTTTTACAGATCTTTTTGATAGCCAATTAATAAAAGAAAATGAAGCTCCTTTTAAAAAAAGAAAATTAACGAACCCTACTATTAGGTCACTCAATATTTTAAAAACCGATACGGTAGCAGCGGTTACCATTAATGAAATTACGACTTCAAATAAAAGAATCACAGAAATTATAGCTACCCATAACCCCGTTCTAGAAAGCATGGAAGGTGCAGCGCTTCATTATGTGGGCAGCCTCACTAAAACGCCATTTATTCAAATCAGGGCTATATCAAATTATGTGGGGGAAAGAAACAAAACAAAATGGAAGCTCAAAGAATCCATTGAGCAACTCGAAGCGTATGTGCTTACCTATTTAGCCACACTTGAAAATGGTTTAAATAAATAGTGCCATGAAGTTTAGTCTTGGTTTTTCTCCCTGCCCCAACGATACTTTTATATTTGACGCACTCGTTAATAAAAAAATTCACACAGAAGGTATAGATTTTGAAGTGCACCTAGAAGACGTTCAAACCCTTAATAATTTTGCACTAGAAAATAGATTTGATTTTTCTAAAATCAGCTATGGCGTTATGCCATTATTATTAAATTCTCATACCCTATTAAATAGTGGAGGCGCCATGGGGATTGGTGTTGGACCGCTTTTAATTTGCAAAGACCCAAATATTACGCCTGATCAAGTAAATGATTTACGCATAGCCATTCCGGGCAAAAACACAACGGCCTATTTACTATTTTCTTATGTATACCCAAATGCTAAAAACATCTCGTTTTATGTATTTAATGAAATAGAAGCCGCCATTTTATCTGGTGAAGTAGACGCTGGTGTAATTATTCATGAAAATAGATTCACCTACGCACAAAAAGGACTTTATAAAATAACAGATTTAGGTGCTGAGTGGGAAACAAAAACAAAAAGCCCAATTGCACTTGGTGGCATTGTGGCAAGCAACCGGATTCCAAAACCCATCATGCAACAAGTGGACCAACTGATTGCTAAAAGTGTAGCGTATGCTTTTAGCAATTACCCTTCTATTAGCGAATATGTATCTTGTCACGCACAAGAAATGAGCGAAGCTGTGATGCGCCAACACATTGATTTATACGTCAATGATTTTAGCACCGATATGGGAGAAACAGGTAAAAATGCCATTAAAACCCTTGTGCATATTTATCAGCAAATGAATGCTACGACAAGTCCTACTCAGCCATTTCACTTAACTCCAACCAGCGTAGTTCCATTTCTTCCAAAGTCTGTGTAACTTTTGTTAGCGAATCTGCAAGTGCTGTTATTTGGTCATAATTAAGCGTCTCGTCACTGAGTGCAGCAGTTAATTTCTCTTTTTCTTTTTCGAGCGCAGGCATTTCCTTTTCTAACTTTTCAAACTCGTGCTTCTCTTTAAAAGTCATTTTCTTTTTTGGAGGAGCAGGCGCAGCTGATGCTACTTGTGCAGTAGGCTCAATAGTAGCCGCTTTTGTAGGGCTAGAACTTCCATTTGCCTTGTCGGTTTCCTGTTCTTTAAGCCAAATACGGTACTGGGTATAGTTTCCTGGAAAATCTCTTACAAAACCACCGCCTTCAAAAACAAATAAGTGATCAACCAACCGGTCCATAAAATAACGGTCGTGTGATACAATCATAACACAACCTTGATACTCTGTTAAAAAGCTTTCAAGAACCGCAAGCGTAGGTAGGTCAAGGTCGTTGGTAGGCTCATCTAGAATTAAAAAGTTAGGGTTTCTAAATAAGATGGTTAATAAATGAAGTCTCTTTTTTTCACCCCCACTAAGTGCCGACAAATACGTGTACTGTTTATCGGGCGGGAATAAAAATAATTCTAAAAACTGAGAGGCACTTATGCTTCCACCCTTTGCCAGAGGAAAACTCTCTGCAAAAGATTTTACATATTCAATCACCCTAAAATCTTCTTTTACATCAAGACCGGTTTGAGAAAAATTACCAAATACAACTGTATCGCCCACGTTTACTTTACCACTTGTTGGTGTTTCAAGTTCTTGAATAATATTTAAGAAGGTAGACTTCCCAATTCCATTTTTACCCACCACACCCACTCTTTCCCCTTTTGAAAAAGTGTAATCAAAGCCTTTTAAAATTTCTAGCTCGCCGTATGATTTATTGACTTTTTTTAATTCTACAATTTTACCACCAAGCCTGCTCATTTTAGCTTCTAATTGCAACTGTGCGTCTTCAATTTTTTGCTTGGCCCTGGCTTCTACCTCATAAAAATTATCTTGACGGCTTTTACTCTTGGTGGTACGTGCTTTGGGTTGCTTACGCATCCACTCTAACTCTTTACGGTACTGGTTTCTAGCCTTATCAATACTAGCCTGCTCACTTTCTATACGGGCCGCCTTTTTTTCCATGTATGATTCATAATCGCCTTTGTATACATACATGTTTTCTCTTTCGAGCTCCCATATTTCATCACATACAGCATCTAAAAAATATCGGTCGTGCGTTACGAGTAATAGCGTTATGTTTTCACCATTTAAATAATGCTCCAACCACTCAATCATTTCTACATCGAGGTGGTTGGTAGGTTCATCCATCATCAGTAAGGTATGCTGGTGCTCAAAACCAATATCGATAAGTGTTTTTGCAAGCGCCACTCTTTTGCGCTGCCCGCCACTTAATTCATTAACCTTTTTTTGAAGGTGGTGGATATTTAGTTTACCTAAAATTTGTTTAACCTTAGCTTCAAAATCCCAGGCACCTAAATCGTCCATTTCCATGATGCTATCGGAAATAAGCATACCATCTTCGGCTTCCATGGCCAGTTCATATTTTTGAATGGCCTTAATAATTGGATGATTGGCTTTAAATATATTTTCTACAATCGTTTTATCCTCGTCAAATACTGGGTCTTGTTCAAAAAGGGCTACTGTCACTTCTTTATTGATCCAAAACTTACCACTATCTGGTGTTTCCTGACCTGCCAAAATTCTTAACAGCGTAGACTTTCCCACCCCATTTCGCGCAATTAGGGCAATCTTGTCCCCCTCATTGATATTAAAGGAAATATTATTGAAAAGCGGGTTGATCCCGTAACTTTTTGTAAGCCCCTCTACTGATACATAATGCATGGCGCAAAGGTAACACTCATCGGCCTAAGTTTAACCCCAGAATGTTATTTCAGGTTAACAGATGCCCCTATCTTTGCATTATGAAGCAGTTTAACGTTCCTACTGGCTATCGAAGCAGTCTTATTAGTGCCATTAAACAGTACCGAAAGGACGAGGATAAGCTTAAAAAAGATTTTACCCCAACTTTATTAAAACTGGGGAATATACATTTTTATTTAGCCAGACATTTTGGATTTTGCTATGGCGTAGAAAATGCCATTGAAATAGCTTTTAGAACCATCGACGAAAACCCAGATAAAAGAATTTTCTTGCTCAGTGAGATGATTCATAACCCGCAAGTAAATGAAGATTTAATCGCAAGAGGCGTAAAGTTTTTACAAGATACGAATGGTAAAACTTTAATTCCTCTTGATACATTAACAAAAGAAGATATAGTGATAATTCCGGCATTTGGCACAACGCTGGATATGGAAGCAACGCTTGCAGCCAAAGGAATTGTAACAGAGAAATACAACACCACTTGTCCATTTGTAGAAAAGGTTTGGAATAGAAGTGAGCAGATAGCACAAAAAGGATATAGTATTATTGTACATGGCAAACCCAAACACGAAGAAACAAGAGCCACATTTTCACATGCTTCCTATCATACCCCAACAGTTGTGGTAAATGATATGGAAGAAACCATTGCCCTTGCAAAATATATTACAGGAGTAAAAGAACCGAACGCATTTTACACAGAATTTGAAGGGCGCTACTCGCCTAATTTTGATATCCAAAAAGATTTAGCAAAAATTGGTGTTGTCAATCAAACCACGCAACTCGCTTCGGATACTCAGGCTATATCGGAGTATTTAAAAAATATCATCAGAAATCATTATCAATTAACGGACGATACCATTGCCAGTCGTTTTGCAGATACAAGAGATACGCTTTGTTATGCCACAAGCGACAATCAAACGGCTGTTAAAGGCATGCTTGATACCGAGGCCAATTTGGCTATTGTGATTGGGGGATACAATAGTAGTAACTCTTCGCATTTGGTTGAACTATGCGAACAAAAACTACCTACCTATTTTATTGACAGCCCAGATAGACTATTATCAAAAACGACTATCGAACACAGAAACTGGAACACCAAGGAACTACATACCCTACAAAATTATTTGCCGGAACAAAGCGAGGTTAAAATACTCATAACGAGTGGGGCCAGCTGTCCAGACGCCGTTGTTGAATCTGTGATTCAAAAAGTGGCTGGTTTTTACAATGTACAAGATCAGGTAGATTTTGCAAACGTTGTAAAAAAATAATTTAATTACTCCTCACTACTGTTTTTTAGTTTCATGAGTAAAGTGTAAGCATTTGCTGTTACCACTTTTTGACTGGCTGTGATTCCAGAAATAATTTCAATCATACCCTTACTTTCCATACCCGTAACAACAGGAAGCATTGTATACGTAGCAGCTGCCGTTTCAACAAAAACATAGGACTTATTTTGCCACTTCACAATAGAAGCAGAAGGAATTACCTGAACCTCCACATTGTTTAATTCAATTTCGGCATTTAAAAATGTGCCCGGAAATAAGCCGGTATTTTTACCAACAAGATCACAATGCACTTCTGTGGTTCGCTCGTTTTCAATATTAGGAGTAATCACATGCACTTCTGCATCATAGAATTTACCAGGCTTATTGTTTACAGTAAATTTAACTTTATTCCCTTTTTTAATGGCAGTGGCATCGTTTTCAAAAACAACCAAACGAGCATGCAAATCAGATGGATCCATAATTTCAAATAAAACATCGGTGGGGGCTACATATTTTCCCGCATTGACATTTACTTTTGTTACATAGCCGCTTATGGGTGATTTAAATGCTATCGATTTAGAAATATTATTTTCATTTAGTTGCGCGGGAACAATACCCATCAATTGTAGTTTTTCACTCAATGATTTAACAAGGTATTTCTGACTTTCATATTCCGCTAATGCAAGTTGAAACTGCCTATCACTAGAAGTTTTATTCGTATTTAATACTTTTTGTCTATTGAAATCTGCCTCTACAAAAACAAGCTTACTTTTCGCAGTTAAATAATCCTGCTGTAAGTTAATATAAGAAGCGTCTTCTAACACCGCTAATACAGCGCCCTTACTTACTTTTTCACCAGGAATTAGGTTGGCTTTTCTTACATACCCTCCCATTGGGATACTTACAGATAGCATGTTTTGTGGTGGCACATCCACAAAGCCATTTACTTTAATGGTTTTATGCATTTGCATAGTGCCCAAATTTCCTATACCTAATGCCGCCAAATCCGATTGGGCTTTTGTAAGAGTAACCGTATTTGTTACAACTGCTGCCGCCCTTGCTGGTACATTTTCTTTTTCGACGCTTGTTGAACAAGCAACGAATAATAAAAAGGATGCAGATAAAATTGATATCGTTTTCATATAAATGAGTTATAATTATTGAACTGTATTTAATTTTTCTAATTCAAAAGCAGCATCGTTGAACTGTGCCACTACCATATAATAATTAGCGCGTGTTTGAATAGACTGATTCATAAGCATCACCCAGTCTAAATAATTGATATCACCAGCCGTTAATTTTTGTGTAGCCGACTGCATGAGTAAAGCAGCCCCAGGCAACCCTTTTTGGTGATAACTATCTAGGGCTTTTTTGTACTGAATATATAGCTCAGTAGCCTCCTTAATTTTTTGTTGCAGCTCCTGCTTTACAGCCGTTTCTTCTAACTTCTTTTGCTTAACTAAAATTGAGCCAGCACTGATTCTTGCTTTTTGTGCCGTCGAAAAAATAGGGACCATTAAACCAAGACTAACCGTGCCAAAACGATCAGAAGATCCAAAATATTTGTCTGCAGATTGTGAAATAGCCTGCCATCCATTAATGGTCATTGAACTATACCCCATCAAAAAAGAAGGATTTAATTTGCTCTTTTCTACTGCCACTAGTTTTTCCGATAAATCAATTTGCTGCCGCTGTAATTGCACCAAAGGCGCAGATTCTATCCCTGTAATATTTGACAACACAACACCATCATACACAATACTACTGTTATAGGGCTGGACTTTTATCGAAGTATTTACAGTTCGGTTAAACTGATCGATTGCAATATTTTTTGCTGCTCTTAACTGCCCTAACTGATTTTGGATTTGCAATAACTGATTTTCGGCAGTAACAAGTTCCAAAACATCGGAAGCGCCACTAGATAGCCTTTCCTTAGCGCGCGTTAAAAAGGCATTGTAAAAACTATCTGCTGATGCTAAAAGTAACAGCTGCTGTTCCATTAACACAATATGATAAAACTGCTGCTTGACTAACCTCGTTAATTCCTGCGTCCTTATTACTTGTGATGTTTGCGCTATTTGAGTAACAAGCTTGTTGGCCGCCGCTTGATTTTTATACACGGCCGGAAATTGCAAACTTTGGGAAACACCAAAACGATTGTCTGTTTGAAAACTATTAATATTCCCATACCCAAAATCAAATACGGTTTTATCAATTTCGGTACTAGTCTTTTGCATTGCACGTGCATAATCCACTTGTAAATTACTTGCATTGTACTGTGCATTATTTTTGATAGCACTATCAATGGCTGCGTTCAACTTTATGCTTACTTGCGACTGAGCAGATAGTCCAATAAGCAAAGTCCCTAGCATTACAATTATTTTTTTGCCTTTTAAATATTTCATTCCCATTTCAAAAAGTATATACATAACTGGTAATACAAATAGCGTTAATAATGTAGAAAGTATAAGTCCTCCAATGACAACCGTAGCTAGTGGCTTTTGCACTTCGCCACCTGCACCTGTACTTATGGCCATTGGAATAAAACCTAGTGACGGAACAAGCGCAGTCATGAGCACAGCCCTCATTTTAGATGATGTAGCATGAATGACAATTCGTTTAACGTCCTGCCATCCTTCTGCTCTAAGTCTATTAAATTCGGATACGAGTAAAATCCCATTTAATACTGCCACACCAAACAGCGCAATAAATCCAACACCCGCAGAAATACTAAATGGCATATCCCTGATCCAGAGTGCAAAAATGCCCCCCGTTGCCGATAGTGGAATAGCGGTATATATAAGTACCCCCTGCTTTACGGAACCAAAAGCAAAATACAAGAGTAAGAATATCAATAACAACGCTACTGGAACTACTATTGCAAGACGCTGTTTTGCAGCAGTCATATTTTCAAAGGAACCACCATATACAATGGTATACCCTTTGGGTAAATTCAATTGCGCTGTAACTTTTTGTTGTAGCGTTTGAACAATGGTTTGAACATCTTTTCCAGCTACATTAAATCCAACAATAATTCTTCTTTTGGTATTTTCTCTTTGAATTTGATTGACGCCTTCAATTTCGGTAATCGATGCCACATAAGCCAGCGGAATTTGTGTATCCTGTGCTGTTGAAATTTGAAGTGCCGCAATATCTTCCATATTTTTTCGCGCACTGTCTGAAAGTCGAACCACCATGTCAAAACGTTTTTCTTCTTCATATACCTGACCAGTAACCTGACCTGCAAAAGCAGTATTGACTACTCTATTTACATCTGACACGTGCACCCCATATTTTGCCATGGCCTCTCTATTGTATTTCACCACAACCTGCGGCATTCCAGTAACCCTTTCTTCATAAATATCAACTGCTCCTTCAACATTTTGCACAATAGCATTTAACCTTGATGCATACTCGGCCAACGAATCGAGATTCTCCCCAAAAATCTTACAAACAACATCTTGTCTAGCCCCTGTCATGAGTTCATTAAAACGCATTTGCACAGGATATTGAAAACCCACTGTAATTCCAGGAACCTGTTCTAAAACAGCGGTCATTTTTTTACTGAGCTCTGGAAAGGTTTTGGCAGAAGTCCATTCTTTTTTGTCTTTCAGTATAATCATCATGTCACCTGCTTCAAAAGGCATAGGATCAGTAGGTATTTCTGCACTACCAATTTTTGTTACCACTTTTGTGATTTCAGGAAAATTGGCCAACAAAAGTTTAACCGCCTCCTGTGTAGATGCAATTGAACTATTTAAATTACTTCCTGTCAAAAGACGCGTTTCCACTGCAAAATCTCCTTCTTCGAGCGATGGCATAAATTCTCCTCCCATTCGAGATAATAAGAGTATTGCAACGCCAAATAAGATTACGGTAGAAGCAATCACTAATTTAGGTAGCCCTAATACGCTTTGTAAAACGGGACGGTATTTTCTTTCTATAAATGCAATGAATCTATCGGACCAAGTTTTTTTATGACTGAGTTTTTTATTCAGCACGAGTGCTGCCATCATTGGCACATAGGTAATCGATAAAACAAACGCGCCAATAATTGCAAACGCAACGGTAAAAGCCATGGGCTTAAACATTTTACCTTCAATACCCTGTAGCGATAAAATGGGTAAGTAAACAATTAAAATAATGATTTGACTAAACACTGCTGATTTAATCATAGACCCTGTACTAGCCCCCACTTCCTCATCCATTTCTTTTTGACCAATAGAAGTTATTCCCCTAAAATGTTTAGCGTGTACAAAGCGGTGCAAAATGGCTTCTACCACAATTACCGACCCATCTACAATTAAACCAAAATCGATAGCACCTAGCGACATTAGATTACCGCCTATGCCAAAATAATTCATTAAAATAATAGCAAATAACATAGAGAGTGGAATCACCGAGGATACTATCAGTCCAGCTCTTACATTGCCTAGAAAAAATACCAATACAAAAACAACGATAAGCGCCCCTTCTAATAAATTGGTTTGAACAGTACTAATGGCATTGTTGACCATTTTTGTTCGGTCTAGAAACGGCTCAATCACCACTCCTTCTGGTAGCATTTTTTGAATTTCTGCTACTCTTGCTTTTACACGTTTTATCACTTCCGATGAATTAGCCCCCTTTAGCATCATTACCACAGCACCCGCTACTTCCCCATCTGCATTATAGGTCATGGCCCCATACCTAATGGCAGCGCCGTATTGTACCGTTGCAACATCCCGAATTAATAGTGGGGTGCCTCCGTCTAAAGATTTAACTACTACTTTTTCAATGTCCGCTATGCTTCCAGCTAACCCCTCTGTTCTGATATATAAAACAGTTGGTCCTTTTTCGATATAAGCACCACCCGTATTTTGATTGTTTTTTTCAAGTGCATCAAAAACGTCGCCAATGGTAATGCCCATCGACTTTAACTTATCTTGCTTTACGGCAATTTCATATTGCTTTAATTTTCCGCCAAAACTTGACACTTCTGCAACTCCTGGCGTTCCTAATAATTGTCTTCTAACAATCCAGTCCTGTATAGTTCTGAGTTCCATAGGACCATAGGTGCTTTCGTATCCTTTTAAGGGCCTAACAACATACTGAAAAATTTCACCAAGCCCCGTTGACACGGGCGCAAGCTCTGGTGCACCTACTCCCTCGGGTATTTCTTCTTTTACTTTTTGAAGTTGTTCAGTAATTTGTTGACGCGCCCAATAAATATCAGTTTCGTCATCAAACACAATCGTTACAAGTGATAAACCAAATCTTGAAAAACTTCTTATTTGCTTTAAGCCCGGAATACTGCTGCAAGACTGTTCTATTGGAAATGTGATTAGCCTTTCAATATCTGGTGCCCCAAGTGATGGAGACACAGTAATCACCTGCACTTGATTGTCTGTTATATCAGGAACCGCATCGATGGGAAGCCTCGTGACTTCGTAACTCCCCCAACCAATAAGTGCGATTATAAATAAGCCAACAATTAATTTATTGGCTATCGAAAAATCAATGATTTTCTTTAGCATGGCTGCTATAATTAGGTCTAAAAAAATAAAGAGAAAGAGGGCGCGATCTTACACGCAAAAAAAATCAGACTCTGGGAGGTCTAAATAAAGAACCGCGTGCAATTGTAGAAAGTGAATTAGACTGTATTACAGGCCAAACACTGCGATGTATGTTTGCAAAAATTTTTGGTAACTCGTATTTGAATACTGAAAAGACAACAGTGTTTTGCAATTGAAAATGAGCCGACTTGAAAGGTAAATTTTGGTCTTTTTGCTCATCGGTTGCATCGCCATCATCACCCACGTAATGCATGTACATAAAACTAAGCAATGACAAACTACCATTATCTAGTTTATGCTCCATGTAATGCTCAATCAATAAAGGCATTTTTAGGAGCTGATTAAGCTCCGTAGCACCTAATAAATAGATGGCTAAAAATAGATAGGCTGCCCTTTTTTTCACCTTTTAAAGATATAAAAAAAAGAGCAGCCTATAATAGATTGATGTTACTTTTTAAAGGCATTCAAAAACAGCCATTCGCCTCCTAGCATCCAGCTTGTTTGAGCCATGCGGGTCATACTAGATTGTAAATTAAAGCGGTATGCCAAATTAAACTTGAGCTTACTTTTAAAAATGAGCTGCATACTAGGCGCTAGATCAAGGTAACTTTTGCTAGTACCAGGGATAACTTGACCGAGCAACTCGGTATAAATATTAAAGTTGGTTTGATCGTAGCTTGTATATTTTTTAGGAAATATCAAATGCCCAAAAGACAATGAATAATTGATAGCTGACGCTTGATTACCCATTTTCAATTGATGGGCTTTACTTTCCCCATTAATACTTGCATAACCTACAGTAGAAGATATCGCTAGTTTATGCAATAGCTGCGTAAACACGAGCCCCGCCTGAACACCCGATTGATCCCCTTGCAAATTAATTTCTTGGTACATAGGCTTTGTATTACTATGTGCTATTTCAGCAAAAGCAGCCATTCTAAAATGACTATACATACCATCTGCACTAAAAAAACGATACTTGCCATAAGCCCTAATACTCTCAAGACCAAAGGGTGTGTTATTAAGTGCTCCATATGTTGCTGCGCCGTGGAGCATTAAGTTTTTACTTGCACCAATCATTAGTTCGGTAGCATGTCTAGTACTAGAAGTTGAACCTTGATCAAAAAGCTTAGCACTTTGTTTAACAGCGATAGATTTAGCAGGCATGTTACTTGCCGGCTCTGTATATACAAATAGTTCTTGTGCACTTACTCGAATGCCAGAAATTAACAACAAAAAGAAATATAATTTTTTCATGTTGCTTTTATTTAATTGCCACTAAGTAAGTTTTAGCTGATAGGTCTGAATTTGAACCTACTTGTATTTTTTTAAAATCTTTGGGGAGCATATACTGCTTACCTATCAATTGCATTTTTTTACTTCCTTGTAAAGTAGCAGGCCTCGTTCCCATAAATTTATATTGAATACCATCGAGTGTCACCAATCCGTTTTTATCTATACTTTCTTGATTGAAATTAGCCACTACCGTTAGATTAGCGACCGAAAATCCGGCATCCACAACCGCCTTTGCAATTTGATCAAACTGAGGTGTTGCGTCTTTATTAAACCGAATATCATAGGTAGAAGCTTCAATATTTACAAGTACTGTATCTACAAAAGAAATGGCCGAAACTGCTTTATAGATAGCTTTTGAACACATTGCACAAGTTAATCCACTGGCTTGCAAATTTACTTTTTGCACTTGTGCACTAGCACCAATGGCATATATACATGCGATCAATAAAAATACTTTTTTCATACTTTATGGTTTGTGATTCATTAATTTTTTTTAGCTGCCTTACGTTCGTATTGGCAACATTCTGGAAGCTCGTTGTATACCGCATCAGGCGCTGTCAAGTCTTTGGTATCGTACCCAACGCTTGCAATTTTTTCTTGAATTTTTGCATTACTTGTTGCCGATTCTAAATAGGTAATTTTGAGCATTTTTGTTGTCTTATTCCAAACAGCCGTTGTTGCGCCAGCATCTTTTGCAGCCTTTTCAATGGTTGTTTTACACATGCCACAATTACCCCAGATTTTAACGGATTCAGTTTTTGGAGTCGATTTAGTTTGAGCACTCACAACAGTTGTTGTTACAATTAAAGACATGATAGACGCGATAATAAATTTGATTTTCATACAAATAATTTTTAAGTATAATTAAAAAGTTGAGCCATTTGTTAAACATGGCAACAAAGAGAAGAAATGTAAATGAAAGCGAAGTAAGGCCTAAATCAAAAACACACCAATATGCTTATATGTATCTTGTTTGTTTAGGTTGGGCGGCAACTTTTTAAGATATTGATTGGCCGTATATACATTTGTATACAATACAGCCTCCACATAAAACTGTGGTATTACCGCTTCAAGAAAATTTATTGAACCAATCGTTGAGGTGGTTAACTTATGAGAATCTTCAAGTTTAACAACCTCGATTTTAGAATGACAGCACTTATTTTTTTTGGTGCTATCTATGCGCATGCCGCAAATACATTTTTTTACCTCCGACCGGCCTAGCTCAACAGAACTGAGCTTGCCCATACAGTAATGGCTATTCATTACAAACCCAGTAGACATGACTAGGTAAATAAGAGCAATAAATAGGGTTAAAAGGCGCTTCATGAATACAAAGCTACAATACTTTAATTAATAAAGTTCCACCAGATACCTATTCGAGTCCAAAGTGTGGTATTGGGGTATAGGTTGGTCATAAAATTGGGCTTGTTAAATGAAAAACCGTTAGCCGTATTTAGACTATTGAGGTTTTCAACCCTGATAAATCCTTTTAAACGCTTGATTCTGAAATGAAAATAAGCATGGATATCAGGCCTATTCGAAAGCTGCTGGCTGTTTTGGTAAAAATAAGCCCCTAAAAACGGAGAATATCCATCGGCGTTGTACGCTGTAAAATACTGCATTTCAATCCCGGTAGATACATCTAGGTTGGTAAAAAAGTTGCCTTCAAATGCGAGCCTATTTCTGGTATAAAAACTAGGTACATTAACAGGACCCGTTCCTACTTTTTGTTGAAGATGCATTTCTGTGTACCAGTTCCAATGCCCTTTTAAATGCCACTTTTTTTGAAGCGACAATTGTAATAAATTAAACAAGCCGGATGCCTGTTTTGCGGAAAAGAAACCATCAAAATACATATAGTTGTTAATGCCGTAATAATTTGCAGTAAATGACAGATTTCTATTAGGCTTTTCGTACTTCCCCATTAGCTTGATGCTATTTTCTTTTACAAAGTTTGCATTCGCATTAATTCCAAAACTACTTAATGGATCTAGCACAAATGCAGGAGACCTGTTAACGTTATTAAACCCAAGTGTTAAAAAACCAGCTTTAGAACCTAAATAACGCTGCAAATAAACAGCTGCTTCATAATCGCCAGCATTTTGCCCATTTAAATACAAATTGGCATGCGCATCAATATCCCAAATTTTATTCTTAGACCGGTTTTTATAGGCACCAACAGCATAGATGTTATAAAAAGACAGGGTACTAGTTGTATCAAAAGTTCCGTTTAGTGCCTGATACGCTATTCCGGTTTTTAAATATTGACTTTGGTTGTTTTTATCTGGGAATGTTAAAACACTAAATTCGTTGGTGATATCTTTCCAGCTATCTTTATAATTGATGGATTTTCCGAAAGGAACAGGTTTATTAAAATACAACTGATACTTGCTAGAATCTACGTAAGTATCTAAAAACTGATAGGTATTGGTCGCAACAGACAAGGTATGTTGAAGCCTTAATCTTGGATAAAAAACACGATAGGTTACAGAATCCACCACACTAGAATCTTTCTTTCCAAGATCATATTGTTGTCTGATCACAAATTGAGAACCGGTGTAAATATTTCCGGTTGACACATTTGTGTTAAAGGGATTTCGTGACGCCGCCGTAGATTTACCAAGTCTTGTTTCTAGTTCGAATGGGTCGTTAAGAGATAGGCTATCGAGTCTGGCTGGACTTTGCAAGCCTCCGTTTTCGGAAGAAGCATTTTTATTTGATAAGAAAACAAAAAAGAGTTCGTATTTGCGGTTGTTAGATTTGAAATGACTGGTAAACCTTAAATTATTTAAATTGGCATTCTGATTTTTCAACGCCCCCGGTGAGTTACTAAACCGGTATTGTAACGAAAAATTAAAATTGTCTTTTTTATTTTGCGTGTGTAAAAAATCTACTACTTGCTCTGCTCTAGCGCCAAGTACAAAAGCAAGCTCTGTAAAAGGCCTCGTGGTTTCATAAAACCGCGTATTCTCTAACGAATAATTATAAATATCATACCCATGAAATCCGGCATTAAATCCAGCTTTCATATAGGGGTTAAAAAGCAACGACTGTGTTGCAGTTCCTAAATTACCCAAAGATCGTACCGAATATGGGAGCGGAAAATATCTACTAAAATCATGAATAGAACTATCGAGTGTTCTTAATTTAGTAGAATCAAAAAGTTTATAAAATATGGTTATTGAATCGGCTAAACTATTTCGGGTTTGTAAAGAATCATTTTTACCAGCGCTATTTCTTATGGGCCTCCCCTGACGGTCATAGGAAACAGCACCTGCACCAGGCCTGCCCCCTCTTAGTTGCGGCCTATCATCAGACTGACCAGCTACTAATTGTACCATAAAGTAGCATACAAAAAATAAACAATAGCGCTTGAACAGCATTATAGTTGTTTGACTAATTCTTTAAACAATAAGGTAAGCTTTGGCTCGGCAGCTGTTGCAGCTTCTAAAACTTCCTGGTGTGTTATGACATTATCTTCTTCACGAATTCCCAAATCGGTAATCACACTAATTGCAAATACCTTCATGCCGCCATGCACCGCCACAATAGTTTCCTGAACGGTACTCATACCCACCGCGTCACCGCCTACCGCAAGAATTAATTTATACTCGGCCCTGGTTTCAAATGTAGGACCTGTTACCCCTAAATAAACCCCTTCGTGTACTTTAATACTATTGGCAGCTGCAATGTTTTTTACTTTTGCAATTAAGGACTTATCATAAGGCTCGCTCATGTCAGGGAAACGGGTTCCTAGTGCTTCTTCATTTTTTCCAAGAAGTGGATTGATAGTAAACAGGCTAATATGATCATTAATGATCATTAAATCACCCACTTTAAAATTACTATTGACCCCGCCTGCCGCATTAGATAATAATAATGTTTCTACCCCTAACGCGCGCATCACACGAACAGGATACGAAACTTGCTGCGGCGTATAGCCTTCATAAAAATGAAAACGCCCGGACATCACCCAAACTTTTACCCCTTCTAGTGTACCAAAAATTAAGCGGCCTTTATGCCCTTCTACCGTACTTACCGGAAAATGTGGAATTTGCTCATATGGAATTTCAAATTCAGCAACAATTTCTGAGGCCAGGTTTCCGAGTCCACTTCCTAAAATAATACCAATCGCCGCCTGTTTGTTTACCTTAGATTGTATGTACGTTTTTGTTTCTTGTAACTGTTGAAGTATGGTTGACATAATCGCTTTTTAGAGACCACAAATATAGTTAAGCCAGGGCAAAGAAAAAGGCCATTTCGCGGTTAGCGAAATGGCCTATAATTGGTTAAGCTTGTTTTAGTAATTAACTTAAACGTTTAACGTTAACTGCGTTAGGACCTTTACGGCCTTCTTGCACGTCAAAAATAACCTTGTCATTCGCCTC
>CANHHX010000019.1 GCA_947461125.1 Bacteroidota bacterium | reverse complement strand
GGCAATCAAAAACACAACCCAACCAATCAAATTATTAATTCTGGTAAAAAGCATAATTCTTCGTTTTAAAAGACAGACAAACATAACTTTTTAATCGTAAAATGTAAAGCCCAAAGGCCATTATTTCGTATTTTAAGATACTATTAAGGGTCAAAAAATCCTTGTTCCTGCTTATCTTTGTGGGCTCATGAGTCAAAATAGAACCGTTGCCTTTCATACACTGGGCTGCAAACTTAACTTTTCAGAAACCTCTACCCTTTCTAGAATGCTAGAACAGGAAGGCTTTGATAAAAAAGAGTTTGAAGACCTCGCCGACGTGTACGTTATCAATACCTGTTCTGTGACAGACAATGCAGACAAGGAATGTAGGCAAATTGTACGCCGCATTCAAAAAAGAGCACCCGAAAGCTTTGTAGTAATTACGGGCTGTTATGCGCAGTTAAAACCCGCTCAAATTGCAGCAATCCCAGGCGTTGACCTGGTTTTAGGTGCTGCCGAAAAGTTTAATATTGCAAGCCATATCAGCACCCTATCCAAAGGAAATCCAGCTACCATTTGCAGTTGCGATATTGCAGATGTAACAGGTTTCACGGCCTCTTTTTCACAAAATGATAGAACCCGCTGCTTTTTAAAAGTACAGGATGGTTGCGATTATAACTGTTCTTTTTGCACCATCCCTATGGCCAGGGGTAAAAGTAGAAGTGATTTGGTGGCTAATGTAGTGGCGCAAGCAAAAACGGTGGCAGCTAGTGGGGCCAAAGAAATTGTTTTAACGGGTGTTAATTTAGGTGATTTTGGAAAAGGTCCCAATGGCGAAAAACATACCGAAACCTTTTTTGACCTCATACAAGCACTTGATAACGTAGAAGGCATCGAACGGTTTAGGATATCTTCGATTGAACCCAATTTACTTACGCCAGAGATTATTGAATTTGTTGCGAAGAGTAAAAAGTTCATGCCACATTTCCATATACCACTTCAAAGCGGTAGTGCCGATATATTAGGTTTAATGCGCAGGCGCTATAAAAAAGAATTGTATCAAGAAAGAGTGGCACTAATTAAGAAAATGATCCCACACTGCGCCATTGGGGTGGATGTGATTGTTGGATTTCCTGGCGAAACAGATGCGCACTTTAAAGAAACTTTTGACTTTTTACACAACTTAGATATAAGCTACTTGCATGTATTTACCTATTCCGAAAGGGACAATACAAAAGCGTTGGAAATAAAGCCAGTAGTACCTGTTGCTACAAGAAATGAACGCAATAAAACGCTTCGTAATTTATCTTTCATGAAGCTTCAATATTTTACTGCAGCACATGTGGGCAGTTCTAGAAAAGTACTCTTTGAAGACTTCAATAAAAATGGAATGATGGAAGGGTACACAGATAATTATATCAGAATCAACACTCCATATAGGGCCGAATGGGCCAATCAAATTATTGATTGGGAAATGCGCTAAGATTCATGCTATATAAGGCTCACGTGCGAATGTGGGAACTCTACTACCATTACTTGTCCCAAACTTTGTAACCGAACGTATACTTTCTTTTTATCACTGTAGGTTACCACGCCTTCCCGATCCATAAACACGCCATAATTAATTCGTATTTTAGTATCTTCTCTAAAACCTTCATCAGAAATTAATTGAAGTGTTGCTTCTTTTTCACCGAGGTATTTTTGAATGATATCAATTTCCTCTTCTCTAATTACGGCTGGCTTACCTAAATAATAAACAAAATTTAAAACACCATCCGTAGATTTAACTTTTGTCGTTTCACTATCGTCAATATGAACAAATACATAGGATCTAAAAAGAGGCTCTTCAATTAACTTTTTTCGATCGGTCCACTGTTTTTCTATCTTCTGCAAAGGACACCAACACACCACCCCTTTTTTCTTAAGTTGTGCATCAATTTTTTTCTCCCACCTTGGCTTGGTATACAGTGCAAACCATTTCTTCTGTTTCTCCATACTAAAAATTCAAAACTAGTAACAAATAGATAAATGGAAGCCTTATTTAAATACAAAATTAGATTTAGCCAGTATCATTCGATTCATCACTTTAATGGTCTCACTAATAGGCATATCAGATGCAATTGCAGTTAACCAAGCTTTATAACGTTCCCCCTTATTTTTATCAGGGTTATTATAAAACTTACTACTATCCACAGCCACGGGCTTTACCAACAAAGGCTTAGCAACTTTTAATAGCGCACTATTTTGCTCCACTACTTTTTTGATTTTTGTTTGCAGTGCCTGATAACTAACTAAGCTTAATGGCGCATATCCCTCAGAAGTACTAGCAATCCAAGCGAGATTATTTTTTAGCGTCATAAAATTAGCGTCTTTTTCTACTCTCTCTTTTTCGGCGGCAATAGCTGGCTCATATACCGCGCTTTGGCTCCATAAAAAATAAGGGGCAGTTGCTATTTTATGAAAAGGAAGTGCCGACTCATTGTCTTTTTCTCTAATTTTTAAGTACTCATAACTATCTGGCAAAACGATATCAGATTCTACACCACGAAGTTGAGTAGAAGCACCATTAACACGATAAAACATTTGAAAAGTTAGCTTTACGGCACCCATATCGGTACGGCCACTAAACTGATCGATGGGATTGCCAAAAGGAACAGTGCGCTGAACAGTACCCTTTCCATAGGTAGACGTACTTCCAATTACAACACCTCTTTTATAATCTTGAATGGCACCAGCAAAAATTTCACTTGCAGAAGCACTAAACTCATTCACCATAACGGCCAAAGGACCATCGTATAATGTGCCAGATTGACGATCACTTAAAATATTCGACTTACCCTCTCTATCTCTAACTTGAACCACGGGTCCTTGGTTAATAAAGAGTCCTACCATTTGAATAACTTCATACAGAGATCCCCCTCCATTATTGCGTAAATCAATCACAATTCCTTTTACGTTTTCAGCTTTAAATTTCACGATTTCTTTTGCAATATCTTCGGAGCAACGATTGCCATCTTCCCTTTCATAATCGGCATAAAATTCAGGCAAATAAATGTACCCGATTTTATCAGTACCTTCTGTAACAATCGCACTGCGCGCAAAAGTTTCGTCGAGTACAATTTCTTCTCTGATAAGTGAAACCACCTTAATTGTTCCGTTGGTTTTTTTGATGGTTAATCGGACTTCTGTTCCTTTATTTCCTCTAATGATTTTTACTGCATCTTCGGTGGCATAACCAGCCACATCAACAGGTTCGGCGCTCCCTTGTGCTACTTTTAATATCACATCGTTCGCATCAATTTCTCTAGATTTCCATGCAGCACCACCTGGTTGTACCGAAGCAATTTTTATTCCATTCTCATCCTCTCCTAATTGTGCACCAATACCATAAAAACGGCCGCTCATGCCTTCGTCGAAAGCACGTTTCTCAACCGGAGGAAAATAATCGGTGTGCGGATCCATGAGACCTGTAATTGCATTTATAAACGTATGAAAACGTTGGTCTTCGTTGAATGTTTTTTGAATTCGATCAAAGCGTTTATTGGTTGCTTTTAACACCTGCTCTCTTGCCATTCGTTCAAGTGTAGAATCAGCTTTAACTACAAACTCTTTTTTACCTTTATTTTTTTCTCTCTGATCCAAATAATCTGCGTAACGCTCAAGTGCTGCATACGTTAATTGCTTTCTCCAACGCTCTTTTCGGGCAGCTGCTGTACTTGCAAAATCTTGCTTATCATTTTCTAAAAGCACCGAATCATTCGTATTAAAATTGAAAGGTGATTTTAAAATTTCTTTGTAAAGAAGGATCGTTTCTTGTAAACGCTTTGAATAAACAGCACTAACGGCAGGAACAAAAGCTATGGGGGCTCCTTTTATTTCATCATCTAAACTGGTTTCAAATTTTTTAAATCCATTTACATCTGACTGTAAAAACAATGTTTTTTCAGGATCCAAGGCTTTTAAATAGGCAGAAAAAATCTTTTTAGAAAAGGCGTCATCAATAACTTTGGGACTGTAATGTTGCGCTTCCAATAAAGCACCTACGGTTGCCAATAATTTTTGACGTTGCGTTGGCTGAAGTTCAGGCGAACTATTACTTACTTTGAATGCAAAAAAAATAGCGCCAAATAAAACAATCCCTCCTAAAAGTATCCCCTTCTTTGTCTTCATAAATGTTGTAAATTTTTCCATGTTGGAAATATGGTAAGCATCAAAAATAGCTGAAAAGAAGCACCAAAAAACAGCATTTTAGCCAAATTAACAAAGGTTTTGATAAGCGGCAAGCAAGAAAGTTCAAAATGAGATTTTGTAAAATGCGCAATTACCTTATTTTTGCACTCCCTTAAACGGAGAGCGTAGCTCAGTAGGTTAGAGCGTCAGTTTGTGGCACTGAAGGCCGTGGGTTCGAGACCCATCGTTCTCCCATCTTATTTTAAAACCTATAAGTAATGCTTATAGGTTTTTTAAATTAACAACACTATGTCGCCTCTTATCCTTTCAATCCCTTTGATATCAGCATTTATTGGCTGGTTTACCAATTGGATTGCCATCAAAATGTTGTTTCATCCTAGGCTGCCCGTTAAGGTATTAGGAATTACTTTTCAGGGCATTTTTCCAAAAAGACAACACCAATTTGCCCAAAAACTAGGCAAACTGGTAAGTGAGGAACTTCTTTCCTTTAAAGATATTGAGGCAAAAATTACAGATGGTGGTAACCTAAAACAGGTGATGCCCATTGTAGAAACGCATATAGACAACTTTTTAAGGAACAAATTGGCCTCCGAAATGCCCATTATAAGCATGTTTATTGGTGATAAAACCATTGAACAGCTTAAATCTGTATTTATGAAGGAGTTAGAAAGCTTATTTCCAGTACTCATGACAAGTTATATGGATAAACTCAGGCATGAGCTTGATTTAGAAGCCATTGTAACGGAAAAAGTCAGCAATTTTAGCTCCGATAAGCTAGAAGAAATTCTTCAATCTATCATGTCTAAGGAGTTCAAGTTTATTGAAATTATTGGTGCAGTATTAGGGTTTTTAATTGGGATACTTCAGGTTTTTATAACCTGGATTGGCCAATAATCTCCTTTTTTTACCATTGACCGATAAAAAAGGTTGATTTAAGGCGTTTTCAAAACTTTACCCCCTAAAAATTGTCATATTACCGCTTGTCCTTTGGATTCATGGAATTCAATTAATTGATGGACCTTTGCATAAATAATTATAAATAAATAACATGCGTAAATTAATAGTATTAATTACATTATTCGTTGGATTTTGCACTAACAGTGTTCTAGCACAATATCCTGGTGCCAGAACAGGCGGAATGCCCGGTGGTGCCCAAACAAATATTGGACATTTTTACGGCAAAATTGTGGATAGCAAGACAAACAAAGCACTCGATGCCATGACGGTTCAATTAACTGGCAATAAGTTTGATACGTTAATTAAAAAAATGAAGGAAGTGGTATTGAGCACACAAATCACCAAGGCAAATGGAGATTTTAGCTTCGAAAACCTCTCATTATTTGGCAATTACAAGCTAAAGGTTTCAGGTCTTGGCTTTAAAACACTCGATCAAACCATCAGTTTTGGTATTAAAATGCCTCAACCGGGTGCAGCCCCAAATATGCAGCAAATGCTGGGTATGGCTGATAAAGACTTAGGCAATATCAAAATCACCGCAGATGCAACAGACCTTGGTAACGTAACGGTTACTTCGTCAAGTAAGCCTCAATTTGAAATGGGGATTGATCGTAAAATATTTAATGTTGATAAAAATCTAGTGAGTACGGGACAGTCTGCAACAGAAATCATGAAAAACATTCCATCTGTAAACGTAGACATCGATGGTAATGTAACATTAAGAAACGCGGCACCCACTATTTTTGTGGACGGCAGACCCACTACCCTAACCCTTGATCAAATTCCGTCAGATATCGTAGATCGTGTGGAATTAATCACCAATCCATCTGCTAAATTTGATGCATCAGGTGGCAATGGCGGTATCATCAATGTCGTACTAAAAAAGAATAAAAAAGTAGGTTATAATGGAGGATTAAGAACTGGTATAGACTCTCGTGCGAAAGTAAATTTAGGCGCTGATATAAATATTAGACAAGGAAAATTCAACACATTTTTATCTGCCAATTTAAATCAGTTTAAATCCATTAGCAATAGCGCAACAGTAAGAGACAACTTCTTTGCTACGCCAAGCGGAATTAGCAATACTGCAAAATCTATTAATGAAGGTGGTTTTAGTTTTATGAGAGGTGGGTTTGATTATTTTATAGATAACAGAAACACGTTGTCATTTTCAGGCAATTACAACAACGGAAATTTTGATTCGGAAAATAACCAAAAAGCAGATTCTACCATCAAGGGTGTTTACACATCTTACAATGACATCAGAAGTGGAAATGTTTCAACCTCTAATAATTTTGGCGGCCAATTAAGTTTCAAACACAACTATGCAAAAAACGGCGAGAGTTTATCTGCAGATATCAATTACAACGAAAGAAACAGCAATAATACTTCAAACGTTAATACCCAAACTTTCTTCATCAATAACACCCTAAAAGGATTTCCACTATTGCAACAAACCATTGGTTCAGGAAATTCAAGCAACATTACGGGTCAATTAGATTACGAAAATCCTATTACCGATGATAGCAAACTTGAAATGGGAATAAGAGGCGCCGTTCGCTTAAACGAATCAGTATCCAACCAATTCAGATACAATCCGGTTACTGCAAAATATGATATGATCTCACGAATCAGTAATAGTTTTAAATCCAATGACCAGGTGTATGCAGCATACGCATCCTATACATTTAGAGTTAATAAATTCAACTACCAATTAGGACTTCGTGCAGAGAGCTCTAATTATACTGGTACCCTTTTGACAGCTACCGGAAAAGACTCTGCTAGTTTTAAGGTGCAATATCCATTAAGCTTAATCCCTACAGCATTTGTAACGTACAAGCTTTCAGATAAGCAGGATTTACAATTTAACTATGCACGCCGCATTAACAGACCTAACTTCTGGCAGTTAATTCCTTATCCAGACTTTTCTGATCCTCAAAATATTAGTGTTGGAGACCCAGGTATCAGACCAGAATTTACCAACTCATTTGAATTCTCTTACAACAACGCCTACAAAAAAGGTGCTAACTTTTTAGCTACTGCTTTTTTCAAATACAGCACTGATTTAATTACGCGTTATGTATATACGGGCAAAAATGAATTGAACCCACTTGATACCATGCCGGTTTATTATAGCTCATACATCAATGCAGATAACAGTATTATTTTTGGATTGGAATTAAGTAATAAAATACCTGTAACAAAATGGTGGGATTTAACCATTAACGGTAATTTATTCAGCTCGCAAATTAACGCCGTCATTCCAGGTCAAAATATTAGCAACGACGCGCAGATAAGTTGGTTTGCTAAAATGAATAGTAGCTTTAAATTAAATAAAACGCTTTCCATTCAATTGAGTGGTGACTATCAGGCTAAAACCATCCTCTCTCCAAACGTTGGCGGTGGTGGTGGCAGAGGCGGTGGCGGTGGCTGGGGCGGTATGTTTGGCGGTGGCGCTCAAACATCGGCACAGGGCTTTAATTTTCCACGTTATGGACTTGATTTAGCCATCAGAAAAGAGTGGACATGGAAAAATGGTAAGAGCGGTTCTTTAACGCTTAGCATGAACGATTTTTTAAGAACGCAATTATTTAAATCATATTCTGAAAGCAACTTCTTCACGCAAACAAGTGAGCGCAGAAGAGACCCACAAGTATTAAGGGTGAATTTCAATTACCGTTTTGGTAAATTTGATGCTGCGCTGTTCAAACGTAAAAACACAAAAGCAGATCAGAGTGGCGGTGGAATGGATATGATGCAGTAAAAATATTTGACTACCGGTGTTAGCGGTTCTTACCCGTTAACATCGGTACAAAAGAAAAGATATCAAAAGACTCCTCGGTAATTTCACCGCTACTGTCTTTGCTAATCCGTATCATTCTTTGCTGATCCCCTTCTCCCTCATTTACAGGTACAACCATGATGCCACCTGGCTTTAATTGCTCCACTAGTTTTGGCGGGATAAAAGGCGCAGCTGCCGTAATAATTATTTTATCGAAGGGCGCATAGGTGGGAAGTCCTTCGAATCCATCTCCATAGAAAAATTTAATGGTTGGATACTTGGCTTTAAAAACATAGTCTTTGTGTAAGTCGTATAATTTTTTTTGACGCTCGATGGTATAAACACGAGCACCCATTTCTGCCAAAATAGTTGCTTGATACACACTTCCCGTTCCAATCTCTAACACTTTATCTAACTTATTAATTTGGAGTAACTGTGTTTGATACGCCACAGTGTGTGGATGTGAAATCGTTTGCCCTTCGCCAATTGGAAAAGCGCGGTCTTCGTATGCATGTGTTACAAAGGCCGAGTCTAAAAAATAATGCCTAGGCACTGCGTTTATGGCCGTTAATACGGATTCGTCGGTGATTCCTTTTTGGCGAAGGAGATCCACCATTTGCTTACGAAGTCCTTTATGTACGTGTTTGTCTTCTAATTTTTGCTGCATGATACACCCTATGCCAAAGACATGTCTTTAATAATTCGTTGAATTTTTTGATCTAATCCTGCAAAAGTTGAGTCATAGGCTTCTTTTGAGGTAAGTGTCGTATGTACGCTAAAATAAAATTTTATTTTAGGCTCTGTACCAGATGGTCTTGCCGAAATTTTACTTCCATCTGCGGTAATAAATTGAAGCACATTGCTTTTTGGCAATTGCAATTGCCAGGTTTCGCCACTCATTAAATTTTTTCCAGTTTGCATGTCATAATCCAACATTTCTACCACTTCCGATCCATCAATGGTTTGTGGAGGACTGGTACGATAACCTTCCATCATGGCTGCAATTTCTTTTTGCCCATTCATGCCCTTTTTGGTAATACTAATGAGCTGTTCATAGTAAAAACCATATTGCATGTAAAGCTCTATCATCTTATCAAACAGGCTTTTCCCTTTTGCTTTTTCATAAGCCGCCATTTCACATAGTAAAGCAACAGCACTTACTGCATCTTTGTCTCTGATTTCATTACCAATCATGAGTCCAAAACTTTCTTCACCACCAATAACATAGTTTTCGTGGGCTTCTTTTTCTTTGATCAGCTCAGCTATCCATTTAAATCCAGTAAGTACATTATAACATGCTACTCCATTTTGTTTGGCAACCTCGTTAATCATTGCAGTTGTTACAATGGTAGAAATAACCATATCATTGGGCTTTGCAATACCCTTTGCCTTTCGAGCTTCAATAAGGTATGCAAAAGCTAAAACAGCCGTTTGATTCCCATTCATAAGTACCCATTCACCCTTATGGTTTTTAACACCAATGCCAACCCTGTCGGCGTCTGGATCTGTTCCTAATAAAATATCGGCATTTAATGATTTTGCCATAGCAAGTCCCATGGCCATTGTTTCACCTTCTTCGGGATTGGGATAACCCACCGTAGGAAAATTACCATCAGGTGTTGCTTGATCTTCTACAATATGAACATTGGTAAATCCAAAACGGGACAATACTTCTGGCACCAGGGTTATGCCTGTTCCATGAATGGGCGTATACACGATTGATAAATCATGCTGCGCCTGAATTACTTCGGGATAAACGCTTAAGCTTTTAACCATGTTAATATAAGCCTCGTCCATATCACGACCTATGATGGTAATATTTGCTTCTCCACCAGACCAGTTCACCTCATCAACACTTGTAATGGCTTCCACTTCCTTTATCACATTTTTATCATGCGGTGGAACCAGCTGCCCCCCATCATTCCAATAAGCCTTATACCCATTATATTCTTTGGGATTGTGAGAAGCGGTACAAACCACACCCGCTTTGCAACCTAAGTGTCTAATTGCGTAACTTAATTCGGGAGTAGGACGCAGGGCCTCAAATAAATAAACCTTTATACCATTTGCAGCAAACACCCCAGCAGTGGTTTCAGCAAAAAATCTGCTATTGTTTCGGCTATCATGACCAATAACAACAGACACGGGCTCGGTGCCATAGGTTTTTTTAAGATAGTTGGCAAAACCCTGCGTGGCCATTCCTACTGTATATTTATTCATTCGGTTGGTACCCACACCCATAATGCCACGCAATCCACCCGTACCAAATTCAAGGTTTCTATAAAAAGAATCGGCTAATTCGTCTGGTTGTAGACCCATGATGGCATTTTTAGTTGCCTCATCGTAATTACCAGAAAGCCATACCGAAACTTTGTCTTGAATAGAATGATCCATAAAATAGGTTTGAATACGCTACAAAAATAATAAAAATTAAGCCTTGGTTTCTACGCAAACGCCTTGAATTTCACTACCCTCAACAATTACCCGAATATGGTCTTGCAATGAAGTAGAAATAGACAAGCCTACATAGTCAGGTTTTACAGGATAGAGCCGGTACATTCTCTCAACAAGTACCAAGGTTTGAATACTAACTGGATAAAAATCTAGTAATGGTTTAAGGGCATATAGCAGTGTTTTGCCACTATTGGAAACATCATCAACTAAAACGATATGCGCTCCTGTAAAATTAGCAGGTGCACTATAGGTAATTGTTGAAGGCATTTCCTTGTCTAACGAAGCTTCCAAAATAGTAATCTTACACTGAACATACGGAGCCAATAAAGCAGCTATTTTATGCGCTATCACAACCCCATTATTACGAATCCCAATTAGCATTAATTCTTTGGTAGAAGGCGCAATATTTTCTGCTAATTCAAGTGACATGCGGTGCATTTTTTGCTCGGCCGCAGCAGCAGACAAAATAGTATTATGGGGTTCCATGATCACAGATTTAGTACCAAATGTAACAAGAATATTTGCACAATACGAACTGAATGACAACTAAATAAAACAACTTATCTTAGCAGCCTAATTGCGCACCATGGAAATGATAGCCCCACTGATTTTTTTAGCCCTTTTGGCGACTGCTGGCTTCCTTTTTTATAAAAAGGCGACCCTCATTAAAAAAACCATTTTAATGGGTAAATCCGAAATTCAATATAATGAACCGGGCCGCAGATGGAAACAAGTATTACTGCTAGCACTTGGACAAAAGAAGATGTTCAAAAATCCATTGGTTGCTTTTTTACACCTTATTATTTATGCTGGATTTATCATCATCAATTTAGAAGTACTAGAAATTATTATTGATGGCATAACGGGAAAACACAGAGTGTTTTTACCTTTTATTGGTAGTTATTATAGCCTATTTATTAATGTATTTGAAATACTCGCTTTTGGCGTAACAGTCGTATGTGTAATTTTTTTAGTGCGCCGAAATATCCTTTACATTAAGAGACTTTCGAGTAATGATTTAGCCGGTTGGCCAAAAACAGATGCTAATCTAATTCTAGTGGTTGAAATTATTTTAATGAGTTTGTTTTTTGTAATGAATGGTGCCGATCAAGCTTTACAAAATTTGCAAGCACCTCATTACGCACCAACTGGTTCATTTATTGTTTCCAGCATGTTGGTGCCTAGCTTAAGCCAATTACCGATCGATACACTGATACTGATCGAACGCAGTGCTTGGTGGCTTCACATCATTGGCATTTTAGCCTTTTTAAATTACCTACCTTACTCTAAACATTTACATATTATTCTTGCATTCCCTGCCGCCTATTACAGCGCCTTAGAGCCAGCCGGTAAAATGAAAAATATGAGGTCGGTACAAAATGAAGTGTTGTATGCCATGGATCCAAGTAAAGCACCAACAGATGCTGCTCCCCCTACTACATTTGGCGCCAAGGATATTTTTGATTTGAACTGGAAGAATTTAATGGAAGCATACAGTTGCACAGAGTGTGGAAGATGTTCTGCTGCATGTCCTGCTACAACTACGGGTAAATTATTAAGCCCACGTAAAATTATGATGTCTACCAGAGATAGACTGGAAGATGTAGCAAAAAACATTAACCAAAATACTCAATTTGTTGACGATAAAAAAACACTTTTACACAATTATATCAGCGTTGAGGAATTAAGGGCTTGTACAACATGTAATGCATGTGTTGAAGCCTGCCCAGTTAGCTTATCTCCACTTGATATTATAATGGAATTAAGAAGATCATTAATCATGGAAGAAAGTAGTGCACCAGCCGAATGGAACAATACTTTTTCAAATATTGAAAACAATTTTGCCCCTTGGAAATTTTCGCCAGAAGATCGTGAAAATTGGGCTAAAGAAAACTAATCCACTTGTTATGAAAGTAAATACAATGGCCGAAATGATGGCATCCGGAACAATGCCAGAATACTTATTTTGGGTTGGCTGTGCTGGCAGCTTTGATCAAAGAGCGCAAAAAATTACCAAGGCGTTTTCACTTATTTTAGATAAAGTAGGGATAAGCTATGCGATACTTGGGAAAGAAGAAGCTTGTACAGGAGATCCTGCAAGAAGAGCTGGTAATGAATTTTTGTTTCAAATGATGGCTTACCAAAATATTCAAGTCATGAACGCATATGGTGTTAAAAAAATAATTACCACCTGTCCACACTGTTTTAATACCATCAAAAACGAATACCCTGAGCTAGGCGGAAATTACGACGTTATACATCACACCACCCTGCTTCAGTCTTTAATCAACGAAGGTAAAATTGTTTTAAAAGAAGGTGGGGCGTTTAAAGGCAAAAAAATATCTTATCATGATAGCTGTTATTTAGGCCGCGCTAATAATATTTATGAAGCCCCACGTAAAGTATTAGAGGTTTTAGATGCAGAACTTATTGAAATGAAAAGATGCCGATCGAATGGGCTATGCTGTGGCGCAGGTGGCGCTCAAATGTTTAAAGAAGAGGAATCGGGCACTACTAGAATCAATATAGAAAGAGCCGAAGAAGCAGTAGCAACAGGCGCTCAAATTATAGCAGCGGCTTGTCCTTTTTGTAACACTATGATGACAGACGGTATCAAAAACAAAGAAAAAGAAAATGAAATGGCGGTACTAGATATAGCAGAGCTCATTGCAGAAAGCATGGCATAATTTAAAATCATCCATCATGAATTTTTCTATTGAAACGCATATCCCTTCAGATTTTAACGACCATGCACGGGTTTGGATTTTTCAGAGCAGCAGGTTATTTAGCATGGCAGAAGCTTTTGAAATTGATAGCATTTTAAAAGACCATTGCAGCGGCTGGAAAAGTCATGGGCATGCTGTAAAAAGCTATGCCAATTTATTTTTTGGCCACTTTATTGTGGTAATGGCTGATGAAACGGAGGCTACAGTTGGCGGATGTAGCACAGATAGTTTGTTTAGAATGATCAAGCAAATTGAAGCCCTTTGTAAAGTGAATTTATTTGATAGACAAATGCTTGCCTTTTTAGTGAAAGACAAAATTCAACTTTTACCACTCGCACAAGTTAAATTTGCGGTATCAAACAACCATATCAGCCCGCAAACTGTTTATTTTAACAATACAGTAGGAACAAAAAAAGAATTAATCCAAAACTGGATGATTCCTATGAACGAGAGCTGGCTCGCAGCAAGGGTTTTACAGGCTTAGTAACCACTTTATTTAATTGATAACTTACGGCAATTCTGTAATTTCTGGTATTACTAGAACTAAATGACTCTAAATTAAAATTAGCACCGTAAACAAAAGTGTGCAGTTGCTGCTGTGTAGTAGGATCAATAATATTGATAGATACAATTAAACGGCGGTCCAAAAATTTACGTTGTACACCCAGGTTAACGGTTAAATTACTTCTACTTCTACCCTGCGGGTCTGCGAAATTATTGTAACGCGCAGTACCTTCAAAAGTTAACAAATTACTTGGGGTAAAATTGTAATTGACACTGGTATAAAAAGTGGCACCATCCCGGTATTTATACAATAATTTTTCTGCCGCCCCATACTGATTAAATGTATACCCAGCACTTCCATTCATTCTAAACTTTTTGGTAAACGTGTAGCCACCCCAAGCGCTTGCTTCATATTCTCTTCGGTCAGAAATATTTTTCCAAGTAACTTCAGTTTTACCACCTGCTTGCAATGTTCGTATGCTATTAAAAACATCCTTTAATTGATTGTACCCAAGTGATGTATTCACATAATATTTACCTTTTACATAACTAAAATTCCAATCATAATTATGCGATAAGGTAGGTTCTAAATAAGGGTTTCCAAACCTAATGTTATAAGGATCACTGTAATCAATATTAGGGTTTAATTCACCAATACCAGGTCTTCGAATGGTTGCCCTGTAAACAAGGGTTGAATTCATTTCTTTTGAAAACTCTTTGCGCAGGGTAAAATTGGGGAGAATATTCCAATACCCATTATCTACATCACTCGCATTCCCCTTTAAAAAAACAAATTGCAAATTGGTATATTCGGCCTGAACACCAAACGACAATCGGTACTTGCTTTTAAAATTATAGGAAAGTCCTGCTCTAGCTGTTGCCACAAGTTGTTCGTTGGTAAAATCGTTACTTAACAAATTATTGGTGGCAAATACTTGATCCGACTTACGCAAAAACTGTGTATTCACACGCCCATGGTACCAAGTATTTAAAACAGAAACTCCTCCATTAAAATTATGTTGCTTGGTTTTTAAGGGACGTAAAAAATCGATCCTAAGGGACGCTGAGTTATTGTCTGTGTTAAACAGCTGCCGTTGGGTAGAGTCTACGCCCGTTGGTGTTTTATCAGGCAATAAAAACTGCTGAAAAAATGTTCTATTGTTATGGGAACTTGATAAATTGGCATTTGCAATAAAGCGAAGGTAACCAGGGCCTGTTTTTTGTTTGATATTATAACTTCCAGATAATACATGATTTAAACCGCCACCCACACTTTGGTTGTTTCGATTGCTTAAACGGTAAATTTGTTGCTGGTTGTTGATATTGGTAAATGTGTTATTAGATAGGTTGTCAAATGAATTTGGATTAAGCTGATACGTTAACGAAAGAATATGCTGCTTATCAATTTCATAATCTGCCTGTGCGCGAAAATTAGGCCTCGATGAAAAATTGGTAAACCTATTTTGTGTATTAAAATAATTCGTAGAATCTCTATAAATATTTTCTCTTTTAGAATAACCATTACCGGTGATGGTACTAAAACCTACCCCACCATTCAGGTTCAACACTAGTTTTTGATTGCGGTAACTTCCATTTGCGGATGTTGAAGATTCACCCCTTGTTCCAGCACTCATATTAACTCTTCCAACCCATCCAATTTTTCCTTTTTTGGTAACAATATTAATAACACCCCCCGTTTCTGTTGCGTATTGAGGTGGAGGGTTTGTCATGATCTCAATTTTTTCAATACTGTTACCAGGCAAGCTCTCTAGCAAGTCTTGAAGTTGTTGCGCGTTTAAATCGGTAGGTTTGTCGTCAATTAATATGCGAGGCTCCCTTCCTTTTAATAAGATTTTTCCATTAGGGTCATTGTTAATGAGGGGCATATTTTTTAATAATTCGGCAGTAGTGGCACCACCACTTAATGCACTTTCACCCACATTAAAAATGATCTTATCATCCTTGTTTTCTATGAGAGGCTTTTCGGCATAGACAATTACTTCCGAACTAGCTGCGCCAGATACGTATAATTTAACATCCCCCAAATTAAAGTCGTACCGCTCTTCTCTTAAATAAATACTATCTATTTGTAGATCCGCATAACCAACCATAGTAGCTTTTAGCTTGTAATATCCAAATGGAACATTTAAACATTCAAAAGCTCCGTTTTTATCAGATACCACCTGTACTACTACCACCGAATCTGACATTTTTTTTAATTGGATGCTAGCAAATGACAAAGCCTTGCCTGTTTGCGCGTCTAATACATTACCAATAATAAGCCCCATCGATCGACTGGCCTGCGGAGGTGGCTTCTGACAATAGCCTTGTATACAAAAAAACAAGGCCACCATTATGGATAAAAAAGACTTCATAGTATCGTTTACAAAATAAATCTTTATTAGCAGGATGAGAAATAATAAGTGGTAATTGGCTAATTTTGGATCTAAAATCGGTCACCATGTTAACGATCTACGGTATACCCAATTGCGATACGGTAAAAAAGAGTTTAGACTGGCTTACAAAACAAAAAATCGAGTACGTATTTCACAACTACAAAAAAGAAGGGATAACAGCTACCCTATTAAAAGATTGGATGTCGCAACAAGATTTTACGCTGATTGTAAACACAAAATCTGCTACTTATAAAAAATTAAGTCCAGCAGATCAAGCTAAATGCACAAAAGCAAATACAGCTATATCCGTACTTCAAGAACATACCAGCTTAATTAAAAGACCCATCGTAACTAAAAAGGGTAAAATAATAGCTATTGGATTTGACCCGACAACGTATGCAAACCTATTTTAAAATAGAAGCTAATTTTTGCAAGAGATCTTCTCCTCTCAAATCTTTTCCAATAATTTTTCCAGTAGGATCAACTAATAAATTAGCAGGGATACTTTGAATACGGTACAATTGTGCAACTTCGTTACTCCAGTATTTTAAATCACTAACATGCGTCCATGTAAGTTTATCAGCGGCAATCGCCTGAATCCAAGCGTTTTTATCTTGGTCTAAAGAAACACCTAATACAGTAAAGTTTTTTAATTTATACTTGTTAAATGCTGCAACCACGTTTGGATTTTCTTGCCTACATGGTCTACACCAACTAGCCCAAAAATCTATAAGTACATATTTCCCTCTAAATGAAGACAGTTTAACAGGCTTACCATTTTGATCATTTTGCGTAAACTCAGTTGCCATAGAACCAATTTGTCCAATTTTTGCATCGTTCACAGATTTCACAATCATTTCAGAAAAATAACCTTTTTGAGCAGCAGGCTGTAACGCATTAAATTTAGATTCTAATTCTTGTGGTCCCGAAAATAATGGCCCGACAGCAAAAAGTGCAAATGAACTTACAACCGATGCTGGATTGGTATTTACAAAGCCTACTGTTTCATTTAAAAGTACTTGCTTATAACTATTAAATAAATTGATGAGTGAATCTCGCTTAGGCGTTTGTGTGGTTTCCGCTTGAATAAGCGGCACAATGGCGTTTAGCTTATCTTTTAAAGGAGCAAACTGAATTCTAAATTTCTCGTACGTCTGGTGCAGTATCGATCCCGTTAATTTAATTTGATCAGGCGCTGCCATATCACCTTCGATTAAAACAGCTTCATTACCAATAAACAATTCGATATTTATTTGTGGTACCGCAGAAAACACAAGTTGCAACAGCATCCCTTCATTTACATTGCCCTTTAATACAAAGGCACCATCGGCAATAGTTGCAGTTGCTAGGGACTGTCCATTAAAAACATTTTTTAAAGTTGCTGAACTACCATTTGTCAATCCTTTAACTTTACCAGTTACAGTAAAATCGGCAGCCAATGCGGAATGAAAAGCAAATAAAATTAAAAACGGGTATAGAATGAGTTTACGCATATTTAAAATTTGAACTTATTTTTTATGACGATTTTTTAATATTTCAATAACATCCTGTAAAGTATACCCTTTTGCTTGTAACAAAATTAAATAATGAAAAAGTAAATCAGAGGCTTCATTTAAAAATAAAAGCTCGTTTTCATCTTTTGACTCAATAATAAGTTCAACCGCTTCTTCACCAACTTTTTGCGCAATTTTATTGAGGCCTTTTGCAAACAAAGAAGCCACATAAGAAGTTTCAGGGCTATCATTTTTTCGGCTAGCAATAACGGTTTCTAAATAGTTTAAAAATTGAGCCGAATTGTTTTCTTCTCCCCAGCATGTATCCGTTCCGTTATGACAAGTAGGCCCAACCGGAATAACTTTTACAAGAAGTGCATCGGCATCACAATCAAGTAACATTTCTTTAAAATTCAAAAAATGCCCACTCTCCTCTCCTTTTGTCCAAAGTCTATTTTTAGACCTGCTAAAAAAGGTGACTTTTTTTGTTGAAAGGGTTTTTTCAATAGCAGCTGCATTCATAAATCCAAGCATTAAAACCTTACTAGTTTCAATGTCCTGAACAATCGAGGGCACGAGTCCATCTGCATATTTTGAAAAGTCAATTTTATCTAGCATAACTTGTTGTAAATGTAAAAATTAAAGCCTAATTGGCAATCCATTATCTAATAAAAATGATTTTAAAGCATGTACCTCCATTTCTTTAAAATGAAAAATACTAGCTGCTAATGCCCCGTCAGCAGCTCCAACCTTAAAAACAGCCTCAAAATGCTCCATCGTTCCGCCACCGCCCGAGGCAATTACTGGAATTGAAACAGCCTTTGAAACAGCAGCCGTAATCTCCAAAGCAAAACCCGATTTGGTACCATCATGGTTCATGGAGGTTAAAAGAATTTCGCCAGCACCTAAATTTGCAGCTTCTTGTGCCCATGCCAAACAAGTAGTTGATGTAGGAACCGTTCCACCGTTTAAATAAACATACCACTCACCGTCTGCCTCTTGTTTGGTATCGATAGCAACTACGATACACTGACTTCCAAATTCTCTTGCCATATCAGCAATGAGTGTAGGTTTTTTAAACGCTGCCGAGTTTACAGCTATTTTATCGGCACCATTTTGCAGTAAAATGCGCACGTCCTCAATGCTGGCAACACCGCCACCCACTGTAAATGGAATATTGATTACTGCGGCAATTTTTTTGGCTAAATCCGCAAGGGTTTTACGTTTTTCGTTGGTGGCCGTAATATCTAAAAAAACAAGCTCATCAATACCAGCAGCTGCGTAAAATGCGCCTAGCTCGACAGGATCACCAGCGTCACGAATGTTTTCGAAATTGACGCCTTTAACGGTTCTCCCATTTTTAATATCTAAACAGGCAATAATTCTTTTTGCTAACATACATTTAAATTATGCGTTAAACTGCTGTAATGATTCTAGTGAAATACGATTTTCATAAATTGCCTTACCCACAATAGCTCCTGCGCAACCAATGCTATCAAGTACTTCTAAATCTTGAAGCGAACTCACGCCCCCACTTGCAACAAGTTTTAAATTTGGGAACGAACGAATAAGTGATTGATAAAGTTCAGTAGAAGGTCCCTCTAGCCTGCCATCTTTTGAAACGTCGGTACAAAAAATATTGGTGATGCCATGAGCGAGATAGTCAGTCAAAAAAGATTCTATGGTAGTAGTAGAAGTTTGCATCCATCCATTAACGGCTATGAAGTTGTCTTTCACATCCGCTCCCAAAAAAAATCGATCTGCGCCATACTTATTAACCCAACTTAAAAATAGTGCGGGATTGGCTACCGCAATACTACCAATGGTAGCAAGAGATGCTCCCCTTTCAAATACAAGCGCTACATCTTCATCGGTTTTTATGCCACCACCAAAATCAATCACTAGTTTTGTATTGAGCGCAATGCTTTCAAGCACTTTCCAGTTTTTTACAGCGCCAGCCTTTGCACCATCCAAATCAACTAAATGTAACCGCTGTATACCAGCTGCTTCAAAAGCTTTTGCTACTTCCAAAGGATTTTCGTTGTAAATGGTTTTTTGCGCATAATCTCCTTCCGTTAATCGAACGCATTTCCCATCAATAATATCAATAGCAGGTATGATTTGCATCTTATACGATATCTAAAAAGTTTTGTAATATTTTTTCGCCTACGGCAGCACTTTTTTCGGGATGAAATTGCACCCCATAAAAATTATTTTTGTGTAGCGCCGCACTGTAGGGTAAGATATAATTTGTGGTAGCTGCGGTGTCTGGCCCAAGGGCTGCATAATATCCGTGCACAAAATAACAATAAGCATTTTCAGGGAGGTCGTTAAATAAGTTTGACGAATAGTCACTTATGGTATTCCAACCTACTTGCGGAATTTTATCAGTTCCATTGGGTAAAAATGATACCACACGCTCATCAAATACTGACAAACAAGTAGTATCGTTTTCTTCCGAATAAGAACACAGTAGTTGCATGCCTAAACAAATGCCTAATACAGGCTGTTCCAATTTTTTAATAACGGTATCTAAATTTCTTTCTTTTAAATATGCCATGGCTGTGCTCGCCTCTCCTACGCCCGGAAAAATAACTCGGTCCGCTTTTTGCAATTCCTCTATATTATCTGTTACAACCGGACTAACCCCAAGTCTTTCAAGTGCATAGGTCACAGATAATATGTTTCCTGCATTGTATTTTACGATGGCAACATTCATATTACTTTTGACCAATTATAGATGATAAAAATTGAGCGGTAGTGGCTGTAACATCTGTACTTTTTTCAAGTGCTTTGATAAAGGCAGAACCAATAATGGCGCCAGCCGTATGCCTTGTGGCAAGTTCAAAGGAAGCGGCATCTTTAACACCAAAACCCACCAAAATAGGATTGTTTAACCGCATCTGTTTTAGTTTTTGCAAATAAACATCTACGGCGTCAAAATTAAGTGCAGATCCAGTGGTAGCTGATGCGCTTACTGCATACAAAAAACCAGAACTCAGCGAATCAAGATAAACAATACGCTCAGTGGGTGTTTCGGGCGTTACTAAAAATATAAAATCTAACCCATGCTTTTTTAGAATAGTGCTATATTTTATTTCGAACTCATAAGCTGGCATATCTGGCAAAATAAGACCATCTACCCCTACTTCGCACGCTGCTGCACAAAATTTCTCAAATCCATATTGCAACACCGGATTCATATAACCCATGAGCACAACTGGTATGTTGCTAGTTGTTCTCAATGATTTTAGTTGATCAAACAAAACCTCAATAGACATTCCGTTTTCAATCGCTTTTGCGCCACTTTCTTGAATCACGGGTCCATCTGCTAGTGGATCAGAATAAGGCATGCCAATTTCAACTAAATCGGCGCCATTTTCTTCGAGCGCAATAATGATAGGTAGCGTGCTATCCAGCGTTGGATAACCAGCAGTGCAGTATACGTTTAATACCTTTGATGACTTAGCATCAAATAGCTTTTTTAACCTTGTCATGAATCTAATTTTTGTATGTACGTAGATAAATCTTTATCACCTCTTCCACTCAAACAAATAACAACTGTATCGGCGGGCTTCCATTTAATTTGATCGAGTGCCGCAAAAGCATGTGCTGTTTCTAGTGCAGGAATAATACCTTCTGTTTTACTTACATGAAAGGCAGCATCCATGGCTTCTTCATCGGTGGCACTTAAAAACAAACCTCTTCCAGATGTATATAAATTGGCATGCATGGGGCCAATACCAGGATAATCCAATCCCGCCGAAATGCTATGTGGTTCTATTACCTGACCATCTGGTGTTTGCATTAACAAGCTTTTACTTCCATGTAAAATACCGGGTGTACCCAGCTGTGTAGTAGCGGCACTCATATTGGTTTGCACCCCATGACCAGCAGCTTCTACTGCTACAATTTGTACCGACGGCTCTTCTAAAAAATGATAAAACGCCCCCGCCGCATTACTACCACCTCCCACACAAGCAATAACGTGCGTAGGAAGTTCAGTACCTGTTTGTGCGAGTAACTGTTTACGAATTTCTGCACTAATTACACTTTGAAAACGGGCCACCATATCGGGATACGGATGTGGCCCTACTACACTACCAATAATATAATGGGTATTGGTCGGATTATTGATCCAATCTCTAATGGCTTCGTTGGTGGCATCTTTTAATGTTTTACTGCCACTGGTTGCCGGCACTACGGTAGCGCCTAACATGCGCATACGCGCTACATTGGGCGCCTGCCTTTCAATATCTTTCTCACCCATGTAAACAATACACTCCATACCTTTTAATGCACACACAGTTGCTGTTGCCACCCCGTGTTGTCCAGCACCTGTTTCCGCGATAATGCGCGTTTTACCAAGCTTTTGAGCTAGAATAATTTGACCAATGGTATTGTTTATTTTATGCGCACCGGTATGGCATAAATCTTCTCTTTTTAAGTAGATCGTTGTACCATATTGTTCACTCAACCTTTTCGCTAAAAATAAAGGCGTTGGTCTACCCACATAATTTTTTAAAAGATCGTTCACCTCTTCTTTAAAATCTTCATCATCCATGATGTGTAGATACTGGCTTTTAAGTTGCGCCACATTCGCAAATAACATTTCGGGAATAAAGGCACCGCCAAAATCCCCGTAATAACCATGCTCGTTTGGATTTGTAAATGTTTGTTGCATATTTATAGCGCTTTAATGGTAGGAATAAAAGATTGTAATAGTTGTATATTTTTTTGCCCTGGTGCCGTTTCAAACTTACTGTTAACATCCACAGCAAAACAATTTCCCGCTGCATCAGACTTTACAAATGAAGTTATTTTTGAAATATCGTTGGGGCCAATGCCACCACTTAAAAAATAAGGTTTTTGAGCAGTAGCGTTAGCAAGTTTTTGCCAATCAAATGAAATCCCAGATCCACCATAGACACCAGAAGCTGTATCGAATAATAAATAATCAACCTCCTCCATAAATTCAGATATTTTATACGCGACATCATCTGTTTGGGAAATTCTAAACGCTTTAATGACTGGGTAATGATTGGCCATTTCTTTACAATAATTGGGTGTTTCGTCTCCATGCAATTGAACAATATCAAGTCCAGCAGCATCTGCGGTTGAAATAACCTCGTCCATAGGTTCATTTACAAATACACCTACCTTTAATACACCAGGCATCTGAATGCTTTTTATTTGTTCTAGGGTCAGGGTGTTTAATACATAACGCTTTGAAGCCGGATAAAAAATAAATCCAACATAATTTACCCCAGCTTTACTTAAAGCAAGGGCCTCCTCTATACTAGTAATGCCACATACTTTAATTTTCATTTTCACATTTTTTTAATGCTGCTACAAAGTCGGCAAATGCGGCAGCAGGATCTGGTGTTTTCATAAAGTTTTCGCCCATCAAAAACCCATCAAACCCTTCTTTTTTAAGTTCGATAATGGTAGACACATCACTAATGCCACTCTCCGCAATTTTTGGCAAATGAGATGGCAACATTTTAGCTAGCGCAATTGAATGCGCAAGGTCTACTTCAAATGTTTTAAGGTTACGATTATTGATGCCTACCATATCAACATCATCACATATATGGTCTAACTCCGCTGAGGTATGAATTTCAAGCAATACTTCAAGTCCGGTATCTTTTGCAACAGCAGCTAGTTGCTTCACCTCCATAGTTGTAAGGCAAGCAGCGATTAATAAAATTACTTCGGCGCCATGTGCTTTTGCTTCTATAATTTGATACGGATCAATTATAAAATCTTTACGCAAAATGGGTGTTTCATGAACCGTTGCTGCCCTTAAATCTTGCAGGGTTCCACCAAAAAAATCAGTATCAGTAAGCACCGAAAGCCCAGAAGCGCCATGTAGCGAGTAACCAGCCGTTACTGCTTCGACAGTAGCCGTATCATTAATGATGCCTTTACTCGGAGACTTCCTTTTGAATTCGGCAATGATACCAGTTTTACCAGGCATTGTTAGATAAGAAGCCATTGATAAAATAGGAACCTTAAAAAAAGGCATTTGCTTTAATGCGCTTTCAGCAACAAGTGCTTTTTGAACCGCTACCTCTTCTTTTTTACGCGCTATAATTTGATCTAATATATTCATGTTATTGAATAGCAATTAATTGTTGTAAAACTTGATATGCTTTTTGACCGTCTAAACTTTCAACAGCTGCGGCATAGGCCTCCTCATAATTCGCATACTTGTGGGTCGCAAATAAAGCAGCGGCTGCATTGGCAAGTACAACTGCATTTTGCGCCATCGTTCCTTTCCCCTTTATGATTTTTAAAAATATAGCAGCAGAGGCCTCTACAGTATCACCTCCCACTAAATCTTCTGGGAAAACAATTCTTTTTCCAAGTGCAGTAGCAGCAAAAATACGCTCCCCCTTTGCTGTAAATATTTTGGTATCACTCGTTAAAGAAATTTCATCATAACCATCTAATCCATGAATGATGGTATAATTAATGCCTTCTTCTTGCAATAAATAATGATAAATTCTAGCCATTTCTAAACTGTACACCCCAATAAGTTGATGCGCAGGCTTAGCTGGATTCACGAGCGGCCCTAGCATATTAAAAAAGGTGCGAACGCCAAGATTTTTTCTAATGGGGCCAACTAGTTTAAGTGCAGGATGAAATAACGGTGCATGCAAAAAACAAATATTAGCAGTGTTTAATTCTTTTTGTAAAGCGTTTTCATCATTTTTAAAAACATATCCTAGCTGTTCCATTACATTGGAAGACCCACTAATTGTACTGGCTCCATAATTGCCATGCTTGGCTACTTTTTGTCCAGCACCTGCCACTATAAAACATGAAAGCGTAGAGATATTAAATGTATTTTTCCCATCACCGCCCGTACCTACAATATCCAGTAAATCATGCGTTCCTAAATTTACAGGGACAGCAAGCTCAAGTAATGCATCTCTAAACCCTTGGAGTTCTGCAATGGTAATACTGCGCATTAAAAACACTGTCATTAAAGAGGCTAACTCGCTATCATTATAGGCGCCCGAAGACATAGACAATAAAAGGTCTTTTGCTGCTTGTCTACTAAGCGTTTTGTGTTCGAATAAATATTGTAAAATTTTTTTCATTTTAATAACCAGTTTTTAATAACCGTTTCTCCATTTGGCGTTAATACACTTTCGGGATGGAATTGAACCCCGCAAACATCATAAGTAGTATGCTCAATGGCCATGATTAATCCATTATCATCGGTGGCCGTTACGTTTAATGAAGCAGGCAAGCCTTTATTGGCAATAACCCAACTATGATAACGACCTACTTCAATCTTATCTGCTAAACCATTAAACAAATAATGGGTATTGTTGATGTTGATGGGCGTTGCCACGCCATGATATACTGTTGTTAAATTTTCTAGGGTTGCGCCAAACGCCTCTCCAATGGCTTGATGACCAAGACATACACCAAGAATAGATTTAGATGGAGCATATGCTTTAATTAAAGGCAAAAGCAGCCCTGCTTCTGATGGAATACCAGGCCCCGGAGACAATATAATTTTATCGAACGCAGCAACTTCCTCAATCGCTATTTGATCATTTCTTACAACCGTCACTTTTTGATGCGTAATTTTTTCAACGAGGTGAACCAGGTTGTACGTAAATGAATCATAATTATCAAAAACCAATATATTCATACCAAAAACTTTTATATTCTAGCAGCTAACACCACTGCTTTTTTTAATGCATTTAATTTATTGTTAACTTCTTGCAATTCACTTTCAGGATTTGAAGAAACAACCACACCAGCGCCTGCTTGATAATACAGCGTATTGTCTTTACTTAAAAAGCTACGAATCATAATGGCATGGTTAAAATCGCCGTTAAATCCCACAAAGCCAATTGCACCGCCATAATATCCGCGTGCTGTTGTTTCCAACCCATCTATAATTTCCAACGCTTTAAATTTTGGCGCGCCACTTAAAGTTCCAGCAGGAAATGTTTGTGCTAAAACACTAAACGGATTTGCATCAGCTCCTAAGGTTCCTACCACTTCACTTACCAAATGAATGACATGCGAATAAAATTTTACCTGCTTAAACTGACTAACAGTTACCCCTGTGCAGGACCTGCTCAAATCATTACGCGCAAGATCTACGAGCATTACATGCTCTGCATTTTCTTTGGTGTCTTCTAATAACCTTGCAGAAAGTAATTTATCCGCTTCATCATTTCCTGTTCTACTAAATGTTCCTGCAATAGGATGCATCACTGCTTTATTGTTTCGAACAATGAGTTGGGCTTCTGGAGAAGAACCCATTAATTTATAATCGCCGTAATCAAAGAAAAATAAATAAGGAGAAGGGTTAACGCTTCTTAAAGCACGGTACACATTAAATTCATCCCCTTTAAAAGATTGCTCGAATCTTCTACTGAGTACAATTTGAAAAACATCTCCACGTAAACAGTGCTGAATACCTTTTTCTACCATAGTTTTATATGCCTCGTCTGTTACATTTGAACGTTCTTCGTTAACAGGGGTAAATGGAAACTGTGGCACGTCTTTATTTCGGATTAGCGATTCGATGAGTGAAGTATCAACCGCTTCATTGGCAAGTAAATTTTGACAAACAAATAGTTCGTCTTTATAATGATCAAATACAATAACGTACTGATACAAGCGGTAACGAATGAGTGGAATATTAGTTTGTTTAGTTGCTGCAAAAGCAATGGTTTCAAAAAGTGGAATGGCATCAAAACTGGTATACCCAAATAATCCTTGTGCAAAATTTGTTGCTGCGTGCGCATTGGGTATTACTTGATACCCCTGCATATAATTCCACAACTGATGATCAATTTGTGCACCCGCAACCTCCTTTTTTATGGGATCTTGGTTTGGATATTTTAGTTCGATGGTTTTTGAATCCCTAACTTCAATACCCCCAATAGCATTAATACAAATAAAGGAGTAGCTGTTTTCTGCTACATGAGCATCGGTACTTTCTAATAAAATCGTATCTCTAAACCGGTCTCTTAAACGCAGGTAGATGCTAACGGGTGTATACACATCCGCTAACATTCTTTTACTTTCTGTACGTACATCAATTTTTTTCATAAGGTATAAATAAAAAGCCCCGACTTATGGTCGGGGCTTTTGAAATTATTCAAAAAGTAGTGGACGCGCCATTACATTCCCCGATTAGAGTTTGTATGCCACCACCACTTGTTATTTAATACTTGAATCATTACTACAAATTTAAGAAATATTAAGCACTAAGCCCTTTTTTTTTCTAAAAAAGAGATTCGGCTACAATTAAATCTTGGGGGCGTGTAATCTTCAGATTACTATACTCCCCTTCTATTAAACGAACGGAGTGCCCTGCGGCTTCCACCACAGTTGCTTCATCGGTAAAGCTAGTCTGGTAGGGCTGTTCAAAAGCAGGCAATAACAGGGTACTTAAAAAGGTTTGTGGGGTTTGTATGATTTTAACCAGGCTTCGGTCAACGACCTGGTGGGTATCTCCTGAAATAAGCCTGATACTATCGGTAGCAGTAACAGCCGGTATTGCCGAGCCGTGAACCAAGGCCTGCTCATAGCATTTTTTTATTAAATCACTAGAAACGAGGCATCTTACGCCATCGTGCACAAATATCACACCTGGCTCTTTAACCGCTTGCAACCCGTTTTTTACAGAATCAAATCTGGTTGTGCCCCCAGCAATAAAACGTATATGCGTAAGCTGGGCCGGATCAAAATAAGTAGACGCTTCCTCTAGATATGAGGCAGGTAATACCAACACAATTTGAATATCGTAATAGGCATAAAAGAACTGTTGCACGGTATGCCAAATAATGGGCTTCCCTTTCAAATGCAAAAACTGTTTAGGTATGTCGGTACCCATTCTTACACCTGACCCACCCGCAACAATTACAGCCGTTTTTTTCATTGTTATTTATTTATAAATCGCAGTAGCCGATTCGCCTTTACTATTTTGAAAAGCACGGTACATGCCCGCACTATTAAATACCATGGCTGTATTGCCTTTGGCATCTACGCCAATCATTCCACCTTCGCCATTGAGTGCCATTAATTTTTCATGCACCACCACTTCCATGGCAGCTTGTAAACTAAGGCCTTTATATTCCATGAGGCAACTAACATCGTAAGCTGCAACGGATCTGATAAACATTTCACCATGACCGGTGCAACTAATGGCACAGGTTTTGTTGTTGGCGTAAGTACCACTTCCAATAATGGGACTATCCCCAATACGTCCATATTTTTTGTTGGTCATACCACCAGTTGAAGTGGCGCCTGCAATATTTCCATGACTATCACACGCAACAGCACCAACGGTTCCAAATTTTTTATCTTTCAATAATTCCTCGAGATGATGATTGGTATGATCCAATGAATAAGCATCAGAATCGCGAATAGCCTTCCACTGATCATATCTGAATTGAGAATAAAAATATTCGTCAGGCGCTAACACCACACCCCTCTTGATAGCAAAATCATTGGCCCCTTTGCCACTTAAAAAAACGTGATTGCTATTACGCATCACTTCGGCAGCGAGCTGAATGGGATTTTTAACATTGCGAACAGCAGCAATAGCGCCTGCCTCTAATGTTGCGCCGTCCATAATGGCAGCGTCCATTTCTTGTAATCCTTTTTTGGTAAACACACTCCCCTTTCCTGCATTGAATAAAATATTATTTTCTAGCATAAAAATAGATGCTTGAATTGCATCCACAGCAGAGCCGCAATTTTGCAAAATGGAATAACCAGCTTCTAACGCTTCTTGTAATCCGTTTTGGTATGCCTGCTCTAATTCGGGAGACATATCTTCCTTTAAGATAGTGCCAGCGCCTCCATGTATAACCAATGAAAATTGTTGCATAGTTTACTATTTAATTAAGCCAATAGTAGTTTACATTCTGAAAGAAAACGCGTTTTATTAATTGCCGCAGTTCCTACTTCTTCACAAACAAGTCCACCCGCAATATTGGCCATTTCGGTAGCGAGTTCAATATTTTTTGTTGCTGCATACACAAGTGAAGCAACCGCAATTACGGTATCACCAGCCCCACTTACATCAGCAATGGAACGCACATGGGTAGGAATAATTTTTGCGTCAGTACCCGTATCATAAAACATTCCTTTTTCTGAAAGTGTTATTAGGGAAATTTGATGTGCTAAATGGGTTTGAAGGGCTGCATGAACTGCTCTTAAATTATCTAGTGTAATTGAAGTTATCGGTACTTGTAATCCTTCTTTCACTTCCTTTAAATTGGGCTTAAAAAGCGTCACCCCTTTGTATACTAAAAAGTTATTTTTCTTGGGATCCACCGACATAACAATATTTCGAGCGTTACAAACAGCAATAGCTGCCTCAATAAATGATGGCGTTAACACCCCTTTATCATAATCTTCAAAAATGACTACATCCGGATTTTTTGCATCCAAACAAGCGGTAAATTTTTCAAGCAATGCCTTTTCAATATCACTACTAATAGGCGTTGTAATTTCGGCATCTAAGCGCATCATTTGCTGGTTGCGACTCATTACGCGCGTTTTATTGGTGGTGATACGGGAATCATGCGTTAATAAATAACTGGTATCGATGTGTTGTGCATCAAAAAGTGATTGTAGTAAAACACCATCAGCATCATTACCAATTACAGAAACGATTGTTGTTTGCGCACCCAGTGCAACTGTGTTTAAAGCAACGTTTGCAGCACCTCCCACTCGGTGTTCTTTACGCAGTAGTGATACTACCGGTACGGGCGCTTCGGGAGAGATACGGTCTACCTGGCCCCACCAATAGGTATCAAGCATTACGTCGCCAATGATTACAACTTTTAGCTTGCTAAAGTCTTGAAAAAGTTGGTCAAAATTAGTCATGTTTATTTTTTATTACTTCGCACTGCAAGGTAATACAAAGGAATACCTAATAGTGCAATGATAAGTCCAGGCCATGTAAAATTAGGCTTATAAATGATTAATAACACGCAAAACAGGGTACCCATTAAAACATAAATGGCTGGTAAAACAGGATAGCCCACCGCCTTGTAAGGACGTTCCATTTCGGGGCGCTTTTTGCGCAAAATAAAGATGCCTATAATGGTTAAAACATAAAAGATAACCACAATAAAGGAAACCATATCTAAGAGGTCCCCATATTTACCACTTAAGCATAATAACGCTGCTACCACACACTGTGCCCACAAGGCCCACTCTGGTACTGCATTTTTATTAAGGGTAGCGGCTTTCTTAAAAAATAAACCGTCTTGCGCCATGGTATAATAAACCCTGGCACCTGCTAAGATTAAACCATTGTTGCAGCCAAACGTAGAAATCATAATCATAACAGCTATAACATAGGTTCCTATATTTCCAAAAATAGCATTTGCCGTAGATACGGCTACCCTATCGGCGGGTGCATGTGCGATATCATTTAATGGAAGCACACTGATGTACATTAAATTAGCGGAGACATAAATGATGGTCACAATTAAAGTGCCTAAAAATAAACTAAGTCCAATATTGCGTTTGGGATTTTTAATTTCACCTGCAATAAATGTTACATTGTTCCAAGCGTCACTGCTAAAAATAGAACCCACCATTGAAGCCGCGATGGCGCCAAAAATGGCAAGGCCAATAACGGGTGTGGTACTATTATCGGCTGCAATCGATTTCATATTCCATGCATCCTGCCAATTGGCATTCCAAATTTCTGATTTAGCGGCGAGTAAAAACCCAAAACCGATAAGCCCAAATAGTGATACGAGTTTGGTTACTGTAAAAGTGGTTTGAATGAGTTTACCACCCTGCACGCCTTTGGTATTGATATAGGTTAGCAGTATAATAATGGCGATGGAAAGTAGTTGTGCCGGATAGATTTTTAGTACCCCTACTTGAAAAATAATATTAGCGTCCGTCATTTCTAGTGCCGGAAAAAAGTAACCCGCGAATTTACTAAACGCGACACCCACTGCTGCAATGGTGCCTGTTTGAATCACCGAAAAAAAACTCCACCCATATAAAAAACCGAGCAGTGGATTGTAAGATTCTTTTAAGTACACGTATTGTCCTCCGGCTTTTGGGAACATAGCACTTAACTCACCATAACTCAACGCCGCTGTTAGGGTCATAAAGCCAGTTAGAAGCCATACAACCACCAGCCAGCCTGCCGAACCCACGTTGCGGGTAATGTCAGCACTTACAATAAAGATACCAGAACCAATCATGCTACCAGCCACAATCATGGTGGCATCCAATAACCCTAATGATGGTTTAAATTCAGGTGTAGTTGTACTCATAAAAAAAAGTTCTGTTGGTTAAAACAGAACTTCAAGATAATTAAAAAAAATAAGATTTAAGGGGGCTATTTTTTCGCTTTATACAATTCATTTAACCCTTTTACAAGGTCTGCGGTAATATCGTAAGCTGTGTCTTTGTAATACATAGAAAGCATATCTGAATTGTTACCCAAAATAAATGCGTAACCTTTAGACTTATTGTATTCCGCTAAATAATCTGTGATTTTTTTCTTTACGTCTTGTAGTTTTTTCATGCTTTCATCCTGCATTTCATTATTCATCATTTGCTCCTTGCTCTTGAATGTCTTATCCATTTGCTGAAGCTCCTGTTGTCTAGCATTTACTTCTGCTTCTGTCATGCGTTGACCATTTTTTTGCAACTCCTGGTATTTTGATGCAAACACTTCTTTTAACTGATTCAGCTCATTGTTGTTTTGCTGTGCTTTTGCTTGAATAGAATTACTTACTTCTTTATAGTAATTGAATTGAGATTCAACCGAATCGATTTCAAAATAAGCGATTCTAAAATCACCAGCAGCTACTGCTTTAGAACCTGCTGCTAGCGTAGGCTTGCTACCGCTAAACTGAAAATAAAATAAAACTGCCACTGCAATTCCTAAAACAACATTTAAAATGGTATTGATATTTTTCATGTAACAAATTTATAGATTTTATACATTAAATGTAAAAGTAGGAAGTGTTGGCTTCCTACTTTTACAAATTTATTAAGAAATAGAGCTATTATTCTTCCTCATCAAAGCTCATCGCTTCTCTGGTGGTAGCTAATACTTCATATTCTTCTTTGCTTCCTACAATCATGTTCTCGAACTCTTTTTGTCCGGTACCAGCAGGAATCAAATGACCTGTAATTACATTCTCTTTAAGACCTAACATCATGTCTTTCTTACCTTGTATTGCCGCTTGGCTTAATACTTTGGTAGTTTCTTGGAACGAAGCCGCAGAGATCCAACTTCTAACACCAAGAGACGCTTTGGTAATACCCAGTAAAACAGGGGTAGCCGTTGCAGGTTTTGCATCACGCACTTCCACTAGTTTTCTGTCCGAGCGGCGTAGAATTGAATTCTCTTCGCGTAATTCTCTTAATGTTATAATTTGACCGGCTTTGTACGTTGCACTTTCGCCAGCTTCTGTAACTACTTTTTTATCATAGATACGGTCATTTTCTTCGATAAAGTCAAATCTGTCTTCTAGATCCTCCTCTAAGAATTTAGTATCACCAGCATCTACAATTTCTACCTTCTTCATCATCTGACGTACAATCACTTCTACGTGCTTGTCATTGATTTTTACACCTTGTAAACGGTATACCTCTTGGATTTCATTTACAACGTACTCTTGTACCGCAAATGGTCCTTTAATAGCAAGGATTGCCGCAGGTGCGATTTGTCCATCAGACATTGGGGTACCCGCTTTTACGAAGTCACCATCTTGAACTAGAATTTGGCGCGTTAGAGGTACTAAGTACTTCTTAATCATGCCATCTTTAGATTCAACAATGATTTCTCTGTTACCACGCTTAACGCTACCAAATGCAACCACACCATCAATTTCACAAACAATCGCAGGGTTACCTGGATTTCTTGCTTCAAATAATTCAGTTACACGTGGAAGACCTCCGGTGATATCGCGGAGCTTACCTAAAATACGAGGGATTTTAACCATCACAAAACCAGCTTTTACTTCGTCGCCTTCTTCTACAGCGATGTGAGATCCTACTGGTAAGTTGTAATGTTTGTTGTCTTTTCCTTCTACAATGATAGTAGGTATTTTGGTTTTATCTTTTGTTTCAATAACCACTTTTTCGCGGTGACCTGTTTGCTCATCGGCCTCATCACGGTAGGTAATACCTTCGAGAACGTTGTCAAATTTGATCTTACCGTTTTGCTCAGAAACGATAACGTTGTTGAATGGATCCCAAGTACAAATCACATCTCCTTTTTTCACATCTTGGCCATCTTTAACACTTAACGTAGCACCATAAGGAACGTTATTGGTGATCATGAGACGGTCGTTTTTAACATCCGTGATTCTTACTTCACCAGTACGTCCAATAACAATTTTAGCTTTTTTGCCTTCGTTGTTTACTGTTTCTACCGTACGTAAACCATCAAACTGAATGGTACCATCAAACTTAGCTACGAGTGTAGATTCGATTGAAGCAGATCCTGCCACACCACCTACGTGGAACGTACGAAGTGTAAGCTGTGTACCTGGTTCACCAATAGATTGCGCTGCAATGATACCCACTGCATCACCACGTTGTGCGAGGTAACCAGTTGCTAAGTTTTTACCATAACATTTTACACAAACACCACGCTTACTTTCGCAAGTAAGTACAGAACGAATCTCTACTGATTCGATACCTGCTTCATCAATTTCTTTAGCAACATCAGATGAAATTTCTTCACCAGCATTGATAATTAATTGTTCCGTTACAGGATGGTAAACATTATGTAATGAAGTACGACCTTCAATTCTATCTGATAATTGTTCGATAACATCTTCATTGTCTTTTAAAGCAGATGTTGCAATACCACGTAAAGTACCACAGTCATCATCCGCAATAACAACGTCTTGAGAAACGTCAACTAGACGGCGTGTTAGGTAACCTGCATCGGCTGTTTTTAATGCCGTATCCGCAAGACCCTTACGCGCACCGTGCGTAGAAATAAAGTAATCTAATACGTTAAGACCGCTCTTAAAGTTTGAAAGGATTGGGTTTTCAATTACCTCAGAGCCAGCGCTACCACTCTTACGTGGCTTAGCCATTAGACCTCTAATACCTACTAGCTGCTTAACCTGTGTTTTACTACCACGAGCACCTGAATCAAGCATCATGTAAACAGAGTTAAAGCCTTGCTTATCTGTTTGCATTTCATGCATTAAGGTTTCAGTAATTCTCGTATCTACACGACCCCAGATATCAATAACTTGGTTGTAACGCTCGTTATTGGTAATAAGACCCATGTTGTAGTTTTCCCAAACTTCTTCTACTTCTGCTTTAGCATTATCAAGTAACTCACCTCTTTGATCAGGAACGATTAAGTCGTTTACGTTAAATGATAAACCACCACGGAATGCCATTCTAAATCCTAGTGTTTTAATATCATCTAAGAATTTAGCGGTGGTAGGAACGTTTGTGATTTTAATAATATCACCAATGATATCTCTTAAAGATTTCTTGGTTAATAGTGCATTGATATAACCTACTGGTGCAGGAACGTGTTGGTTGAATAACACACGACCCACAGTAGTGTCAATTAATTTTTTAACAAGAACACCACCTTCACGCACATTGGTTTTTACTTTGATGTTCGCGTGTAAATCTACACGGTTCTCATTGTACGCAATGATTACTTCATCCATGCTGTAAAACGCCATGCCCTGTCCTTTTACGGTTTCAGTTGCAGTGGTTTTCTTACCCTTTGTGATGTAGTATAAACCAAGTACCATGTCCTGAGAAGGAAGGGTGATTGGCGTACCATTTTGTGGGTTTAGGATGTTGTGAGAAGAAAGCATTAATAACTGCGCTTCAAGTACCGCTGCACTGCTAAGTGGAACGTGTACCGCCATTTGGTCACCATCGAAATCCGCGTTAAACGAAGACGTTACGAGTGGGTGTAATTGAATGGCTTTACCTTCTACCAACTTAGGTTGGAATGCCTGAATAGACAAGCGGTGAAGTGTTGGGGCACGGTTTAATAATACCGGGTGACCTTTTAAAATATTTTCTAAGATATCCCAAATAACAGCTTCTTTTTTATCTACTAATTTTTTAGCAGACTTTACTGTTTTTACAATACCTCTTTCAATTAATTTACGAATAACAAATGGCTTAAATAATTCGGCAGCCATATCTTTTGGTAATCCGCACTCGTGCATTTTTAACTCAGGTCCTACCACAATTACAGAACGACCAGAATAGTCTACACGCTTACCAAGTAAGTTTTGACGGAAACGACCTTGCTTCCCTTTTAATACATCCGATAAAGATTTTAAAGCACGTCCACCTTCTGCTTTAACGGCATTAGATTTACGAGAGTTATCGAATAAAGAATCGATCGCTTCTTGTAACATACGTTTTTCATTACGTAAGATTACTTCTGGCGCTTTAATTTCTAACAAACGCTTTAAACGGTTGTTACGAATAATTACACGACGGTATAAATCGTTTAAATCAGAAGATGCAAAACGACCACCATCTAGCGGTACTAATGGACGAAGTTCTGGTGGAATAACTGGGATGTATTGCATCACCATCCACTCAGGCTTATTTACAATACGTGTACCTGCATCACGGAAAGATTCTACAACGCTAAGACGCTTTAAAGCATCTGCTTTACGTTGTTGAGAAGTTTCGTTTGCAGCAGCATTACGTAAAGAGAAACTTAAACCATCTAAATCAATTCTTTGCAATAAACCGTGAACGGCTTCTGCACCCATTTTAGCG
>CANHHX010000018.1 GCA_947461125.1 Bacteroidota bacterium | reverse complement strand
TCTTGTCCCAGGTAATTGTCAATTTGTTTTTCGATAATGTATATCAATGGAGTTAGCACTATTGCCATTGTAAATTTGTATGCATAATTTACAAGACAAATAGCAAGTACCAACTGCCATGACCAGCCATTTCCTATTTTAAATGCAATAAACAAAACAATAAAACTATCTACTAGTTGCGATACCACTGTTGATCCCGTTGCACGAAGCCATACCCACTTTTCGCCTGTCATTTTTTTGATTTTATGAAAGACGGTTACATCAATAATCTGGCTTACTAAAAATGCTGTAATACTTCCAACAATAATCCACATGCCCTGTCCAAATATGCCACTAAACGCTGTTTGCATATTGTCAATACCTTCTGTTTGTTTAGAAGTAATCCAAAAATCGGCGGGCGCCACATGCATGGCTCCATAAAACATAATAAACGCATAAATGATGAGCACCACTGCGGTGTAGCTAATGCGTTTCACTGCTTTTGGGCCGTAATATTCGTTGACAATATCAGTAACAATAAATTCAAGTGGCCATAATAGTACACCACAGGTTAAATTAAAAGCCAAACCAGATTGCCCAAATATGTTAAAATTAGAGGGCGACATTCCAAATACTTTTTCGAGAGAAAATATTTTACCTCCAATACATTCGGCAATCAGCGCATTAGCTACAAAAAAAGCAGCAATACTTATAAATAGTTTGGTTGGCTTGTCTTTTAAAATAGAATGAATCATGCAGGCAGTATAAAATGAACAAATATTTGAGCAATCAAAAAAAGCAGGGTAGCGATAATTCTCCAAGCTGGTAGTCCCGAATCTTGTTTTCGAATAAACAACCAAAACAAGTAAATGTTTTCAACTAAGGTTAGAACGGGTGCAACAAACCAACCTAGAACAACAATCGCAGAACTAAATGGTACGATCATGTCGTTCATTCCAGTACTTAAATGAACACCTCTCACATAAATACATATACAAAACAATATATTACAAATAAATGTTATTTTAGAATAAAAATGATATTGCTTCATGTTTTGAATAATACCCTAAAAATACGTGTAAGTTGTTTATTTTGAAGGATTGAAAGAATATTTTAAGCTAAATTTTGTTAGGTTTGTAGCACCTGAAAATCCATATACATGAAGCAATTTAACCTGAAATCAACTGTTCCCCATTTAATAGCCATTGGTATTTTTTTAGTGGTGGCTGTACTGTATTGTAAACCTATTTTAGAAGGTAAAGTTTTACAACAATCGGATGTGGTACAATGGAAAGGAATGGCGCAAGATGCACTAAAAAGTAAAGAAGTAACAGGTTCGCTTCCCTATTGGACAAATGGCATGTTTGCTGGAATGCCAGCTTATCAAATTACGGGCATCATTCCATTTGCATTTTCACTTGGTAAATTAGACGCGTTATTTCAGATGGGCTTACCTGAACCCATGGGTTATTTTTTCTTGGCCTGTTTGGCTTTTTACTTTTTATCTCAGGTATTAGGAGTTCATTTTTTAATAGGTATTGTGGGGGCACTGGGATATGGTTTTGCTACCTACAACCCTATAATTGCCATTGTAGGACATATTACCAAATTACATGCTATTGCTTATATGCCTTTTTTTATTGGGTCCTTAATTCTTGTTTACGAACGAAAATTTTTATTGGGCCTGATTCTACTTGCCATAGCAAGTACTGAACTTTTTGGTTGTAATCACCTTCAAATTGCATATTACACGTTTATTATTGCAGGATTTATTTCGTTGTATTACTTAATTGTATGGATCAAGGCAAAAACATACAAATCAATACTACAATGTTTTGCAGGTGCTGCTATTGTTATACTCTTAGGTATTTTAAGTAATGCTCCGATGCTTTTTAGTACCTATAATTATGGTAAGGCTTCTATTAGAGGTGGCTCGGTGCTCGCAAAAGCGGACGGAACCAAGTCAACAGAAGGGTTAAGTAAAGCCTACGCATTAGATTATAGTATGCTCAAACCAGAACCGCTAGTGCTTTTATTCCCCAATATTTATGGTGGTGGAAGCGACCCTAATAATATTGATCCCACTAATTCAAAGGCAATTGAAGCATTACAAAGTATGCCGCAACAAGTTGCACAGCAGTTACAAGGTTATATTCGTTTTTATTGGGGTGGCATTGGGTATACTGCTGGTCCTCCTTACATAGGTTTTTTATTTGGACTCCTCGCACTCATAGGTTTTGGTTTTAAAAATATCAAGCACCGTTTTTGGATGGGAGGCGCTATCCTACTTTCCATATTACTTTCCTATGGTTTGTATTTCGAAAGCTTTAATGTTTTTATGCTAGACCATTTACCATTTTACAATAAGTTTAGAGCTCCTAGCATGATTATGGTGATTCCTACATTGTTATTAGGTATGATGGCGCTATTAAGTGCACAAGAAATTGCTAACAAATTTGCCGACAATAAAGAAACATTTTTACAAAAAATAAAACCTGCTTTATTTATTACGATCGGTTTATTTTTAGTTGCGTTTTATTTTTATGCAACCCAAAACTTTAAAAGTACTTCCGAAGCCGATCTTATACAACAAGTTCAACAGATCCCAGACCCTAATCAACGTGCTGCATTTGAAGCGCCAGTTGCAAGTTTAGTAGATGGTTTAGCTGCTGACAGACAAGCTATGTTTTCGTCAGATTTATTTAAATCACTTGGATTAGCAGCAGTTTTATTTGTGGCTATATTTTTATACTATAAGAAGTTTTTGTCATTAAATATTTTTATAATAGCCATTGGTTTTGTAGCACTATTTGATTTATTTAAAGTAGACTTACAATATTTTAATGCGTCTAATTTTTCTGAGGCTGTTGAAGCAGAGGCTAATTTTAATCCTTCACCCACCGATGCCGCGATACTAAAAGATACAAGCTATTACCGGGTATTAGATTTACGTGGTGGCATTAATGGTGCATTCAATTCGGGCGCTCTTAACTCATACTTCCACCATAGTGTTGGTGGATATCACCCAGCAAAACTGAGTATTTATCAAGACTTAATTGAAAATCAGTGGTATAATTTTCCTAATTGTATGCCTACTGCCAATATGTTAAATACCAAGTATTTTATTCAGGGCGATCTTTCAAAAGATACCATTGCCAACCCAGATGCACTTGGTAATGCGTGGTTTGTAGAACGCGTTTCTTTACAACCAGATGCGGCTGCAGTAATGAAAACTATAACCAACTTTGATCCAGCTACACTTGCTGTTGCTGAAAAACAAGATTGGAAATTAGATACAGCATATACAAAGGATAGTTTGGCAAGTATTAGGCTTGTTCGCAAGCAAAATGATCAAATGGATTATGCTAGCAATTCAAGTTCAAAACAACTAGCTGTTTTTAGTGAAGTCTATTACCCATTTGGTTGGAAAGCATTTATTGATGACAAAGAAACTCCTATTTATAAGTGTAATTATGTATTACGATCCATCGAAGTTCCAGTAGGTTCTCATAAAATCACATTTAAGTTTGAACCTACCGAAGTGATTTTAGCCAATAAATTAGGTTTGGGTGCTGTATCACTTGTTTGGCTATTGGCTGTTGGATCTATTGTATTTTATATCAGGTCTAAAAAAGATTAATGTTATCAATTGTAATTTGCAGTTATAATAGAGCCAGTTATATTTCTGGTGCACTCGATAGCTTATACGAGGGTAACGCTAATTTGCAAGATTTTGAAGTAATATTTGTTGATAATAATTCGTCAGATAATAGTTTGCAAATTGCCAATAATTGGAGAGCAGCGCACCCGCTTGGTAATTTTATTATAACCTCCGAAAAAAAGCAGGGCGCTTCTTTTGCGCGTAACACTGGTGCAGGAATCGCAAAGGGTCAATGGCTTTGTTTTATGGATGACGACGCAGTTGCTTTTTCTGATTTTGTACAGAATATTTTAAAGCATATCCATAATTATCCGGAGCGTGTTGGATTTGGGGGTAGAATTATTCCAAAATATATACCAGCGGAACCTAGCTGGATGAGTTATTATGTTTCTTCGATGGTAGGTCATTTCCATTACAGCGAAACCTATACCGCTTTTAAGAATGGCAAGTATCCACTTGAGTCTAACATGATTGTTCGAAAAGACATTTACGATAAAGTGGGTGGTTTTAATGTAGCACTTCCGGGTGTTGTGGGTTCTGTGCGAATTGGTGGCGAAGGGAAAGCCCTTTTTTATAGCATTATGGAACTAGGGTATACCATTTATTATGACCCATCGATTGTAGTACATCATATTGTAGAAACCAAAAAACTTACGCCTACTTATTTATACAATGTGGCAAGTGGCATGGGGCGTGGCGAGAAAACCAGAACTCTCGCCATTGGCACAATCAGTTATAGTAAAAAGATTATTGAATATGTAATAAAATTAGGCGCTGCTATTGTATTAGGTATTGGATATACCATTAAAGGCAGGCCGCAACAATTTTGGCCCATCGTAAAGTTTAGAATTGACACCTTAAAGGGACTCATTGGACTTTAAAAACTACAATACTTTATAGAGCTTTTTTACATTAAATAGTATGGCTGGCATCCATACAGTTAGCTTTAAGCAATTGCCAGCAAATAATAATGCATTTTTCTTTTGATTGATTGGATTGGCTACTAGGCAAATGATGGCGCCCCATATATAATTGAAGTAATGAAATAAACACCAACCTATTCCAAAAACCTTATGTACCAATAAATGATTGGATACCATGAGTTGTAATCCTTTTTTATCGTACAAATAGTTATAATCGTTTACTTCGCTCCCACTTGCATTCGAAATATTTACACCTTCTAAATGCACTACGCTTAAATTACCATATAATTCAAGTGCCCCTAATTTACCAAGTCTATAACACCACTCTACTTCCTCCCCATATAAAAAAAATGATTCATCAAGCATACCTGCTTTATCAATTGCTTCTTTTTTTACCATTAAAAAAGCTCCGGAAATCCAACCTACTTGCTGTGTGCCAACGGCTTTATCTAAACTAGGTTTAGTTACTTGTGCAATAGAACCGATTTTTTTTAAAATAGAACCCCAAATAGGAATTTTTAATAAATAGTTTAATCCGCCACGCATAAAATGTGAGGCGCTGTATTGAGGAAGACCGTCTGGTGTATAGAGCTGAACGCCACAAGCAACTGCTCTACTGGCTTTTAATTGATTGTAACAAGTAATTAAACTATGATCGGTAAAATACGTATCAGGATTTAAAAGTAATACTGCGTCTCCCTTAGAAGCTTCTATTCCCTTGTTGCATGCCCTTGCAAAACCAGCATTATAGCCCATTTCAAGCCAGGTGATAAAGGAAAACTGCTGCTGCAAATTTTGTTGATCATTTGGTTCTGATGCATTATTCACTACTATCCATTCTATATTTTCTGCCGCATAATATTGATAAGCAGAAGCAAAAAGCTTTGTTAGCCAGGGTGTAGAATGATAATTTACAATTACAACAGAAAGCATGCTTTTTAATGATTGGGTTTGAACAAATAATTAAAAAACATGAGGATCTTTGATATCACACCCATTTTTAAAATGGATAATGGAATATTTTTTTGTAAACCAAGCATATGAAGAATCACAGGTAAAATAGTTTGTTCTTCAACCCCTGTTATAGTTATATCTTGTACCGAGCGAATTTTATAGTTACGAAGTAAGCGCCAATAATAATCGTAAATGAAAATATCTTTAAAGGCTTTGTTTCCAATTTTAGTGGCAAACCAAATATTTTCTTTAATAATTACATCTTCGTTGTTGCGGCAAAAAACGGTGGTTTGATCTTCATGGAGTCCAATGCTTACTAAATGCTGATCAAGATATTTATAGGAATGACCCGCTTCTAATAGCTGAACATAATAATCTACGTCTACCAGCCAAATATAGGCTTCGTCATACCTGACAAAAACATTACTTCTTAGCATGGTATTACTTGGTGGACCAATAACATTTGCTCTCACCAAATGATTGGGATGCTTTTGCATATCCTCTAATAAGGAAGGAATTGCTTGTAATTCTAATTTTTGACCATCCGGTTGGATGGCCGTATTTCTACAAAAAACAAAATCTACTATTGGATTCGCTTTAAAAGTTTCTACGTAGGTTTCTATGGCATGACTCGCTTCAAACCAATCGTCTTGGTGCATTAGCATATACAACTGGCCACTTGCATTATTGAGTGCATTGTTCCAATTAATCGGGCTTTTTAATGCAGGATTGTTGTGATAATATTTAATGGAGATGCTAGAATTGTAAGATTCTATTGCTAATTTTATATCTTGGTTGGGAGAATCATCAGAAATGACAATTTCAACCTGCTTGTAAGTTTGTTTAAGCACAGATTCTATGCAACGAACAACATATTCTGGCTTTTTATAGGCTGGAATACATATAGATACAAGTGGTTGATTCATTAATAGAACGTAATTATGGGCTTGATTACAAATATACTGAATGGCATTAGAAAAAACCTCAATTGGCAGGAGGCCCAATCTCGGTTTGCCCCTATTCCTTGGTTCACTGGAAAAATAATTAAGCATGAAGATGATACCAACCTTAAACTAAGAAATCTTGGACCGGTATCCGTTTTATACAAGCGACCTTATGAATTGTTAAAGACGTATAATGAAATATTTGTATGTGAAATATATCGTTTTGAAACCAATGAGTCTAATCCAGTTATTATAGATTGTGGGGCGAATATTGGTATTAGTAGTTTGTACTTTAAAACGATTTATCCAAATGCTACACTTATTGCTTTCGAACCAGATGAAAGTTTAGCAGGTATTTTTGAAAAAAATATGGCTCAAAATAGTATTAGAAACTATACACTTCATCGAGCAGCAGTTTGGACAGAAAACGGAACCATTTCATTTGACAACAAAGGATCTGAAGCAAGTAGCATTGATGTTTCTGGAAATAGTAGCTTTCAAGTTCCTACCGTACAATTAGCTGCTATTTTAGCGGGGCAAACCCAGATCGATTTATTAAAAATTGATATCGAAGGGGCAGAATATCCTGTTGTTCAAGACATCGAAAACGAACTACATAAAGTGGAGCATTTATTTATAGAATATCATGGTTTAACTACTGAGACATTCAAATTAGAAACCATCTTAAGCATTGTTTCAAATGCAGGCTTTAAAACTTACATTAAGATGGCTGCCGACAATTTAGATATGCCTTTTTATCAAAAACAAACGGGCACCATCTACGATGTTCAACTTAATATTTTTTGTTACAGGTAAATCTAACCAACATGACAAATCCACACATTAGTGTTGTTATCCCTTGTTATAATGATGGTAAATATTTACCTGAAACCATTGCCAAATTAAAGCAGCAAACCTTTACCAGTTTTGAAATCATAGTTGTGAATGATGGCTCTACTGAAGAGGCTACTATTAGCTATTTAGATACTTTATTCAATGACCCACAAATACAGGTTATTCATCAGGCTAATGGGCGCATGTCTGCGGCTAGAAACACAGGAGTTAAGCACGCAAAGGGTCAATTTATTGCTGCACTAGATGCCGATGATTATTTTGACAATACTTTTTTTGAAAAAGCATTAGCGGTTTTTGAAAAAGAGCCAGAAACCGCTGTGGTAACAAGTTATATCCGTTTTTTTGGAAACAAAACGGGCAGTTCAAAGCCAAGAGGAGGAACCGCTGCTAACTTTTTATTTTCCAATCAATGTCCTGCCTGTGCAATGGTAAAAAAAACAGTGTGGGATGAAGTTGGCGGATATGATGAGGCTATGAAAATGGGTTACGAAGATTGGGAATTTTATATTCGAATTGCACAAAAAAACTGGAATGTACACGTCATTCCAGATCACTTATTATTTTACAGACAAACAAGTAAATCTACGCTTGCAAACGATACCATCCCTAATAGAGCAGCGCTTATCAATTACATTGTAGACAAGCACAAAGATTGGTACCTCGATAACTTAAAAACTCTCATTGACAATAAGGAAGTTATTTATACCGAAAACAGGGTATCTTTTCAGTACATCTGGAAATTTATCAAAAATAGAATCACTAAAAACTACAATTAGGTTTTATAATAAAGATAAAAATTGGGCCATGCCCTCTTTTTTAGCCGCATCTAAATTGTAGCTAATATTTTTTGTGAAATAAGCATGTAAATCGTAGCTGTTATAATTGTGCGATAGCTGTTCAACTACTGTATCAATATTATTAAGTCCCAGCCCATTGGCTTCATTAAAATTTGCAATAAATACTTCATCTATTGGTTTATTGGCCACCCATGTAGCAAATACAAAAGGCTTACCCGTATAGTTTATCCAGGCTTCTGCTAAATCATATCGGTAAGGATAGCTATTGTATTTTTCTAATGCCCTATCTCCTATTATTACAGCAGCCGTTGTATCATCAATTAAATCCATAAAATTCGAAGGGGCTTCTAAGAGCAAAACATCTTGTTTCCAATAATTTTTTAATAAAATCCGCGCCAGATTTACAGAAGTTTTACTTTGGTAATCGAGGTACACGGATGTGATTGATTCCATAGGAACCTGGCTAAAAATACATACCGAAGCAACAGGCCCCGTAGCGCCTATGCAATAATCTGAAATAATATAGGGTGCTGCTAATGCTGGGATTACCGCCACAGGCACAAGACCAATATCGATGGTATTATCCTTTAAAGATTTGGCTAAATTAGCCGGATAATCTTCAATTAATTCGATGTTGTTATATACGGCATGCTGCTGTAAACCATAGAGTAATGGCTTTGTATTTAAATAACTTACAGCCCCAACACGTATTTTTTTGCTCAATTGAAGTAGATTTGCATGCAAAGAAACAATAATTACCCATTAATCGATATCAAATTATGGAATTAAGTCAATTAACAGCTATTTCACCCATTGATGGCCGTTACAGAAAGCAGGTACAACAATTGGACGAATATTTTTCTGAATTTGCGCTGATAAAGTACAGGGTTATTGTTGAAATCGACTACTTCATTTTTTTAGCCGATAAAAAGTTTTTTAAGCTGCCTGCAAAAGCCAAAACGTTTTTACTAGATCTAAAAGATAATTTTAGTGAAGCCGACGCAAAAACTATCAAGGAAATAGAAGCTACTACCAACCACGATGTTAAAGCAGTAGAATATTTTTTAAAAATTCAGTTAGACAAAGCCAATTGTAGCGATTTAAAAGAGTGGATACATTTTGGTTTAACCTCTCAAGATATTAATAATACAGCCATTCCATTAAGCTGGAAAAATAGCATGGAGTTTGATTATTTACCTGCGCTAATTAATTTAATGCAGCATATTCAAGACCTGGCTGTTACTTGGAAAAACATTCCACTACTTGCTAGAACCCACGGACAGCCTGCTTCTCCTACCAAATTAGGTAAAGAGTTTATGGTATTTGTCGAGCGTTTGCACAATCAAATTGCCCTGTTTTTAAACATACCTTATGCCGCAAAATTTGGCGGCGCTACCGGTAATTTTAATGCACACCATATTGCATTTCCAAAAAGAAACTGGGTAGAATTAGGTAACGAATTTGTTGAGGATAGACTTGGACTACAACGCATGCAGTTTACTACACAAATTGAGCACTACGATTATTTTGCTGCTCATTTTGACAACCTAAAACGCATTAACAACATACTAATAGATATGTCAAGAGATATTTGGACCTATATATCTATGGACTATTTCAAACAAAAAACAAAAAAAGGCGAAGTTGGATCAAGTGCCATGCCACATAAAGTGAACCCCATCGATTTTGAAAATGCAGAGGGTAATTTAGGTATGGCCAATGCCCTGTTAGAGCACCTTTCAGCTAAACTACCGGTAAGTAGATTACAAAGAGATTTAACTGACTCTACCGTGCTTCGTAACATTGGAACACCGGTAGCACATATGACCATCGCTATTAAATCGATAGAAAAAGGACTTGGTAAACTCGTTTTGAACGAAACTAAATTAAAATCAGATTTAGAAAACAATTGGGCGGTTGTAGCAGAAGCCATTCAAACTATTTTACGTAGAGAAAACTACCCTAACCCATATGAAGCTTTAAAGGATTTAACGAGAGGAAATAATAGTATCGATAAAAAATCGATACACGCTTTTATTGGTAAATTAAAAGTAAGTGCAGCTGTTAAAGCAGAATTAAAAAAGATTACGCCACATAATTATACGGGTATCCATCCTAAATTTTAATTCAAATTTTTACATAAAAAAAGGCGGCACCCGGATGGATGCCGCCTTTTTAATGTAACGTAGAAGATACTATTGCTTCACCGGTGTATTTACCACAGGTGCTGGCTTCGTCCAAGAACTGATATCTAACTTTTTAGCATTCGGGTACACTTCATCAAGTGTATTACCATCATACAAACGTCCATTTTTAAGTACGTATTTGATTTTGTTGGTATTTCTAATGTTAACCAGTGGGTTGTCATTCATGATAACTAAATCGGCAAGTTTTCCAGATTCAATACTTCCTAAATCTTTATCTAAACCAAGTGCTTCTGCACCAAGTATGGTAGCTGTTTTAAGTGCATGATGCGCTTTCATACCACCACTAGCAATACTCCAAAGTTCCCAGTGGTAACCAAGACCTTGTAATTGTCCATGACTACCTACACCAACTAAACCATTCTGATCAACAATACTTTTTAAACCTTCGGCATGTTTTTGAAACACATGGTCTTCTGGTGTAAACCAACCCCCTAAACTACCCGCTCTTCTTGCTGCTTTTTGATTTAACTCTTCATAAGGTGTAAATCTGTTAAGCTTTGGATCGTGTAAAGGACTTTCGGTGGTGTAGTAAAAGTTTTCTGCCCAAGGACCACCATACGCAACAATTAATGTTGGTGTTAATGTGATTTTACTGGTAGCAAAAGACTTGGTAACGTCTTTGTATAAAGGATAAATTGGTAAAGAGTGTTCCATACCCGGATATCCATCCAGCATATGTGTCATGTTAATTTTAAAATCAAGGCCACCCTCTGTGGTTGGCATTAATTTTTGCTCTTTAGAAGCCATGATAATCCACTGACGCGCTTGTCTATTTCCTGTTAAGTACATTTTGATGTACTGTGTTTTGTAGTATTTACTGTACTGCTCTAATACTTTTTTTGTTTGATCATAGCTCTGTAAATTATACATCCAATAACCAACACCAGGGCCAGTACTATAAATTCTTGGTCCAGGAATTTGTCCAGCATCCACCATGTCACCATAGGTTAAAACATCGGTAGTAGCCGTTTGTGGGTCACGTGTTGTTGTTACACCATAAGCTAGGTTTGCAGCATACAACCACACATTATTTTTATGAAGTCCCCAAAAAGGCCACATATGCGAATGGGTATCTACAAATCCTGGGGTAATGGTTTTACCAGCACAATCAATGGTTTTAGTACCAGTAGGCACTTTAATTGATCCAGATTTACCAACCTGCTGTATACGGTTATTGACAATCAGGATATCACCTCTCTCAATTACTTCATCACCACGCATGGTAATAATTCTGGCATTTTTTAATAGAAGTGTTCCAGAAGGGATGTCTTTTTGATAAAATACTTTTACCTGCGTTTCAGAAGGACTATATTTTTCTTTTTTCTTTAACTCAGCATTGTAAATACTATCTGCTTTTACTTTTACGGTATCAGCTTTTGCGATTGTAGCAAGTGAATCTGCTAATTTTTTAGCAGCAGGGCCGGCAAGTTTTAAGGCAGCGGTGCTATCAGAAATTCGTTTGGTTTCTAATTTTTTTGCTGTTTTTACAGAGTCTTCAACAAATTTAGCACGCTCTACATCATATACCCAGTGGCCATTTCCTAAACTCCAATGCACTTTTTTACCATTTGCTTCCCAAGCTGGAAACTCACCACCTATTTCGGTTAATTGACGAGATGGGAAACTACTATTTTGTGGAGATGCCACAGAAATGGAAGGTGTTTTGCCTGCTTCTGGAATCGTAACAACATAAACATTATTGTTTACTTGCGCAAGAGCGAGGTCGCCTTTTGGTGCCATTAAAATAATATCAGCAGAACTTGGCATTTGTTGTGGCTCTTTTTCACCCGCCGATTCTGGAAGCATACAATTGTTGATGGGTTCTAAATTAGTTCTACTTTTTCCCATCACATATCCATGATCGGCATCAGCAACAGATCCATAAGTGGTAATACCAGAAACGCGTGCATGTGTTTTGCTATCGGTACCATCCCATCTAATAGATAATAAACTACCGCCACCACCATTTAAAAATATACGTTCGGTGTTGGTGGTAAAATGAATATTGCCTCTTCCATTTGCAAAGTCAATAAAATGTTCTTCGCCACCAGTAGGTTCTATCCAATTCATTTTTGCTTCTGATCCATTGTATGATGGAGATTCAGCTTCTTTAAAAATACGATTGGGTGCTTTAAAATAAGCAATGCGGTTGTTGTAACTCCAAGCTGGTTGTGCATAATACGCAGACTCGGTACTTAATTTTTTTAGGGAAGAACCATCTGCATTAACCGTATATAAATTACCGCCATCGGTATCATTCCAGGTTACAAATGCCAGGGATTGTCCATTTGGACTCCATGCTGGCATCGCTTCTACAAAATTATGATTGGTTAAACGCTTTGGAGTTCCATTTGGATAGTCCATAACATACAAACGGTTGAGCGAAGTAAACGCAAGCTTAGATCCGTCTGGACTAGGCATTGCGTCTCTAATTTGTGAACCAAGCGCATACGCCGAATCAGAAACTGGATAATTAAAATAAAGTCTAGGTCCAACTTCTAAATTTACAGCTGCTTCAAATGCAATTTCGGTAGGCGTTTCTTCTGCTACCGATAATTTCCAAATTTTACCACCATAACTCGCTAACAAATGTTTAGAATCAGGTGTAAAACTCATACCAGGTAAAACACCCAAAGGCGCAATACTTTCTTGATCATCTCTTTGTACTGGATATGCCAACCACTTTTCATCACCATTTAATAAATTACGTAAAACAAGACCAGTTTTATCTTGGTAACGTGAACCGTACACCATCCATTTACCGTCTTTACTTAAAGTAGGTGTAAATGCAGATCCATAACGTGAGGTAATGGTATTGAATTCTCCTTTTTCTTTATTGTAAACACCAATTTGATATTGAGGAAGTAAGGCATTATAGTTCCAAGAACCATTTCGCTGGCTATAATACACCAATTTACCATCGGCACTGATATTTGGATCAATTGTTTTTAAATTTCCGGGTTGATCATTGAGTTGAATACCTCCACCACCATCTACATTGTACATCCATAGACGAGGCGTTCTTCTACCCTTTGCAGCAATGATGTATTTACCATCAGGAGTCCAAATGGCATTGACATAATCATCCACACTCGTTTTTGTTAGTTGAATGGTGTCTTGCTTTTCAAAATCAAGTATCCAAATATTATCAGCACCACTTCTATCACTGGTGAATAATAATTTTTTTCCGTCGGGGCTAAATCTAGGGTGCGCATCAAATGCCAAGCCCTTTGTAATTTGTTTTGCTTTACCACCATCCATTGGAACGGTATAAATATCCCCCATCATATCAAAGGCAATGGTTTTGCCATCTGGAGAAATATCTAAACTCATAAACGTTCCTTCTTTGGTATCAAAACTTATCGTACGTTCTGCCTTTAAAGGGAGGTCTTTAAAGCTAGTATAAACGGTACTGTCTTTTGTTTTTTGCGCTTGCGCAAATACAAATAAAAAGAGACCGCTACATAAAAGATAGATTTTTTGCATAGGGTGGATTTTAATGATTTGTAGGATAAATATAAGAATTTACTATTTGCCAAAACGTTTTTTAAGTGCTTGAAGCGCGTCGTTGACACTCAATGAAGAAAGATCCCCATCGGGAGCAGGTTTTTGAGCAGCAGGCCTACTAGAAGCCGTTTTAGCAGGCGCAACCGAGGTTTGCTTGATAGACAGGGCAATACGTTTACGTGCAATGTCTATTTCCGTTACTTTAACTTGTACTTTTTGACCGAGTTTTAAAAACTCAGAAGGGTCAGTAATATACTGATGAGCAATTTCACTTACATGCACCAGTCCATCTTGCTTTACACCAATGTCTACAAAGGCACCAAAGCGGGTAATATTGGTTACCTGACCAGGAACTACCATACCTACTTGCACGTCTTCAATTTTATAAATATTAGCAAAACTAAACTGCTCAATTTCTTTACGTGGATCGAGCCCTGGCTTTTTTAATTCATTTAAAATATCCTTGATGGTATGTTCACCAAAGGTTTCAGAAATATATTTTTTTACATCAACAGATCCAATCAAAGCTGTATTACCAATTAAATCTGCAATGGCAATATTGGCATCTTTGGCAATTGATGCCACAATAGAATAGGCTTCTGGGTGCACCGCACTTGCGTCAAGTGGATTCTCCGCCTCTACAATACGCAAGAATCCTGCACATTGCTCGTAGGCTTTATCACCAAGTCTTGGTACTTTTTTCAATTGTTCTCTACTGGTAAATCCACCAATTTCAGTTCTGTAATTGATAATATTTTCGGCAACAGGGCCAGTAATACCACTCACATATTTTAATAAATGTTTACTCGCTGTATTTACGTTTACCCCAACCTGGTTTACACAACTAATGACGGTTTGATCTAGTCTTTCTTTTAACCTAAACTGGTTTACATCATGCTGGTACTGACCAACCCCTAAACTTTTAGGATCAATTTTCACAAGCTCTGCAAGTGGATCCATAAGTCGTCTACCAATACTTACAGAACCTCTCACTGTAACGTCTTTGTCCGGAAATTCTTCTCTAGCAGTTTCCGATGCTGAGTATACAGAAGCTCCATCTTCATTTACCAGATAAATAGGAAGTCCTAATTGTAATTTTTGAATAAATATTTCTGTTTCTCTACCTGCTGTTCCATCACCAATAGCAAAGGCTTCTATGCCATAACTTTTTACCAAACTTCTAATAGTATGTTCACTTTGATCTAGTCGATTGTTTTCATGAATATAAATTAGCTCGGTTTGTTGTAGCATCCCTTTTTCATCGAGGCAAACTACTTTACAACCCGTTCTATATCCTGGGTCAATAGCAAGTATTTTTTTACTGCCAAGTGGTGCACTCAATAATAACTGACGCAAATTTTCAGCAAAAACATTGATGGCTTCTTCATCTGCTTTTTGCTTTAAAGATGTTCGGTATTCAGTTTCTAAACTTGGTTGTAAGAGTCTGCGATAAGCGTCTTTAATAGATTTTTTTACATGCTCACGCCATGAGCTTAGTTCCCCTAAATAAATAGATTCGATCAGTGTAAGCGCATCCTCCTCAATAGGTGCAATACTCATGCGCAATACCCCTTCTAAAAAACCACGGAGTATGGCCATGGTTCTATGTGATGGTATTTTATGGATTGGTTCCGAAAAATCAAAATAGTCTTTGTACTTAATCCCTTCTGTTTCTTTATCCGTTAATACTTTGGTTTGAATACAAGCCGTTTGCTCAAATAGTAAACGCATTTTTGCGCGCACGATATCGTTTTCATTAATAAGCTCTGCTATAATGTCCCTTGCACCCGAAAGCGCTTCTTCTATACTTGTTATTTTATCATTTAAATACTGCGCCGCAATTTGATCCACATCCTCTAAACCCTGGGCTAGCATAATAATTGAAAGCGGCTCTAATCCGTTTTCTTTAGCTGTTTGTGCCTTAGTTTTTCGCTTTGGCTTATAGGGTAAATAAATATCTTCGAGCGCTGCTAATGTAGTTGCAGCGTCTAATTTTTTTTGAAGCTCATCTGTCATTTTACCCTGCTCGGTAATGGCTTTTTCGATAAACTCTTTACGCTCTGTAAATGTTTTTAAAAATTTGGACGCTTCTTCGATTTGTTGAATTTGAACCTCATCTAGACCACCTGTTTTGTCTTTTCGATAACGGGCAATGAAAGGAATGGTTGCCGCCTCACCAAATAAATCTAAAACCGCTTGAACCTGTGATACCTTGATATTTAATTGTGAGGCAATAATTGGAGCGAAAGAACCCATAAATACACTTGAAATTTAAAATAATTAATGTCTTTTGATTAATTCAGAAATGAGTGTTTTTCCATTATTTTGAATCACAAGATCCAAAATTTGTGCAGTGGCTTTTGCATCACCACCTGCCCGGTGCCTGTTTTCTATTTGAATGTCTAGGGTACGGCATAAATGTCCCAATCCATATTTTTTATAACCAGGAAACGCCTTTCTACTAAGCCTAATCGTACATAATTTTGGCACTTCTAATTGATAACCAGCTACTTGCAAATGATGATGCACAAAAGAATAGTCGAAATTGACATTATGCGCTACAAACACCCTGTTTTCCAACAAATTAAAGATGTTGGCAGCCACTTTATCAAAGGACGGTGCCGCTGCTACCATTTGGTTGCTTATGCCGGTCATGTTGGCTATAAAGGGCGGAATGGGTTGGTGCGGGTTAATGAGCGTTTCATAGATACCCTCTATCTGGTCACCGTCATGTAATACAATGGCAATCTCGGTTATCCCATGCTGCGACGGAAATCCCCCTGTGGTTTCTATATCAACTACTGCAAACTTCAAAACACTAAATTGAGGGCCCAAATTCGCTTTTTTACGGGTGCCATACAAATAAAAAAAAACACCCTCATTTTTTGTACTTTCGCAACAAAGTTTTGAGCATGGAATTGAGCAAGAATTATGTACCAAATGAAACGGAAGCGAGATGGTACCAACATTGGCTATCAAAGGGTTATTTTAAAAGCACCCCTGATGAGCGTGAGGCTTATACTATTGTAATGCCCCCACCTAATGTTACCGGCGTTTTGCATATGGGTCATTGCCTTAACAATACCATCCAGGACATTTTAATTAGACGTGCCCGCATGCAGGGTAAAAATGCCTGCTGGGTGCCCGGAACTGATCATGCTTCGATTGCCACCGAGGCAAAAGTGGTTGCTATGCTAAGAGAGCGTGGTATTACCAAATCAAGTTTATCAAGAGATGAGTTTTTGGAATATGCCTGGGAATGGAAAGAAAAATATGGCGGGATCATTTTGCAACAGCTTAAAAAAATGGGCTGTAGTTTAGACTGGGACCGAACCGCTTTTACCATGGATCCCGATTATTACAAGTCTGTGATTGAAGTGTTTTTAGACCTTCATAAAAAAGGACATATTTACAGAGGTAAAAGAATGATTAACTGGGATGTTAAAGCAAAAACGGCCCTTTCTGACGAAGAAGTTATTTACAAAGAAGTTCAAAGTAAATTATACCATATCAAATATGCCATTGAAGGCAATAATGATTTTATAACTGTTGCGACTGTAAGACCAGAAACCATCTTTGGTGATACGGCAGTATGCGTAAATCCATTAGATGAACGTTATAAGCACCTCCACGGAAAATTTGTTTTTGTTCCACTCATTAATAGACGCGTACCCATCATTACCGACGATTATGTAACACTTGATTTTGGCACCGGTGCTTTAAAAGTGACGCCAGCACACGATATCAATGACTATCAACTAGGTCAAAAATATAATTTAGAAGTAATTGATACCCTCAATGATGATGGTACCATGTCGGAAGCGGCGCAGTTTTTTATTGGTGAAGACAGGCTTGATGTGCGTAAGAAAATGGAAGCTGTTTTAAGCGAAGCAGGTTTATTAGAAAAAGTAGAAGCCTATACCAACCAAGTAGGTTTTTCTGAAAGAACAGACGCCATGGTAGAACCAAGGCTTAGTTTGCAGTGGTGGGTTAGCATGAAAGAAATTGCTACACCAGCACTTCAATCTGTAATGGAAGAGGCCATTCAGTTTCATCCGGCTAAGTTTAAAAACTTGTACCGCCACTGGATGGAAAATATTAAAGATTGGTGTATTAGTAGACAGTTGTGGTGGGGACACCGCATTCCTGCTTGGTATGCACCTGATGGATCTGTTGCTGTTGCAGCAAATGCCAATGATGCACTTGTAATTTTACAAGAAAAAAATGCGTCACTCACCCTATCTGATATTAAACAAGATGAAGATTGCCTTGATACCTGGTTTTCAAGTTGGTTATGGCCTTTTGAAGTGTTTAAAGGCTTGTCTAATCCGGGCAATGATGAAATCAAATATTATTACCCAACGCAAACGCTTGTTACTGCCCCAGAAATTATTTTCTTTTGGGTGGCTCGCATGATTATGGCAGGTCATGAATACATGGATCAAAAACCTTTTGAACATGTATATTTTACAGGTATTGTTAGGGATAAGCAAGGCCGAAAAATGAGTAAGAGCCTTGGTAATTCGCCAGACTTATTAGCACTCATTGATGTATACGGTGCAGACGCTGTTAGGTTTGGTATTATGATATCATCACCCGCAGGTAATGATATTTTATTTGACGAATCTGCACTTGAACAAGGTAGAAATTTTAACAACAAGCTTTGGAACGTTCTTAAATTAATACAGGGTTGGGAAAAGAGAATTGACACCAACTTAGATGCGCAAAATGAAAAATTTGCGATGGATTGGTTTGAAAATAGACTCTCACAAGTTCAACAAGAAGTTGATGTTTTATTAAATGGTTTTAAATTATCAGAAGCACTAAAAACTAATTACTCTCTTATATGGGATGATTATTGCAGCTGGTATTTAGAGTGGATTAAACCTGGTTTTGAACAACCTATTTCAAAAGAGGTATACGATAAAACGGTTCATTATTTAAATGAAATGATGCATATGCTGCATCCATTCATGCCATTTATTACCGAAGAAATTTATCATTTAATAAGTCCGAAACAGGATGATTTGTGTAATAAAATTGCAGCTCCTGTAAAGGAGGCAAATACAGATATTGTAGCAGGTGGTGAACTATTAAAACAAGTGATATCTGCACTTAGAGATGCGAGAAACAAAAACCAATTAAAACCAAAGGACACCATCACGCTCTATATACAAACGGCTAACACAGGTACTTATAAAACCATTGAGTCTATTTTATGCAAACAGGTGAATGCAACAAGCATAGAATATACCAATAGCAGTATTGACAACACCATTGTGGTAGCTGTCGAAAAAGATAAATTTTTTATTGGAACCAGCATTGAGCTTGATGCCACTGCTTTAAAAGCGACACTTCTAGCAGATTTAGCGTATCAAAAAGGCTTTTTAGAAAGTGTAACTAAAAAATTAAGTAACGAGCGTTTTGTGCAAAATGCAAAACCAGAAGTGGTAGCCCTTGAACAACAAAAGCAAGCAGATGCTATTGCCAGAATTGCTACTATCGAAGAAAGTTTACAATCATTATAATAACCCAACTTGTTGTAATGCGTAAATTATTGTTACTGGTAACCCTGCTATTTTTAATGTTTGCAAATAATGTGCAGGCGCAATCAATGAATGAGGTAAACACGTTAAGACGCATTAATCCAAACAATCCCAATAGTGCTATCTGGAACAACTTATCTAATACCGCTAAATACATTAGCGTTGGCGTACCCGTTGGGTATTTTGTTGCGGGACTTATTCATGACAATAAAGATGTAAAGCAAAAAGCCGCTTATACGGCTGCTGCCATTTTGTTAAACACAGCTACCACTACCCTTTTAAAAAATGTGGTAAAAAGAGATAGACCATACAATACTTACACGGGTATATATCCAGATCAATTAGAAACCGATTATGCCTTTCCTTCGGGACACACTTCCACTGCTTTTGCAACAGCAACTTCACTTGCAATCACAACAAAAAAATGGTACGTAACAGTACCTGCTTTCGCATGGAGTGCAGGCGTTGGCTATTCCAGAATTTATATGGGTCAGCACTACCCTTCTGATGTAATCATGGGGGCACTTGTAGGTAGTGGTTCTGCCCTCATCTGCCACTGGGCTTCTAAGCAATTATCGAAAAGAAAAAAATCCAAAACGCTACCTATTAAATAATGTCCAACACTTTACATATTAGAGCAGCAGATGTAAATGATATTGCTACCATAAGAGAGATAGCAACCATTACATGGCCAGTGGCATATGGATCTTATATTAGTAAAGCACAGTTAGATTATATGCTAGACATGATGTACAGCAGCACTTCATTACAAGATCAAATGAATAAGGGGCATCAGTTTTATATTGCTGAACAGAATTTTAAACCCATTGGATTTGCTTCTGTATCAAAAGAAGCAAACAATACTTGCAAGCTTAATAAATTATATGTTTTACCTACTGCCCAAAAAACAGGAGCCGGTAAGTCTTTACTTTTCAAAACCATCGACTACGCAACATCGCATTCAGCTAATTGTTTGTATTTGCAAGTAAACAAACAAAACAATGCGCAGCATTTTTATAGCAAACATGGGTTTAGGGTAAGTGAGGCGGCGGTTTTAGATATTGGAGGCGGCTTTGTAATGGATGATTATATTATGGAACTTGTTTTTAAGAATTAGTACACCAACACGTGCGTTTGCTTAATAATACCCATTACAAATACACTTTGTACATGACCAATGTTATCGGCTTCACTTAATTTGTTAACGTGGAAATTATAGTAGTCATCCATATTTTCTGCTACTACTTTTAGCATAAAATCAAATTCACCAGAAATATTATAACACTCGATAACTTCGTGCATTTCTAAAATACTTTTAATAAATCGAGCCCCTGCATTTTTATTATGTTGTTTTAAAGAAACATAGCAAATAACGGTTAGTCCCTTTTTTACCTTGTGCGGATTAACAAGTGTTGCGTACTGTGTAATCACGCCTTCCTCTTCTAGCCTTTTAATACGTTCATGAACGGGCGTTGTACTTAATCCTACATTATCAGCTATTTCTTTAACCGTTACCCTTGCGTTGGCTTGTAAGAGCCGTAAAATAGCGAGGTCTTTACTATCTAAACCACTAATTGTAGTGGATTCCTCTTTTTGAGTGCTTTTTTGAATCATAAAATGAGTATTTATGCTGAATAATACCTCAAATATATGTTTTTATTCTATTTATAAATAAATTTCTAGTATTTAATACTATAAATATACCTTTGCACTTCATAAATAATCTAAATAAGTAATTATGTCATCACTTTCTTCTATCGACTTTAGTTTAAAACACAAAGTAGCGGATATCAGTCTTGCAGATTGGGGCCGTAAAGAAATCAGATTAGCTGAAGCAGAAATGCCAGGTTTAATGAGTATCCGTGAAGAGTACGGACCAAGTCAACCATTAAAAGGCGCGCGTATTGCGGGTTGCTTACACATGACCATTCAAACCGCTGTATTAATTGAAACTTTAACTGCATTAGGTGCAGAAGTAAAGTGGAGTTCTTGTAATATCTTTTCTACACAAGATCAGGCTGCTGCTGCAATCGCTGCAACTGGTGTTGGTGTATTTGCTTGGAAAGGTCAAACCGTTGAAGAAGGTGACTGGTGTATCGAACAAACATTATTTTTTGGTTCAGAAGACCGTCCATTAAACATGATCCTGGATGATGGTGGTGATTTAACCAATATGGTGCTAGATAAATACCCTCAATTTGTTGCTGGTATTAAAGGTTTATCGGAAGAGACAACAACAGGTGTACACCGTTTATATGAGCGTATGGCTAAAGGTACTTTACCAATGCCTGCTATCAACGTTAACGATTCTGTTACTAAATCTAAATTCGATAACAAATATGGTTGTCAAGAATCACTCGTAGATGCGATTCGTCGTGCTACAGATGTTATGATGGCTGGAAAGGTTGCCGTAGTCGGTTCTTATGGTGACGTAGGTAAAGGTTCTGCTGCTTCTTTACGTGGTGCTGGTTGCCGTGTAATTGTAACAGAAATCGATCCAATTTGTGCTTTACAAGCTGCGATGGATGGTTATGAAGTGAAGCGTATGCTTGATGCAGTTAAAGAAGCTGATATAATTGTAACGGCTTCTGGTTGTCGCGACTTGATTACTGAAAAGCATTTTAGAGCGATGAAAGACAAGGCGATTGTTTGTAATATTGGTCACTTCGATATTGAAATTGATATGGCTTGGTTAAATGCAAATTATGGTCATACAAAAGATACCATCAAGCCACAAGTAGACTTATATAATATTGAAGGAAAAGATGTTATTGTATTAGCAGAAGGAAGACTCGTAAACTTAGGTTGCGCAACAGGTCACCCTTCATTTGTAATGAGTAACTCATTTACGAACCAAACACTTGCTCAAATTGAATTATGGACTAACCATAAAAACTATGAGAACAAAGTGTATGTTTTACCTAAGCACTTAGATGAAAAAGTAGCTCGTTTACACCTTGCAAAAGTAGGTGCTCAACTAGACGAACTATCTGCTGAACAAGCTGCTTATTTAGGTATTCCGCAATTTGGTCCATTTAAGTCTGATTCTTACAGATATTAATAGTTCCCCCGGATTTGAAAAATGCCCGACCTTTATGGTTGGGCATTTATTTTTAGTTCCTATCATACATGAATCGAACCGCGATAAATATATTACTCATCACTATCTTGTTTGTTGGAAATAACGTACCTCTATTTGCCAAAGAAGATACAACTGTTCATAGTTTACGCGACTCTACCTTTTTATTACGCAGCAAAAAAGGGATACTTAAAAAATTAGGGGATGCCATTTGGATTGATGCTCCTCAGTTTGACATGCAAAATAATTCGGGTGTCATTAAAAATGAATCTCCCTTTGCCAAGTTTAAAGGAAAGGTTATCAATCAAATTCAAGTAAACAGTGTCTCCTACACTACCCCGTTTAATGACACTATGGCCACCGGTAAAAAATTAAAAAGGGCGATGGAGGAAGCGCTATATAATAGCACGACCAATAAAACAATGCTTAAAAACTTATTTTTTAATACCGGCGATACCTTATACCCATTTCTTATTGCCGATAATGAAAAATTTTTAAGAGAGCTTGCTTTTATTCAAGATGCAAGAATTGTTGCATCAATTGACCCTTCCGATTCTAATGGCGTAATTATGAATATTCAGTGGAAAGATATTTTTCCATTTGGCGGAAGTGCAAACATTGGAAGTATCCAATCTTTTAATGCAGAAATTAACCATACCAATGTTTTGGGCCTTGGTGATAAAATTCAAATCAATGCGCTTTATGATTTAGATAGAAGGCCGTTAGCTGCTACTGGTTTTGAATATATCAAACGAAATTTTTTGGGGAGTTTTTTAAACTTAACTATTGGTATTGATAAAATTAAGCCCACCTTTAATAGTGGACGAAGAGAAGAATATGCACGCTACATTAAAGGCGACTTACCCCTTGTTAGCCCCTATCATAGTTTTACAGGTGGATTTGAATTTGGAACCTACGAGGCAAATAAAACCTACAATACAAGGGCTACTTATGATCACATGTATAAGTATGCGTATGGTGTTATGGATGGCTGGATGGGTATTAATATTGGCGCAGGATTAAGGGTAAAAGATAATTTACAAACAAGACTTCGTAAATTCATAAGTTTTAGAGCTATCTCAAAAAGATTTAGTGAAATTCCAGATACAGCCACTATAAAATACAATATTCATTACAGCAATATAGACGCTGGTCTTGTAGCATTTAATATTTTTAAGCAGGAATATTACCACACCAATTTTATCTATGGTTTTGGACGAAATGAAGACGTTCCGGAGGGATACAGTTTTTCGGTGGTCAGTGGAATAACACAGCGAAATACTAGAACTAGGCCTTATATCGGTATTGATTATGAAAGAGACTATTTTACAGACCAAAAAAACTACACCAATTTTAATATTAAAATGGGTGGATACTTACACAATGGATCGTTGGAGGATATTAGTTTTTTAAGTTCGATAAATTATTTTACAAGACTCAAAAAATTATCCAATCCAAAGTGGTCTAAAAGAAATTTTGTTCAAATCAGCGCAACTCAACAATTGAATACCATTTTAAATGAGCCACTCTATTTGAGAAGTGAATATGGAATACCAACCTTTAAAAATGACAATATCCAAGCAGCCACAAGGGTGTCGTGCAATATTGAATCCGTGTATTACAATACCGTCAAATATTATGGATTTAGCTTTGCTCCATTTATGTTTGTGAACAGTAGCTTTATCAAACTAATTGGCGAAGCATTAGATAAAGCAAGTATTTACACGGCGGTAGGGCTTGGTTGTAGGACTAGAAATGAAAACCTTGTTTTTGGAACCATTGAGCTTAAAACCTACTATTATCCTCGTACCATTTCAAATATGACGCCATTAAATGTGAGCCTCACAACAGGCTTGCGATTCAGGTATAATAGCCAACTTATTCGTAGGCCAGATTTCGTTCAAATGAACTAATATATTTTGCTTCATGTACAACCTTTACATAGCCATATTGTTATACAAATATTAACCTCCACTTATGGTTCAAGCTTATAATTTTTTAGCCAGCTGGCAACTTTTTCCTGAAAAATGCACATTCGAGCATGGACTTGCTCCTAAGAGTGGTAATTATAAAATAGAAAGTATACAAAACGGTCATACTCTGCTTATTAGCAGTAACTGGGTAAGCATTGAAAATGAAGCTTTTTATACCCAACACGAAGTGGTACCAGATGCTACATTACGTGCATTTGACAATCAAATTTTAGCGGATACCTTATTTGCTGAAATACCCAATGCTTCTACCCTTGTTACCCGTTTTATTAAAGAAGAAAAAACGGTACTTGATGTAACCCATGAAATACTGGCCAATGGTTATTTAAAAATTACACAAAAAGGAACCAAACCTGATGGCGAGGCTTTTACCAACACAGAAATTTACCACAAGCAATTAAGTGTAATGCCTTATGCAGCATCTGCGGCTGGTGTTGCTATTAGACCCACCAAAGAAGGTGTTATTAAACACAAAGCTTTATGGGCGATGGAAGAGCAAACCAACATGCAGCTCGATCAAATTAAGCAACAAATAGAGTTACTCGCTAAGCAAGCACAAGAAATTAGAAAACGTAAAGAATTGAGTTTAATGATTTACGAAGCCAAGCTTGGATTTAAACCTCAAATTGGACACACCTACCATTTGTATGAAAAAAATGATGGCAACCATATGTTATCACTAGTGTCCCCAGTGGAATGGGGAGGTCACGGGCCTTTTAAACAATTTATTTCAAGTGTTCGTTTACTAGCCGATCATACCTGGGTTGAAATCAGTGAATAAAGGCTTCCTCCCTTTTCAAATAACTGATCCACACGTTTTTCAACCGCTTCATCTTTAATTAATACGGGTGCGTGATGCGGTTTAATTCTTGCATCAATAACAAGCGGGCCAGTACAACCCCAGTGTTTATTTTGTGTGAATGCACCAATACCATAAATATCATGGGATGGATTACTTCTTGTATACGTCACCCACAAATAATTGTTTAGGGTTTTTGCTGTAAAATTTGCATCATCACAAATAACAATAATGGCTACCCCATCTAATGGCGTATTTGATAATTGCGCATCTAATGCATTCATTTGACCCACGGCTTCCTGCGCTGTTGTATACACAGGAGCAGAAATACATACTACCCCTGGCATGGCAAGGTCTGCGTTACCAAAGCCTTGTAGCCCATTTAACACAGGAGGAACCTCGTTTGATAAATCACGTATTTTATCGCCGTAAGCTGCCAATACTACTTTACTCCCACTATTAATTCCGGTACCAGAATAATCTAGGGTATCCATGGTGGTGTTGGTATAAAAATGAACATCACGTGTAAGGTTTATACGCTCCAATAAATAGGTCATAAATGAAAGTGTATCCTGTGCATCAATATGCGCATTGTCTGACCCCGTAATAAATAAAAACTTAGCTAAACTTAATTGCCCTGTTCCTAAAATATGATTGGCGATGGTTAGCAGTTCTGCGGGTTGGTTGGTAGGTGTATAAGGGGTATATCTTTCACTTCCAACAGCTAATAATAAAGGATGTACCCCTGCTGCATCTACTGCATGTACCGATTTCAAACCAGGAATTTCTTGGGGAATTGCATCGCCGGTTATTTCATGAATGAGTTGACCAAAACTTGTGTCTTCTTGTGGTGGACGACCCACTACGGTAAATGCCCAAATGGCATCTTTTTTAGCATACACTTTATGAACGCGCATGAGTGGGAACGGATGCTGCAAACTATAATAACCGAGATGATCTCCAAATGGACCTTCGGGTTTATTTTCGTTGGGGTAAACCTCACCGGTAATTACAAAATCAGCGTCGGTGCTTAAACAAAAACCGTCTTCATAAGTATATCTAAACCTTCGAGAGCCCAAGAGTCCTGCAAAAGTCATTTCGCTAATACCCTCTGGTAGCGGCATTACCGCTGCTACACTATGTGATGGCGGACCACCAATAAAGCAACTCACTTTAAGTGGTTGCCCTTTCTTATTGGCCTTGGTTTGATGCACCCCAATACCTCTATGTAGTTGATAGTGTAAACCAATTTCTTTATTTAACTCATAATCATTACCCGTTAATTGAATACGGTACATGCCTAAGTTGGCATTAAAAATACCTGGCTTGTCAATATCCTCGGTGTATACTTGTGGTAATGTTACAAAAGCACCACCATCGTTTTTCCAATGTTTGATTAATGGTAAATCAGTAATACTTATTTCTTGGTATTTAACCGGCTTGTTAATTGGATTTTTTAAAGGAAGCGCTTTAATGGCCGCAAGTCCTGCTGTAAAATTATCGAGTGGATGCTTGAGTGCTTCGATTGGATTGTTCCTTAATTGAATCAGTTTTTTTACGGCGTCTAGGCTATGTCTAAAAATGTATTTGCTTCTTTCTAGGGTTCCAAATAAGTTAGAAACAGCTCTGAATTTTGAGCCTTTTACATTTTCATACAAGATAGCTGGACCTCCCATTTCATATACACGCAAGTGAATGGCAGCCATTTCTAAATTTGGATCCACTTCTTCTTTAATGCGTACTAAATGACCTGCTTTTTCTAAATCTAATAAACAGGCTTCTAAAGATGGGTAAGACATACTATTCTAACAATTTTGCATCGATATAGTTCGTAATAATTGCCTGCAAATTAATGCATAAGGAGTCAAGATTTTAGTATTTTTACAATATGACCCATTTAAGTGTAAACGTCAACAAAATTGCCACTTTGCGTAATGCAAGAGGCGGCAATAACCCGGATGTCATAAAAGTAGCCCTCGACTGCGAAAAATTTGGTGCAGACGGCATTACGGTGCATCCTAGACCCGATGAGCGCCATATTACATATAAAGACGTGCAGGATTTAAAAAAAGTATTGTCCACAGAGTTTAATATAGAGGGCAACCCAACCGAGGAAAAATTTGTGAAGCTGGTATTGGATACAAAACCCCATCAAGTAACTCTCGTGCCAGATGCCCAGGGGCAGCTTACCAGTGATCATGGCTGGGATACGATTAAACATCAAGACTATTTAATTAAAACCATTGCCCTTTTCAAAAATCAAGGTATTCGGGTTTCTATTTTTGTAGACCCTGTTAAAGCGATGGTGCAGGCTGCTGCAACAACTGGCACTGACCGTATTGAACTTTATACGGAGTCCTATGCGAAGGCATTTACAAAAGGACTGCACGAAACAGCGGTAACACCTTTTCAAGAGGCAGCGATGCTAGCCCATCAACTAGGTTTAGGTATTAATGCGGGTCACGATTTAGACCTACATAACCTTGCTTTCTTTAAAAAATCAATCCCTCATTTACAGGAGGTTAGTATTGGGCATGCACTTGTCTGCGATTCCTTATATTTAGGATTACATAATACCATTCAACTCTATAAAAGACAACTTCAATAAATAATGGCCACAATGAAAAAAACTATTCTTGCGCTAATCCTACTACTACATACAGTAGCTGCTATGGCACAAAAAATTAAACCTGTATTACCAATACCTACCAAAGAACATTTGGTATGGCACGAAAAAGAATTTTATTTGTTTATTCATTTTGGCCCTAACACTTTTACCGATAAAGAATGGGGTGATGGTAAAGAAGATCCAACAGTTTTTGCCCCTACCCAGCTTGATTGTAATCAGTGGGTGCGTGTTGCAAAACTTGCAGGAGCCAAAGGAATTATTTTAACAGCTAAACACCATGATGGATTTAGCTTATGGCCTTCTAAATATAGTACACATACTGTAAGAGAAAGTAAGTGGTTAGAGGGTAAAGGCGATGTGGTTAAAATGCTTTCAGATGCATGTAAAAAAGGCGGTATCGAAATGGGCGTTTATATTTCTCCATGGGATAGAAACCATCCCGATTACGGCACGCCTAAATACAATGACATTTACATTGCAACCATGAAAGAATTATTAACTGGCTATGGTAAATTTTTTGAACTTTGGTGGGATGGTGCCAACGGCGAAGGTCCTAATGGTAAAAAACAAGAATACACATTCAGACGTTTTGAAGATTCGGCATTTAAATATCAGCCGCATCTCATGATATTTAGTGACATTGGGCCAAGTATTAGATGGTGCGGAAATGAGCGTGGCATCATTGGTAATACCAATTGGAATTTATTAGACACCGCTGGTTTTTATAGAGGTCATGGTGGCCCACCGGAAGATACCCTTAATCAAGGTAATGTTAATGGTAAATTATGGATTCCAGCAGAAGCAGATGTGTCTATTAGACCAGGATGGTTTTATCATCCTAAAGAAGACAACAAAGTAAAATCGGCATCTACCCTATTTAATTTGTTTTTAAAATCTGTGGGTAATGGCGGTAACTTATTATTAAATGTCCCTCCTGATAGACGCGGTCTATTTCATGAAGCAGACTCTGCATCACTAGTGGGTTTTGCTGCACTTCGAAAAAAAGCATTTGAAACCAATTTATTAGCAGGGCTTTCGCCAGTTACTAAAACAGATGCAGCAGGTCTTGTAACTTTAACCTATACCTTTAAAAAGGCTACAAAGCTAAATGCGGTGGTATTACAGGAGTTGATTGAACATGGTCAGCGTGTAAAAAGTTTTACGATTGAAGCCAAAGAAGAATCTGCATTTGGAAAGACCCATAATTATTTCAAAATATTTGATGGTACTACCATTGGCCGTAAAAAGATAGCCACGTTTGATCCAATTACAACTACTTCAATTAAAATCACCATCACAGATGCTAAAGCAGCGGTATATCTAAAACCTACAACTGCTTATGATTTTGGATTTGAGGTAAAAAATTAAGTAAATTTGTAACTTAAACTATCATTATGAGTACCGTTCAACCAATCGTTGGAATAATCATGGGGAGTGACAGTGATTTATCAATCATGCAAGATGCTGCGAATATTTTAAAGCAGTTTAATATCCCATTTGAATTAACCGTGGTATCAGCGCACCGCACACCCATACGTATGGTTGAATATGCAACTTCGGCAAAGCAAAGAGGATTACAAGTAATTATTGCAGGTGCAGGTGGTGCTGCTCATTTGCCAGGCATGGTAGCTTCCATTACAACCTTACCCGTTATTGGTGTTCCCATTAAATCCTCTAATTCAATTGATGGTTGGGATTCGGTACTTTCCATTTTGCAAATGCCAAGCGGCGTTCCAGTAGCAACCGTTGCACTTAATGGAGCAAAAAATGCTGGCATACTTGCTGCTCAAATTGTAGGCGCTACTAATGATACTGTATCTAACACAATCGCTACTTATAAAAATAATTTAAGTAACGAGGTAACTGAAAAAGTAAATAAATTAAAATCAGATTGGAACAATGGCTTTGATGTTTAATCAAAAAAGCGATTCGTACAAACACTAATCGTTAAGATATAAAAGGGTAAATCCCTTACTAAAATCGTCAGATTTTTCTACTATGGCACTTACAAAATGGGTGCCATAAATTTTATACCAATCAGCTATATTTTCGGTACGCTCCTGCAAACTTCCACCTGGAAACAACTGCTCCATAATTTTTGTTATTTGCTGTTGTTCTGCTTCAAACTTTCGTTTTTCGGCACGAAGCATTTTCTTTTGAACCTGTAATAACTTTTGTGCTTGCTTGTGGGCTAATGCCTCTATATGATCTACTAAACTTGCATCAATACCTGCTGCCTGTTCTTTAACAAGTGTATACTGCGCTTCGATGGCAGCCATTTGAGCATTAATTTGTAAATGATGCGAAGAATTGGCTTTAACAAAGCTATCAATAATAACTTGCGGACGGCCCTTAAATAAATTGATCGTGCTAATTTGCATCTTTTGTAACTGCTGCGCTTGTTTCGCTGTTACAAGTAAAAAAGAATTACGCAATAAAAGTACTGGATAAGGAACAGCAGCTTCCGCAAAAACTTGTTTAAGTTCTAACCAATAGGCAAGCTCTCCGCCGCCCCCTACAAATGCAACATTGGGCAAAATTGTTTCCTGAAAAACACCTCTTAATATAACATTAGGGCTGTAACATGCTGGATTGTTTTGCACATCCTGCAATATTTGTTGGGTTGTAAATTTTAATCCTAGGGCTGCTACTTCAAAACCAGCACTGGTTTGAACGATGCGTTCTCTTTTATTGCCTTGTAAATAAAATAAATTAATTTCTCTACCAGCAGCCTGTACTTTATAATGAACGCTTAAATTTTTAATGGTTTGCTGAACGGCATTATTAGAAAAACAAGTGATTAATTCTTTTTCGATTACACTTGTAAATAGTGATTTTAATTCTGGGGAATCTGGCTGTACAACTACTAAACCATATTCTCCAAATAAATGATGTACGATTTCAAATGTTGCCTGTGCAATTGTTTTGCCAATTGTAAATGATTGTTTTAAAAGACTAACCCATGCAGCTCCATGAACCGACACTCCTATTTGACCTTCAATTAATTTAATAAGTGACAGCAGTTCAGCATCTACTATCATTCGGCCTACTGCGCCGGTTTGCTTTGTTTGCCACACTAATTTTTGTCCCCCAATTGTTACAAAACCAAGCTCTTCTAAATCTGCATCTTCGGAACCCATATAATACACAGGTACAAAATGAGCACCTGGTATTTGCTTATTGAGGGAACGTGATAAAGCAATGGCATGCGCAATCTTATAAATAAAATAGAGGGGCCCAGTAAATAAATTGGGCTGATGCGCAGTTGTAACCGTATAGGTTTTGCTTTCTTTTAAAGATTGAATATTTGCAGTTACTGCATCAACAGCAGTAGCGTTTTCATACTGTTTGTTAAGCGCATTGACTAGTGCTACGGTAGGAGTATTAAACAAATCTCGTGCTGCCATCGCTGCCTTTATCCCATCTATATTGGGAGGATGGGTATAAAATGGTGCTAATTTTTGATTGGCTTCTAGGTAATCAGAAACCAAATTAGAAAAATAGCCCGTTAATGGATAAGCAACTTGCTCGGCAGCTTTAATCATAATTAGGGTTAAAATTACAACATGGGCATCAAATAATTGAAGATTCGTTAGAATAGTTACATTTGTAAAGGGTCTAATCCCTATTTCGTTGCTATGGAAAGCTATGGTAAAATATTACTGATTGCCATGCCGGCATTTTTATTACTTGTATTATTTGAAAAATGGTACGGTGTATTAAAAGGCAAAGAAACAGTAAGAACTTTTGACATGATTTCAAGCCTTAGCTCTGGTGTCACCAATGTAACCAAAGACGTGCTTGGGCTTAGTATTGCCGTTATCTCCTATGGCTGGATGGTTCAGCACTTTGCAGTAACCAAAGTACCAGACGGTCCTCTAACCTATATTATTGCTTTTTTGGCCCTTGATTTTGCAGGCTATTGGATCCATAGAATTGCCCACGAATACAATGTTTTTTGGAACAACCATATTGTACACCATAGCTCGGAAGAATACAATTTAGCCTGTGCGTTAAGACAAAGCATTTCATCGATTGTAAAAATATTTGTGATTTTTTTACTACCTGCTGCTTTATTAGGGGTTCCTGCAAAAGTAATTGCAATTGTTGCGCCACTTCATTTGTTTGCACAATTCTGGTACCATACCCAGCATATTGGCAATATGGGATTTTTAGAAAAAATTATTGTAACGCCTTCGCATCACAGAGTGCATCATGCCATTAACAAAGAGTACCTCGATAAAAATTATGCGCAAATATTTATTTTTTGGGATAAATTATTTGGAACCTTTAAAGCTGAAGACCCAAACATACCTGCGGTATATGGCATTACACGAGCGGTGCAAACCTGGAATCCAATTAAGATTAATTTTATGCATTTATGGCTACTCATTAAAGATGCATGGAGAACAAAAAGCTGGTCTAGTAAATTTAAAATTTGGTTTATGCCAACTGGTTGGAGACCCGCAGATGTTGAAGAAAAATATCCGGTAGCAAAAATTGAAGACGTGTATCATTTTGAAAAGTATGATACCAAAGAAACCAAAGGATTGGTTGTTTGGTCCTACTTACAACTCGTTACACTACTTTTGTTTATCAGTTATTTGTTTGGCAATATTGCGCAAATTGGCAATCCTAACATGTTTGTTTATGGGCTATTTGTTTTTGCCTTTGTTTATGCCCACACCGAACTGATGGACAGAAGTAACGAGGCACTAATAGCAGAGATTGTTAAAGCTGCAATCGCAGTAGCTGTTTTATACTACCAAAAAGATTGGTTTGGCGCGAATGCCTTATTTAGTGGTGCAAGTATTATTGTAACGCTATACTTAATTGTATCCCTGGCTGTTACCTTTTACTTTCATTATATAGAGCGTCCTTCGCTATCAACTAGTTCCCCTTCAATGTCGTAATCGTAGGCTTTGGTAATTTTTACCCAAACAAAATCTCCAATGGTGAGTTTGCGCTTGGTATTAATAACCACTTCATTGTCTACTTCAACGCTATCAAACTCGGTACGCCCTAGGTAGCGGCCTGCCTCTTTTTTATCGATGATTACTTTTAAAACAAGCCCAACTTTTTCTTGGTTTTTTTCGAGAGAAATTTCTTGCTGCACTTCCATAATAGATTGTGCGCGCTCTGCTTTAATATCGGCGGGTACATCATCTACTAAATCGTGTGCAGAGGTGTTTTCTTCGTGGCTATAACTAAATATACCTACCCTATCAAATCGGTGCTCTTGCAAAAATTCTTTGAGTTCTTCAATGTCCTCATCTGTTTCACCAGGGAAACCAGCAATTAAAGTAGTACGCAAACAAATGCCTGGTACACGTGCTCTAATTTCTTTAATAAGCACAGACATGTCCTCACGCGTAATATTACGCTTCATCGCTTTAAGCATACTATTACTTGCGTGTTGCAATGGCATATCTAGGTACTTACAAATATTGGAACGCTCACGCATTACATCCAAAATTTCTAAGGGAAATTTACTTGGATAGGCGTAATGTAAACGAATCCATTCGATGCCTTTAACGTCGGCGAGTGCATGCAATAATTTAGGAAGGGCACGTTCTTTGTATATGTCTAACCCATAATAAGTAAGCTCCTGCGCAATAAGCATAATCTCTTTAACACCTTTTTTAACGAGGCCTTCGGCTTCGGTTACTAGGTCTTCGATGGTACGGCTTATGTGTTGACCTCGCATTAATGGAATGGCACAAAATGAACAGGTACGATTACATCCTTCACTAATTTTTAAATAGGCATAGTGTTGTGGCGTACTTAAAAAACGTTCCCCAATAAGTTCTGCTTTATAATCTGCCTCAAACTTTTTTAACATCAACGGAAGTTCCATGGTACCAAACCATGCGTCTACTTCTGGCATTTCTGATTCCAAATCACCTCTGTATCTTTCACTTAAACATCCGGTTACGTATACTTTATCAAGTTTACCCCTGCGCTTTAATTCAAGCTGATCTAAAATGGTGTTAATGCTTTCTTCTTTGGCTTTGTCAATAAATCCACAGGTATTTACTACAACTACATTATGGTCTAGTTTGGTGTTTTCGTGCACCACATCAATATCATTTGCTTTAAGCTGACCGCTTAATACTTCACTGTCCACTAAATTTTTACTACAACCGAGTGTAATAATGTTAACCTTGTCTTTATGTAGTGTTTTTGACTTCATGGATTATTTATGAATTTCACTCGAAAAATGGAAAGTAATATCTGGATTATTGGTAATTTCTGTATTTAAAAACCATTCGCTTTGGGCTAAATAAACAGGATTACCATCTTTATCTTCGGCAGCATTTTGTTGTTTGAATCGTAAAAAATCATCGAGCTTACCAGCTACATTAGATGTGAGCCAACATGCTTTGTAAAATGGAAGGGTTCTAAATTCGCAGGCAGCACCATACTCTTGTAAAAGACGGTACTGAATTACTTCAAACTGTAGATCACCTACGCAACCAATAATTTTTTTATTGCCTCCAAACTGGGTAAACAACTGCGCTACCCCTTCGTCTGTTAACTGACTAATCCCTTTTTCTAGTTGCTTTGTTTTTAAAGGATCTTTGTTAACGAGTTCTTTAAATATTTCTGGCGAAAAAGTAGGGATGCCAGTAAAATAAAAATCTTCTCCTTCTGTTAAGGTATCTCCTATTTTAAAGTTTCCAGTATCAAATAAACCCACCACATCACCAGGGTATGCGTCTTCAATAACGTCTTTGGTACGCGCCAAAAAGGTATAGGGATTACTAAAACGCATATCCTTGTCATTTCTTACGTGGTGGTAGTATTTGTTTCTTTCAAAACGACCACTACACACGCGCATAAATGCAATACGGTCTCTATGTTTGGGATCTAGGTTGGCATGAATTTTAAAAATAAAGCCACTAAATTTATCTTCACCAACTTCTACTAGACGTTTAGAAGTGGCTCTACTTCGCGGCACAGGTGCAATTCTAATAAATGTGTCGAGCATTTCTTTCACACCAAAATTATTAACGGCACTTCCAAAAAAAACAGGCGCTACTTTTGCGTTTAAATAATCAGTGGCATCTAATGAGCCATACACCCCTTCAATAAGCTCTACGTCTTCTCTTAATTGATCGGCGTCACGTTTACCCACTTTTGTTTCAAGTAAAGCGTCTTGTAAATCATTGATGGCCACAATATCTTCTTCGTCTGCTTTTGTACCACCGGTAAACAAGCGAAGGTTTTTATCATGCAAATTGTACACCCCTTTAAATTCTTTACCACTGTTAATGGGCCAGGTCATGGGGTGTAACGAAATATGCAATTCGTTTTCTATTTCTTCTAATAAATCAAATCTTGACTTTCCGTCTCTATCCATTTTATTGATAAAAACAATTACGGGCGTATCGCGCATACGACACACTTCCATGAGTCTTTTGGTTTGTGCTTCTACCCCATTAACACTGTCCACTACTAGAATAACACTATCCACTGCACTGAGTGTACGGTAGGTATCTTCGGCAAAATCTTTGTGTCCGGGGGTATCTAATAAATTAATAAGGAAGTCTTTGTATTCGAAAGACATTACAGAAGTAGCAACCGAAATACCACGCTGACGTTCAATTTCCATGAAATCGGAAGTGGCGTGTTTTTTAATTTTATTGCTTTTTACGGCTCCTGCGGTTTGAATAGCACCACCAAATAACAGAAACTTTTCTGTTAAGGTTGTTTTACCCGCATCCGGATGCGAAATAATGGCAAAACTCTTGCGTCGACCTATCTCTTTCTCGTATTTCATGAAGCTATTAAATTATGCGCTGCAAAGGTAAGGACG